>BNVT01000001.1 GCA_025998295.1 Endomicrobiia bacterium
AAAGAAAAAAAAGGAACTTTAAGGATAAGAAATATTTTGTCCTTATCCTTGCTCCATAATCTGTTTTATCTTTACATATGTGTTGTACCGACTTTTCTAACGCTTGGCACTTATTGCACTTTATTTACTATGGTTTGGCGACAGCTGTATTTAAAAGGGTTATACACATGCTGGAGTATTTTAATCGTTTATGGTATTGTATTAATGCTTTCATGTTGTTTGGGATATAAAACAAATAAAGGAAACACATACGCATAATTGAAATAAACGTTATTGACGGATAATTTGTACTCAAAATGCTGAGGTGGTGGAACGGCAGACACGCAGGTCTCAGAAGCCTGTCCCCGAAAGGGCGGTAGGGGTTCAAATCCCCTCCTCAGCAAAATATAAAAAACAACTATTTGTTAATATTTTGGATCTGTCTAAAATTCTTAAAAGTTCCTGTCAATTTTTGAACTTTTATTGGTAACTAGCGTTGTTTTTACGACAAGATACCTTAAACAAGGATTAAATGACTAATAAGATAAATATAAATACCATAGCCATAGGTTTTTAGACAAGCCTAATTTAGCATTTGTAAAATGTTTGCAGCTTACGGAGTTTTAAATGATAAAGCTTAAAAAAAATAAATCCATAAACAATTTAAGTGCGTCTCTTGAGAATTATCTTGAAACTATTGCAATGTTAAAAAGAGAGAAGAAATATGCAAGAGTATGTGATATTGCATCTTCTTTAAACGTTAAAAGTTCAAGCGTTAACGTTGCAATTAACTTTTTAGGAGAAAATGGTCTTGTGATACACGAAAAATACGGATATGTTGATTTAACTGATCAAGGTGAAAAGATAGCTTTTGAAGTTCAAGAGAAACATAACATATTGTACAAGTTCTTAAATAACCTGCTTTTTATAGATTCGAAAGTTGCTAATAAAGAAGCTTGCGAAATAGAACACTTAGTTGCTACTGAAACTGTTTATAAACTAGAAAGATTGCATTCTCTTCTGAAAAAACGCTTCTTTACAAAAGACGAAGATATAACGAATTTAAAAGAATATCTAGATAGCTGGAAGGAATAAGAATTCAAGATTATGAGTTGCTATTTTACAGTTGTGTTGCAATATCAAGTTAGTTTAAGCTAAAATAATTATATATAACTAAAAGGAGCTAAAATGGGATTCTTTAGAAGAATGGTAAAACACACATATGAGCGTTGGCATAAGCGCTGGGTTAAAGCTCATTTTCAAAAGTTTAAATCGTTCGATAATTGTCTTAAATATAATGGTATGACTAAATTAAGCAATGCTGTTCCGGGTAGCTATAAATTTGTTGTGGCTCACTGTGGCGAAAAGTTGAGGCATAGACTTCTTGAAATGGGTTTTCTGCCGGGTGATGAGTTGATAGTTATAGAAAATATTGGGCACGGAGGAAGCATAGTGGTTAAAATAAAAGATGCAAGAATTGCTTTGGGCAATAAAATTGCAGATAACATACTACTGCTGAGAAGGAAATAGTATGCAAAAAAATATTAAGATTAAAGTTGCTCTCGCGGGCAATCCAAACAGTGGTAAATCTACAATTTTTAATAGTTTAACAGGCTCTAATCAACATGTTGGCAATTATCCGGGTATTACGGTAGAAAAAAAAGAAGGTTCAAAAAGCTATAAAGGGTATGATATAAATTTTGTTGATTTGCCGGGAATGTATAGCCTTTCCGCATTTTCTGATGACGAAGCTGTTGCAAGAGATTTTTTAATTAAAGAAAAACCAGATATTGTAATTGATACTATTGATACTACTAACCTTGAACGAAATCTATATTTGTTTACTCAGCTTACTGAACTTAGCGTACCTATCATAATGGTTCTAAATATGGTGGATATTCTACGGTCTCAAGGTAAAGTTATAAATAAAAAAGCAATGTCAGATCTTTTGGGAGTTCCTGTCATTACCACAGTTGCGAGTAGAAAAATAGGGATTGATGATATTCTAGATTCCATAGTATCTCTTTTTGAAAATAAGAAATTAAAAAATCAGATAAGAGCTAAAGTAGATTTCGGAGATGTCATAAAAGAACAAACAGATAAGCTTGAAGATCTTATTTCAAAAAATCCGACATTATCAATATTTCCTGAAAGATGGCTTGCAATAGAGTTTTTAGATAATGGTCTTTCGATATTAGAATTAATTTCCGAAACAAATAATGAGTCTGAAATTTTGACTCAACTTAAAAAAAGCAAAGAGCACATTAAAGAACATTTCGGAGAAAAGGCGGACAAGGAAATAGTCGATCGACGTTATGGTTTTGCAAAATCTATCGTAAAAACCGTTGTTAAAAAGACAGGGCAAGATAAGGTTGACATAACGGGTATAATAGATAGTTTTGTTCTCAACAAATACTTAGGAATTCCTATTTTTATTTTAGTAATGTATGTAATCTTCAAATTTACAACCTTTGCGGATCCTATGGCAAATCTTTTTGGTTTGCTTTTTAAATGGATTGGAGGAGTTGTTGTATCATTGCTTCCGATATGTCCCGTGCGGTCTTTAATTGTTGACGGTATAATTGGAGGAGTTGGAGGTGTGCTTGGATTTTTCCCTATGATGTTGTTTATGTTTTTTGCGATAGCATTTTTTGAAGATTCAGGATATATGGCAAGAGCCGCTTTTGTAATGGATAAAGTTATGAGCAGATTTGGGCTTCACGGCAAATCATTTCTACCTTTGATGCTTTCAACTAACGGATGCGCAGTTACGGGTATTCTTTCCACAAGAACATTAGATTCAAAACGAGACAGACTTATAACTATGTTTATTGCACCTTTTATGATATGTGGTGCGAAACTTACGGTGTTTACTTTGATTATAGACACTTTCTTTCATGCTAAATACAAAACAGATATTATGGTTGTGATGTATTTTTTAAGTATTGCTATTGCTTTAGGTATTGCAAAGCTTTTGAGCTCAACAGTTTTAAAGGGAGATGCGGCATATTTTGTTATAGAACTTCCGCCATATCATATTCCTACAATTAAAGGTCTTCTTTTGAAAATGTGGGAAAGAGGCACATTGTATGTGCGTAAAGCCGGAACAACAATAGTGTTTGCATCAATTTTAATATGGGTTATATTTGCTTACCCTAAAGCTCCCATAAATGAAAACCTTAGTAAAAATGAACAGGTTGCTTTACAAGCGCAGTATAGTTTTGCTGGAAGAGCTGGAAAAATTCTGGAGCCTTTTTTTAAGCCTATAGGCATGGATGGTAACAGAGCTGTGGCTTTAATAGCAGGGTTTGCTGCAAAAGAAGTAATTGTGAGTACTTTGGGTACAATTTATGCTATAGAAGATGGTTCTGGGGAGAACCTTCCTTTAAAAGAAAAAATTGCAAATGATAAAGACTGGTCGGCTTTGAAAGGCATAACCTTTCTTATCTTTTGCTTGATATACATACCTTGTGTTGTTTCTGTAATTGTATTTTTTAAAGAAACGGGTTCAAGTTACAAGTGGCTTGCTTTGCTTGTTATAGGAAGTACAGCTTCTGCATGGATAGTCTCGTTTATTGTTTTTCAAATCGGAACATTGTTAAAATACTAGTCTTTGAGGGTTTTGCTTTTAATCAGTTGGTTGTAATGCTTTAATTCTTCTGTATGGATGGTAAAGATGCTACAAAATATAATAATAATTGCGATCGTGGCGGTTGCCATAATTTGTTTGGTAAAGCGTTTGATAAAAGGCAGTTGCGGTTGCTGTAAAACATGCTGTAAAAAAAATTCTTATTGCAAGATAAACAGTCCTTTAAAAAATGAAAGTTCTTATTATATCAAGGAGAAAAAGATGATAAAAATTGATCAGATCAAAAAAAGCAGTACAAGGAGATGCCCCAGCTCAAAATAACTTGGGCGTGATTGTATTACAAAGGTAAAGGAGTAAAGCAAGATTACAAAGAAGCATTTAACTGGTTTAAAAAAGCAGCAGAACAAGGGCATCCTGCCGTTAAAACAGCATTGACAAAAGTTCTTGAAAGTAAGTAGTTTTGCCGTTTTTGTGATTTCTGTAATTTATACCAAAGGGCAAAATAATCAAACAAGCATAAATGTAGGCATAAGTGGCAATAATGACAAAATAAACGCAAACAAAACAAGCAGAAGTTTAAACAAACGTAGGATTTGAAATGGCATTTGGGACTTATCAAGAATTATGATATATAAAGATAGAGTTATATAAGACAGAATTAAAAGCCTATGTAATCTTATAAGCACTTAGCGGTAAGCCTTGGGGCGTTGGGGAACTCTCACTTATCATTACATGAATCTTTTTATTTGTAGGAAATGGTTGATTTAGTATGTTACAGCTAAGTTGCAGACCTGAAAATTGCCAAATTTATGCCAAATAATCTCTTATTCTTGAGTCTATACAATAGACCTCCAAAGCAAAAACTCGAAACATCATAGTCATTGTAAGACTTATAATGTTTTACAAGTCACGGTGGTTAAAGACATTAAGTACTAACAAAATCTTTAAAAAAGTAACTCTCCAACAGGTCCTTTCAAGAGTTTTTTTCAAAATGTATTTCTCGGTTGCTATTTATCTTTTTCTAATTTTTCTTAAATTTCCCCATCATAAGCTCTTATAAAAATATTTTTAATATCTTCCACCAGCGGATAAACTGGATTTGCTCCTGTGCATTGATCATCAAATGCCTGGTCTACAAGACCGTCAAGTCTATCATAAAAATCATTTTTTCCTACACCTGCGTCTTTTATTGAAAGAGGTATTTGGATGTCTTTTTTCAGCTTAGTTATTGCGCTAATCAATAAACCAACCTTTTCATCGTCATTTTTGCCACCAAGACCTAATTCGTCTGCAATCTGTCCATACTTTGCTTTAGCGTTGGGAAATTTATATTGCGGAAATATAGCCTGTTTTCTTGGACAATCCGTTGCGTTATATTTAATAATCTGATTAATAACCAAAGCATTCGCAATACCATGAGGTATATTAAATGCCGCCCCCAACTTATGCGCTATTGAATGGCATAAACCTAAAAATGCATTCGCAAAAGCCATGCCCGCAAGAGTTGATGCGTAATGAACTTTTTCTCTTGCTATAGGATCATCTCCAGCATAAGAACGTGGAAGATATCTAAACAATAATTTTGTAGCTTCTAGCGCAGGAGAATTTGTGAAGTTTGTCGCAAGAACAGACACATACGCCTCAACGGCATGAGTTAAAGCATCAATACCTGATGCTGCACATAGTCCTTTTGGCATAGAATCAACAAAATTAGGATCAACTATAGCCATATTAGGAGTTAATGCATAATCTGCAATAGGATATTTAATATGCGTTTCATCGTCGGTAATAACAGCAAATGGTGTTACTTCCGATCCTGTGCCTGAAGTTGTTGGAATTGCAACAAGCTGTACTTTTTTTCCTAATTCTGGAATTTTACAAATTCTTTTTCTGATATCCATAAAACGCATGGCGATATCTTGAAAATCCACTTCAGGATGTTCATACATGAGCCACATAATTTTTGCAGCGTCAATCGGAGAACCACCTCCAAATGCAATAATTACATCAGGCTCGTAAGTTCTAAGCATTGACAACGCTTCATTTATTGTAGAAATTGTTGGGTCGGGTTTAACATCAAAAAATATTTGATAATCTATGCTGATATCTTCCAAAACTCTTGTAATATTGTAAATTGCACCTGAATTAAATAGGAATCTGTCTGTAACGATAAACGCGCGTTTTTTGCCTTCTAACTCGCGTAACGCCAAATCTGTAGCACCTCTCTTAAAATAAATTTTTGGAGGAACTCTAAACCACAACATATTTTCACGCCTTTGCGCAACTGTTTTATAATTTAACAAGTGCTTTACCCCGACATTTTCACTCACGGCATTTCCTCCCCATGAACCGCACCCAAGTGTCAATGAAGGTTCCAATTTAAAGTTGTACAAATCTCCTATCCCGCCTTGCGATGATGGCGTATTAATTAAAATACGTCCTGTATGCAATTTTTTTGCAAATGTATTAATTCTATCCTGCTTTCTTTCATCAGTATAAAGTACAGATGTATGACCAGCTCCACCCAATTCTACAAGACTATAAGCTTTCTCAACAGCATCTTCAAAATTTTCAGCTTTATAAATAGCAATTACCGGTGATAATTTTTCATAAGCGAATGCTTCTTTCAAATTAATTTCAGAAACTTCACCCGCAAGGATTTTCACATCTCTAGGAACTTTAACACCCGCTATTTCAGCTATTTTATACGCAGACTGCCCAACAACAGCAGCATTTAATTTGCCCTCAATAATTATTGTTTTTGCCACTTTTTCTTTTTCTTGCTTGTTTAAGATGTAGGTTCCGCGAAGAGTTAGTTCTTTAATAACGTCATTGTAAATATCTTTGATAATTATAATTGATTGTTCAGACGCACAAATCATACCGTTGTCAAAAGTTTTTGACATAAGAATTGAAGAAATAGCCATTTGGATATCAGCGGTTTCGTCTATAATTGCAGGCGTATTTCCGGCACCTACTCCAAGAGCAGGTTTCCCGGATGAATATGCTGCCTTAACCATCCCTGGACCGCCTGTAGCAAGAATTGTAGCTATATTTTTATGCGTCATAAGCAAATTTGTCAGTTCAAGTGAAGGAATATCAATCCAACCAATTATATCTTTAGGAGCTCCAGCCTTAACTGCCGCGTCAAGAATAATTTTAGCTGCTGCTATCGTCGATTTTTTAGCTCTGGGATGGGGTGAAAAAATTATAGCGTTTCTTGTTTTTAAAGTTATTAAAGATTTAAAGATTGCCGTAGAGGTGGGATTTGTAGTAGGGACAACCCCGGCAATAACGCCTACAGGAGCTGCAACTATTTTAATTCCATTTGCTTTATCTTCGCTAATAATTCCGCAAGTCAAAGCGTCTTTATGCTTATTGTAAATATATTCTGATGCAAAATGATTTTTAATAACTTTATCTTCAACAATTCCCATGCCTGTTTCTTCAACAGCCATTTTTGCCAAAGGAATTCTTGCTTGATTGGCAGCAATCGCAGCGGCTTTAAAAATTTTGTCAACTTGTTTTTGAGCAAAAGTCGCATACACTTCCTGCGCTTTTTTTACACGCTCGATAAGGGCGTTTAAAGATTCCGTATTGTCTATTGTAAGAGTAGAATCAATATCCACCGAGCCGGTGTTTTTTTCTTTCATCTTTAGCATTTTTAATCTCCCTTGAGCTATATATTAGACCTCTTTCCAAATCGGCATATAAGTGATAGCGCGTGAATGATCACGAAAACAAACTAATATGTTTTGAGATTTTTCAACTTCAAGTGACCATATACAACAGTAAAACTAAAACCTCCTTAATTGCAAAATAATTTAGGCATTTTTTTTGATTTGTTACTTTTGACCAGTTTTTTAATAGCCATAAACGCCCACAAGGTATATTATCAAAACTAGTTCCTTTAGGCAAACCATCGGGTAAGATAATTTCTGTGTTGTGTTGTTTCCTCTTGCAAAGCCTCCGCCTAAACTTCCGCTGTCTTACTTTTGTTATTGCCGTTGCCTTTGCCTTTGCTACTTCCTTTTCTTTTATGCTTACTTGATTATTTTACCCTTTGGTATAAATTACAGAAATCACAAAAACGGCAAAACTACTTACTTTCAAGAACTTTTGTCAATACTGTTTTGGCGCCAGGATGCCCCTGTTGTGCTGCTTTTTAAACCAGTTAAATGCTTCTTTGTAATCTTGTTTTACGCCTTTACCTTCGTAATACATCACACCCAAGTTATATTGAGCTTGGGCAAATCCTTGTTCTGCTGACTTTTTAAACCAGTTAATTGCTTCTTTGTAATCTTGTTTTACGCCTTTACCTTCGTGATACATCCCACCCAAGTTACATTGAGCGTAGGCATATCCTTGTTCTGCTGACTTTTTGATCTGATCAATTGTTTTTTTATCATCTCGAGATACACTTTCTCCTTTGATATCAGATATACCCAAACAAACATTTGTGCATGTAAACATTGCTAGTATTACTAACATATTCATTGTTCTTTTGTGTTTGCCTAAAAACTTTACTTCTTTCATCTTCTTTCTCCTTGATATAAAATGATTTACCCGTGATACACCACCTATTGTGACTTAATGTTGTTTTACAACGAGATACCGTACAAGCTCAACGTGATAAATACAAAAACCTACAAAAATCATGAGTTTCTAGAGACACTCCGTAATAATCTAAAAAAGGTGTGGCAGGCAACCCTTGAGGTGCATTTATTTGCCTTTTCCCAAACTATTAATGATAGAATAATCACTAAAACAAACTGGCGTAACTGTAAGTTTAAAAAATATGTCTAATCTCTAACTTCTTTATCTATAATTTGTAAACTGCAAAGGCAATGAAAAAGACACTTCTTTTAAATAAGCTATTACCTGTTGCAAATCATCTTTTTTAGGAGAAATTATCTTAACTTTTGCGCCGTCAATTTGGGTCTGAACCTTTATCTTTGAATCTCTAATTAGTTTTGCAAGTTCTTTCGCTTTATCTAACGGAAGACCTGAAACGATCTCAGCTGTCTGTCTAATGTATCCTTCAAAAGCATTTTCTTGCGCCTTATAATTTAAAGATTTTATTGAAACACCTCTTTTTGCAAAACGGCCTTCCAAAATATCCTTTAAGGCCTTCATTTTATAATCATCATCGGCGACAAGTGTTATTTTTTTATCGTTTTTATTTAATTCTATAGCCGATTTGCTACCTTTGAAATCAAATCTATTTGCAAGTTCTTTCTGTGCCTGATTAACGGCATTGTCAACTTCCATCATATTTACTTCAGAAACAATATCAAAAGAAAATTTATCAGCCATAAATTACATCTCCTTGGTCAAATTTACTTATAATCAACTAACGTTTCCCCGAATTAGAATTCCCCTTAACGACAATGTATGCAAAGAAAATAACAAACAGCGCCATAAACAAATAGGCCGGCCAGTCTGATGCCAAATCAATGTACATTTTTTCCTCCAGTAAATTATAATTATTGTACTTTTTGCTATTTTACAATCAACTAACTTCCGCACTAGTAAACTTTGCGTTACTTTAAATTTTCGAGGGGAAAGTTTTGGCTGTTTTGCAAAAGGCAATAAATATTTTGCGGTATTTATCAAACAAAACAGACAAAACTTACCAAAAGGCAGCACATACAGCCCGTAGGGCTAGTCCAAAAACGCACTGCATATACTTTTAAACTAATGCAAAAGCAAGAGTATACCAACACAGAAGTTAGTTGGCCAACCCATTCGAAAAAAGTAACAAGAAGTCCTTGAAAAAAGATATAACTTAAGTGTTCCTACATTCTCAAGCTTTTTTATTCCAAACAGGAGACATTGAACGAAGATTACTTACAACTTTGGGCAAAATATGTAGAGTATAATCAACATCTTCCTGAGTATTATAATGCCCGAAAGAGAAACGTACTGCCCCTTGAGCCACGGCAGGATCAACACACATCGCAGATAAAACATGCGACGGCTCGGATGTGCCTGAGGCGCAAGCTGATCCTGTGGAAACAGCAATACCGTGCATGTCAAGCATAAGAAGCAACGCTTCACCTTCTATGTAGTTAAAACTTACGTTTAAAATATTAGAAACTGCTCTACTATCACTACCGTTTACAACCACGTCGGAAATTGCATCAAGAATACCTTTTTTTAGTTTTTCTCTCAAGGCGAAAATATGTTTATCATTTTCTTCGATCTTATCATTAGAAATTTCAAGAGCCTTTGCAAAACCTACAATATATGGAATATTCTCAGTCCCTGGACGTAAACCATTTTCATGGTGTCCGCCAAATGTTATTGACGATACAGCTGTCCCTTTTTTAACATACAAAACTCCTACACCCTTAGGGCCGTTAAATTTATGAGCCGACATTGAAAGTAAATCCACCCCTAGTTTTTGAACATCTAGACGAAGTTTTCCTGCGGTTTGTACAGAATCTGTATGAAAATAAATTTTATATTTTCTTAAGCTGTTTATTTTTTTGAGTGCTTGGGCAATCTGCTCAATAGGCTGTATCGCGCCGACTTCGTTATTGGCATGCATTATACTTACAAGTAAGGTATTATCCCTTACCGCCTTTTTAAAATCTTCAATCAAAATAACACCGTCTTTATCGACATCAAGATAAGTTACTTCATATCCATTTTTTTCAAGATGTTTACATGTGTATAACACGGCATGATGCTCGATTTTGCTTGTAATTATATGTCCTCTTTTTGCATAGGCGTTCAACGGGCCAAATATTGCAATATTATCTGATTCTGTACCACATCCCGTAAAGAATATTTCTTCAGGAGACGCATTTAATAATTTTGCCGTTTTTGCTCTTGCATTATCAAGAACCGCTTTTGACTCTCTTCCAAAATAATGAAAGCTTGAAGCATTACCATATACATCGGCAAAATAGGGCTGCATTTCTTTTATAACTTCACAATCAACAGGTGTTGTCGCACTGTTGTCTAAATAAACTTTCTTATACTCCATAGCAGACTTCCTTGCTCTTTTAATAATTTACTTCGTAATTATTTCTTTGGAAATTCAAGATTTATTTAAGCTCAAAGCTCCAACACTTTTTAATCATCATAAAATCTCTTTTCATCATACCGATGATCTTTGGTAACGCTATAATTCCCTTTTCTATCATACCCATCTTCATTATACCGATTTCTGGTAACCCTATGAAACCCTTCTCCATCAAACCCCCTTCTATCGTACCCATCTGAAACCCTTCTCCATCAAACCCCCTTCTATCATACCCATATCGATCATACCCATATTGATCATACCCATATTTATCGTACTTCTTTCCAGTAACCCTATGATACCCTTTTCTATCAAACCCTCTTCTATCGTACCCATCTTTATCATACCCACCCACAATTAATACTTTTTTTGTTTTCACAATTTCTCTCTGTTATCTTGGCATTAATATCCAACAGCTCCCAAATGCAGCTAAGCCCTTTACTGCCCATCTCCCGCACTTCTACGCTAATACACAATGTTTTAACAATCCATTAAAGTTGTTGTTCGTTTTAAACGTAAATTCGTTTGCATATCTCTAGCATATGTTTTACTGAAGTACAAAGCAAAGAACAATTCCAATTTATTTTTTGGACTCTTGTTGTTTCAATTTTACTATTTGCCTATTTTTCTTATGATCGTTAAAATTTTTTGCAAATAAACGGTTGCCGTTACCAGCTAAAACAAAAAATAAATTTTCGGTATTTGCAGGATATAAAGCTGCTTTTATTGCTTGTATCCCGGGATTACTTATAGGACCCGGAGGAAGATCATAGTGAACATAAGCATTATAAGGCGACTGAAATCTTGTATCTTTAATAGTAACCTCTGCTTTATTTACCTTCATAGCGTATAAGACAGTGGCACAAGACTGCAGCATCATTTTCTTTTAAGCCTTTTGTAAAGAACTGCCGATATTATAGGTTTTTCTTCAGGCTTAATCACTTCTTTTTCAATAATTGATGCCATTATAACTATATCTTTAAATTCAACGTTCATCTCTTTTGCTTTCCCATGCATGTCGGGCGTAATCTTTTTATCAAATTCATTGCGCATCATTTCAATTATTTGTTCTTCATCCATTCCGGGAATTGCAAAATACGTTTCAGGCATAAGATAACCTTCTAAATTCCTATCTGTAGTAATCCGGATAAATTTTGCTTCATCAATACCTACCGTTTTAGCGATAATTGCTGCCACCTGCTTTATATTGCATAGTAAACTTCAACGCATTTTGAGAATCACATTTCAAAGTTTTTAATATTTTTAATATGCCATCTTTTTTGGAAAAATTGTAAGTGCCAGCTTTAAGTTTATTTTCCGATTTTGTAATTTTAACCAAACCTAAAAACAATTTTTTAGAACATATAAGCTTATTTTCTTTTAAACGCGATGCCACTACAAGGACACTATCTCCTTTTTGAACAATTATTAAAACACTATCATTCGACATAAAAAGAGGTATAGAGAATAAAATCGCAAAACACGCCGCAACCGCAACTAAAGTATATACCATTTTTTTTAATCACACTTTATCCAACTCCTTGTTTATCGACTCAATTTTCTATTTTATACAGACGGATGTGTATCCACATATATCTGCAAAATAAGGGCTGCTGCTATTTTATCTTTAAGACCTTTTCGTTTTCTTCTTGAAATATCACCTTCGTCTATAAGTATTCTTTCTGCCTGAGCCGTAGTCAGTCTTTCATCAATCGTTGTTACTTCTATAGACGAAATAAGTTTAATCTCTTCAATAACTTTGCGAACAGTTTTAGCCATCTCCCCTTCACTACCGTTCATATTTACAGGCAATCCAAAAACAATGACAGAAACATCATTAGTTTTTGCAATTTCCAAAATTTTCAACGTATTTTTCCTTATAGAGACGCTTTCAATTGTATCAAAAGGACTTGAAGTAATATGCAATATATCCGTCATCGCAATGCCTATACGTTTTAAACCATAATCTACTCCCATAATCCTGCTCATGTTATAACCACTTATATTAGACCTCTTTTTTAAACCTATAGTTTTGAAATTGTGTATTTCAAGCTTTCAATTAAACCTCAAAAGTCCAAAAGTGTTTTCTTCTATTTTTGTATCTGTCGGATATTATCTTTTAAGCCTCTTCAAAATCTTTGTGTCCATTTGTTTTCGTGGTTATTCTATTATACTTTATTTACGAATAGTTCGGAAAAAGGCAGACAAATATCCCACAAGACTCTGCTTGCCACCCCTTTTTTTTAGATTATTACGTGGTGTCTCTAGAAACTTATGATTTTTGTAAGTTTTTGTATTTATCACGCTGAACTTGTTAGAGCATCTCGTTGTAAAACAACTTAAATATCAAAACAAGTTCAGGGTAACAGTGGCTTGTGCTTTTGAGAGTTTTTAGACAGACCCTTACAGTTAACCAACTTTATAATTTCTCAAGTTCTGCACGTATTGCTTCTTCCGCCGCTTTAGTCGTGCAATGTTCTATAGTTTTACCTGCAACTTTTATACTTGGTCCTTTATAGCATTTCTCTAAACAAATAGACGCAGTTATATCAACTTTGTCCTTACGATTCTCCTGTTTAACAAAATTTATAATATGCTTTAAAATTTCTTTAGAACCTTTAGTTATACAATTATTTCCAAAACATACGTTAACTTTAATATTATTATTCTCTACAGAATCAGAAATTTCCAGAGTCTCTTTAAAACGCTTTTTATATTTATAGCTTGTATGTAAATATTCATGGGCTTTTTTGCTACCAGGCTCTCCTAAATAATCTTTGTATAGTTTTTGAACATACGGATTGTCCTTAGGCTTATGAAGTTCCATAGTTTTATCGTTTTCATAAAGAGCTCTAGTCCTTCTTTTTCTTACCGCCAAATCGGTATAAACTGGTTGTCCGGCTCCACCTACACAGCCTCCGGGGCACGCCATAACTTCTACGAAATCATATCTTGTTTTATCGGCTTCGATAACTCTTAAAATTTTTCTCGCATTTTTTAATCCGTAAACAATGGCTATTTTTAATTCTCTGGAACCGATATTGATTTTCACTTCTCTAACACCTGCCTCACCACGAACGAGACTAAATTGCTCAGCTTCATTTACTCCGTCAAACTTTGTATCTACAACATTTCTTAAAACTGCTTCTGTTACACCTCCGGAATTTCCAAATATCACCCCGCCACCTGTTTTAAAACCCAAAGGCATATCAAATGCAGAAGGTTCCAATTCATTAAAACGAGAACCTGCCTCTCCTATCATCATTGCAAGTTCCTGTGTTGTTAAAACATAATCTATATCTGTAACGCCGTCTTTTGCAAGCTGAGGCCTTCTGGCTTCATATTTCTTTGCTGTATATGGCATTACAGAAACAACAACCAAATCTTCTTTTGGTATTGCAATAACATCAGGCATAATTCTTCTTGCAATAGAACCGTACATCCCTTGAGGCGAACGACAAGTTGAAAGATGCTTAATAAAATCAGGATAATATTGTTCCACAAATTTCACCCATCCAGGACAACATGATGTAAACATTGGAATATTGTAATTTTTTTCAATTCGACGCAAAAATTCATTTGCTTCTTCGACTATTGTCATATCTGCTGTAAACGAAATATCAAAAACTTTATAGAACCCCATATCTTTCAAAGCTGTTACAACCTTCCCGGCGACTTTAGTACCGTTTTCATCTCCAAGTCCAAAAACTTCGCCAATCGATGCGCACACTGCGGGTGCTATCGCAATTACAACTTTTTTATTGACATTGCTCAAAGCCTTCCATATATAATTTATTTCAGATTTAGGCACAATCGCGCCAGTGGGACATACCCTTGCGCATTGCCCGCAGTAAACGCATTCTGATGATTCCAGTTCTTTTCCAAAACCGGGACAAACTATGGATTGAGGTCCGCGGTTTGCAAAACCTAAAGCGCCTATACTTTGTATTTCATCGCAAAAACGCACGCAATCACCGCAAAGAACACATTTGCTTGGTTCCATTACCAAAGCATATGTCGACACATCTTTTTGTTCTTTATGTAAAATATTTTTGAATCTTATACTTTCAATACCAAGTCTTCGCGCCAATGTTTGAAGTTTGCAACTTTCACTTTTTGCACATGTTGTGCATTCTCTATCGTGACCCGCAAGCAGAAGTTCAACTATAATTTTTCTAATATTTATTATCTGTTCGGTATTTGTTTTTATTTCCATCCAGGTTCAGGGGGGTGTAGAACACGCTGCAAGTATTCCTCTTCCCTCGACTTCTACCATGCAAAGTCTGCATGACCCATGAATGCTAAGTTCAGAATGATAACAAAACGTCGGAAGCTCTACACCTCCTCTTCTTATAACTTCTAAAATATTTTTCTCATTATCAAATAAAACCTTTCTGCCGTTTATCGTCAAATGTTTTTCCATAACCTTAACCTCTCACAATGGCTCTAAATTTACAAGAAATCGTACAAGCACCACATTTAATACATTTTGAGGCGTCGATTTCATGTCTATGTCTACGTTGGCCGCTTATAGCTTTAACTGGACATTTTGTGGTGCAAATAGCGCAACCAACACAACTATCTGTTATTTTATAACTCAACAGATCCACGCATTCTCCAGCAGGACATTTTTTTTCTTTAACATGGGCGTATATTCGTCTTTAAAATATTTTAAAGTTGACAATACAGGGTTAGACGCAGTCTTGCCTAAACCACAGAGAGACCCTATTGCAACAGTTTTGGCAAGCTGTTCCAGAAGAATGAGAGTATTTTCATCCGCCTTACCTTTTGTAATATCTGTAAGCATTAAGAGCATTTGTCTTGTTCCTTCACGGCACAAAACACATTTTCCGCAAGATTCGTTCTGTGTAAACTGCATAAAAAACTTTGAAACATTGACCATACAGTTGTGTTTATTCATTACTACAAGTCCGCCGGATCCAATCATAGCACCAACTTTTTTTAAAGAATCAAAACCCAAAAGGATATCAAGGTGTTCCTTGGTTAAACATCCACCTGACGGCCCACCTATTTGAACAGCTTTAAAATTTTCTTCTCTCACTTCTCCATTATCGTCAGGAACTCCTCCAGCGATACCAAACACTATATGTCTTAAAGTTGTACCAAGAGGAACTTCAATAAGACCCGCATTTAAAATATTTCCTGTTAATGCAAACGTTTTTGCTCATGGAGAAGACTCTAAGCCAATCTCTCTATAAAACTGCGCTCCGTAATTTATTATAACGGGTATTGTCGCAAGAGTTTCAACATTATTTATAGTCGTAGGCTTTTCCCATAATCCGCTACATGCGGGAAACGGCGGCTTAGGTAAAGGCATGCCTCTTTTTCCTTCAATAGAAGTTATTAACGCTGTCTCCTCTCCACACACAAAAGCACCCGCTCCCTCCATCACATAAAGAGTAAAGTTATGATTTGATCCAAAAATATTGCTCCCTAAAATTCCAATTTCCGTCGCGTCTTTTACTGCTTTTTTCATCCTTTCAACTGCAAGACTATATTCCGTTCTTACATATACATACCCTTCGTCTGCCCCTGTAGCTTTTGACGCAATTATTAACCCTTCTATAACGCTGTGAGGGTTGCACTCCATAACGCTTCTGTTCATAAATGCTCCTGGATCACCTTCGTCGCCGTTACAGATCATATATTTTTTCGAAGATGTCTGTTTCCTTGCCAAATCCCACTTTTTGCCTGTCGGAAAACCAGCCCCCCCCTCGTCCCCTTAAACCTGACTCCAAAACTATACTGCAGATTTTTTGATCAGTCATTTCGACACATGCCTTTTTTGCGGCTCCGTATCCGCCGTCTAAAATGTATTCTTTAATATTTTCCGGATCTATAGTACCACATTGCTTAAGAACCAACCTGTTCTGGGCTTGATAAAAGGGAATTTCATTCTGTTTTTTGCATATCACCTCAGCATTATGATAACAAAGTCTGTCTATAATATTGCCGTTTTTAACACTCTGTTCAATAATTTCCTTTGCATCTCCAGTTTTAACTTTAGTATAGAGTATTCCTACCGGCAAAATGCTCACAAGCGGTCCATTTTGACAAAACCCTTGACATCCACTCTTTGAAAAAAATAATCCTTTACTTTCTTCTTTTAATTCAATATTAACATCTATATTCATTTCTTTTGCATTGTCTACTAAACTTTTAAAAACTTTAATGGAACCGCTGGCCACACAACCTGTCCCTGCACAAACAATGATTCTTTTGGTTATATTTTTACCTATTTTCTGTATTTCATGCTTTATGTTTTCTAAATTTACCATTATTTCACATCCTCTTGTTTGAGTATCTCGTCAACCAAACTAACAATTTTACCCGGAGTCATCTGACCGTGAACTCCTTCATTTACAACAACAACCGGAGCAAGTCCGCAGGCTCCAAGACACGCAACTGTGTCAATTGTAAAAAGCATATCTTTGGTAGATATCTCATTTTCTTTTAATCCGAGTTTATTTTTTACAGTTTCTATAAGATTTGTAGATCTTTTGACATGACAAGCTATTCCATCACAAATTCTGATAATATATTTTCCCTTAGGTTCTAAAGTAAAATACGCAAAAAAAGTAGCAACACCATAAACTTTTGACGGAGATATCTTTAGAGTGGATGCTACAAAAGCTAAAATTTCTTCCGGTAAATATTTATATTCTTCTTGTATCGTTTGAAGAATTGGTACCAATTTTGCCTTATCAAATTTATTTTCTTCAAGAATACGGCACACTGTCTCAAATTTATCGTAATTTGATTCCATTGTCTCTCCCTTTTATGGAAACTATAACAAACAATTAAAAAGTATTATTATGGTTAGCTGATAAACTTTGCGTCAGCTTAAAAAATGGACGCAAATGCAAGAGGGAAGGGTTAATAAAGCAGAAGCAATTGCTAAGAAGTCAATGACGTAAATATTCCCTTAAGCTAGCCCCACACGGGCTACGTTTGGTAAACTTAGCCTGTTTTGTTGATAAATATTTCGAAATATAGTCTCTTAATAAAACAGCTGAACTTCCTCTAAAATTTAAGTAGCGCAGGTATCAAGACTAGGTTAAATTTTTAAAAACCTTAAAAGGAAGTTTTTTATACTTTCAAAAATTTTTTTAATATATTTGGTTTTCTCTAAAAACCCATGGTTTTTAGAGATTTCTGTATTTGCCATGCTAACCTCGTTTAAGGTATCTCGTAGTAAAAATAACATCGCATACCAAAACTAGAGACTAGCAACAGTAACTTGTTAGAGTTTTTAGAGACACTGTATTAAAAAAGTTGCTAACATCAAAATTACAAATAACGAACTTTTGAGAATTTTTTATAAGTAGACGAAATACTATCTGCTTATACTGCTAGTACCGTCAATGTATTTTACTTCATCTTGTCTTGTGTCTTGTAAACTTAAGCAGATCTTCAATAATAGTTTCTTTTAAAAGCTAAAGGCTCACTACATTCGTCTGCAAAACAAGTAAAATCATTGCTAATAATAGTAATAAATCTGCAGATTTTCTCATGTTTAACTATTCTTTTGTTCTGTCATGAGATATTTTAACATTATAGGGGCGATAAAAGTAGTAAGGATTATGACCATAACCAAAGCACTATACTCCTTTTCTCTAAAAGCATTGTTTTCTAAACCAGCTGTTGCAAATATTAATCCAACCTCGCCGCGAGGCACCATTGAAATACCTATCAAAAGTTTATTAACATCTTTTTTAAATACAACAAATCCTGAAATTGCCTTGCCAACAAAAGCAACAATGAAAAGTATTGCCATTAAAACTAAAATTTCTCTGTTTGCAACAACAAAAGGATTAAATGTACTTATGTCTACCTTAGTTCCCATTAAAACAAAGAATATCGGAACAAAAAATGCATAAATTGGCTTTACATCTCTTTTTATCTCTTCTTTTTGTTTTATCGTTGAGAGAACAAGCCCGGCAATGAAAGCACCAATTATGGGGTCAAAACCAATCTTGGTTGAAAGTGCTGAGATAATAAAGCAAAAAACAATACCCATAACAAACACTGCATGAGACTGTTTCATCTTTGAAACAAGATTAAAAAGAGAAGGCGCTATAAGAACACCTGCAGCTACCGATAATGCTAAAAACAGTATTGCCGTTCCGCTTATAGATGCAACCATTCCCGGAGTAACTTTTCCACCTTGAACAAGCTTTAAAACAACAGCAAGTATTACAAGACCTATCACATCGTCAATAACTGCTGCCCCAAGCACGATCTTTGCTTCTTTAGTTTCAAGACGATTTAAATCTTTAAATACTCTTGCAGTAATACCTACGGATGTTGCAGTAAGTATAGCACCTGCAAAAATTGCTTGTGTACTTGTAAATCCAAAACATAAAAACACAAAATATCCTAAAAAATACGGAGCTACTACACCGACAACTGCCACAGTTGCGGCCCAACCACCAGCTTTTAAAAACTCTTTTATATTTGTAGAAAGTCCTACTTCAAAAAGAAGAATTATTGCGCCAAGTTCGGCTAGGCTTGTCAAAATACTTGTTAAAACAGAAGTTTCATTAATATTAACATTAATAAGCCCCAAAACACTTGGACCTATAACAACACCTGCTAAAAGTTCACCAATTATGGCGCTCTGCCCAAATTTTAAGGCAATTTCCCCAAAAATTTTTGCAAAGAAAAGAATACTGATCAAAGCTACTAAAAACCCAAAAGTATCGTGCATCCCATCACCCCTACATTATTTTCCATTTTTCCACGGTTTACCACAAGTAAAAGCTTCATGACAACCTTCCCTTATACAATCAGGACCTGCGTCAGAAAACAACAAAGAAGCTTCTTTTCTGACAAGGCTTAACATACGGCATGCCATACCCCTTATTTCCCATTGAGCTCTATTGCAGCTTCTTAACGAGAAAAAATGTCTTAACTCCCTTGCGTTCATAGTTATTACTATCTTTGTTGCAGAAGCGTTAGGTAAGATATACCTTGCGTCTTCAACAGGAATATCCGCATCTAAGAATTCTTTATACAATTTTTCGGTATTTTTGAGAAAATTATTATATTTTTCCAAAAGACTCCTATCCCTCTTTATTGTTTCAGGAACTATAAACTCTACACCGTTTTTAAATTTTACATATCTCTGGCTTTGTACCGAAAAAGAAGCTATTCTGTGTCTTGTAAGCTGCGCAAGCAAAGAGCGCGACACACCTTCTACGCCAAAAGTAAACGATGCGTGCTCTAAAACTGAATTATGACCAGATGATATAACTTTGCCAAAAAGTTCTCTTATTTTTTCTTTTGTAAACTTCTCTGAAATTTCGTCTATACTTGCAGAGCTGTAACACAATCTTGCGGCTATAGCGCATATTTTTTCAGGTTCAGGCGTAAATTTTAAAAGTTTTACCTTCATTGTTTTCCCAATAGTAAAAAAAGCCCTGACTAGCCAAAAGGGTGTGTGGTTGCCTATTTAAATTTTATTGCTACATATCTAAGTTGTTTTTCTACCATTCTTCCTCTTCCTCTTAGATGAATCTTAAGTCTACCAGGTCCCGTCGGAATTACCGCATCAGCTCCTAATCTTGCAGCTTCTGCTGTTACTTCCTTTAATTCTCTTCCTGATAACAATGATGTGATTTCTGCAAGCTCTATATACTCTTTTTTGGGAGTGGTCGTTGAATATACTTCTATTTTGCTTACATCGGTCGGAGTGTACTTGACATTCGTATACATGACGCTACTGGTTGTTGTTGTTGTTGTGCAACCTGCGATAAAAAAAGGACAAAGACAAATCAAAAAACTTACACTTTTTTTCATTTCCCCCCCCCCCACCAAAATATTTTTTATTTTATCCTACCGCCAGAACCACCAATTGCGCTGGCTTTTGCGTGAACACATTCTAGAACCGCTTTCTTTTCTTTCCTTCTTCCAAGAGAAACTAAATCTATAAGAACGCTGACAAGCCATTCCAAAAGATGCGCGAGTTGTTTATTTAAATTTTATTGCTACGCATACACCAGTAGAGGTATCTATGGCAGAGGGATCTACAGTACATGGGAGTCTAGTATAGGAGGGATCTCTATAGCTAAACTTACGAGGTCCTGACACTGGCATAATTATCGCATCAGCTCCTAATCTTGCAGCTTCTTCTTTTACTTTCTTCAACAGCTGCTGCGTCGGCTGAAAATACCTTTCTCTCACAAAGAAGAATTGATGACTTGATAATGGGATTTCTGCAAGCTCTATATACTCTTTTTTGGGAGTGGTCGTTGAATATACCTCTATTTTGCTTGCATCGGTCGGAGGGTACTTGACATTCGATACATGACGCTACTGGTTGTTGCACAACCTGCGATAAAAAAAGGACAAAGACAAAACAAAAAACTTACAATTTTTTTCATTTTTCACCCCACCAAAATATTTTTTATTTTATCCTACCGCCAGAACCGCTAATTGCGCTGGCTTTTGTGTGAACACATTCTAGAATCATTTCATATTTTTGGCCACTTTTGCCGTCTTTTCTATCTTTTTAACTTTTGATAATTTAAAAAAAAGCCCCAACCGATATATAAAAGGTGTGTGTTGTTGCTCATTTAAATTTTATTGCTACGCATCTAACTCCTACCTCTTCTACTTCTTTAGAAAAAACAATATCATCCGTTATGGTGGCAAGAAGCAATGGGGAGTATTGTTGGTTTTCTGATGATTCAGATTCAGTGAGAGTATTGATCTTATAAGGTCCTGTAAGAATTATCGCATCAGCTCCTAATCTTGCAGCTTCTACTTTTATTCCTTCCAATTCTCTTCCCGACGATAATGCGATTTCTGCAAGTTCTATATACTCTTTTTTGGGAGTGGTCGTTGAGTATACTTCTATTTTGCTTGCATCGGTCGGAGGAGGATACTTGGCACTAGTATATTTAACACTCCTGATTGTTGCTGCAGTACAACCTGCGACAAAAAAAAAGAAAGACAAAACAAAAAACTTACAATTTTTTTCATTTTTCACCCCACCAAAATATTTTTATTTTTCCTGCAATATTACCAAAACTATCATTTGCCTATTTTTTTATTAGCAACATTAACTTTAATGCCAATATCATCATAGAACCTCCTTTGCATTTTTGTTTCCTACCTCCTTCCTATTTTTTCTACCCCCCCCCACCCCTTCCTTTTAGAGTGGTGTATACAATTTGTTGCCACTCATTTCTATTTTTATCTTATTTTTTATACGTTCGTTATTGTCCTTTATTTACCCGCAATAGTTTTTGATTTTTTGTATCTTTGATATATTTCTGCAATTTCATATTGATAAGTAAAGGTGTTGTTCTATAGGCCTTAACGTTGACGGAACAATCCCCATCTTTCCCGATTCCTTCGCCATTGTAACACATCCATTCTAGCCTATACCGAGCCTTGGCATGTCCTTGTTCTGCCGATTTTAGACACCATTTCATCGCTTCTTTATAATCTTTTGCAACACCTTCGCCACTGTAACACATCATCCCTACATAATACTGAGCATCGGCATCTCCTTGTTCTGCTGCTTTTTTATACCAGCTAAAAGCTTGTCCATAGTTTCTTGCAACACCTTTGCCAAAATAATACATCTTTCCCAGATTGTACTGCGCCCTAGCATTCCCCTGTTCCGCTGACTTTGTGAACCAGCTAAGCGCTTTTCTGTAATTTTTCTCGACCCCTCTATTATCATCACTGCTATACATACATCCCACTTCGCACTGGGCTTGATCATATCCTTGTTCTACCGATTTTTTATACCATTTAAATGCTTCTTTATAATCCCCCGTGACACTTCTGCCAAAATAATACATATTTCCTAGATAGTACTGAGCCCTAGCATGCCCATGTTTCACTGACTTTGCGAACCATTTAAACGCTTCTTCGTCACTTTGCTCTACTCCATCCCCTTCCATGTGCATCACCCCCATATCACGCTGAGCATAAGCATTCCCTTGTCTTGCTGATGCTCTAACTTGCCTAAAGGATGGAGATGGACTATTTGCAATGCAAAAATTTAAAAGACAAAGCTTCAATTAAAACCACTTTGTGTTTTTGGTCACTTCTATTGTCTCTTCTCTCTTTCTTCCAAGAGAGATCAAATCTATAGGAGCACCGGCAAGCTGCTCTAAACGTTTAACATATTTTTGTGCGTTAAGAGGCAACTTTTTAAAATCTGTAACGCCCTTAACTTTACCTTTAAAACCTGCCATTTCTTCATAAACAGGTTCGGCATATTTTTGAATAGTCCTGGATGCAGGAAAATCTTTATATACTTTACCCATATATTTATATGCTACACATACCTTAATCGTATCAATACCTTCCATACAATCAAGCTTTGTTAGAATTAAGTGTTTAATGCCGCTTACTCTGACACTGTGACGCACAACAACTGCATCAAACCACCCGCAACGACGAGGTCTACCTGTTGTTGCGCCATACTCCCCGCCTTTCTCTCTTAAAAAATCGCCCATTTCGTCAAAAAGTTCTACTGTAAAAGGCCCTTCCCCAACTCTTGTGGTGTAGGCCTTTACAACACCTAAAACATTGTCGACTTCCGTAGGCCCTAAGCCTACGCCAGGACATACGCCACCAGCTATAGGATTAGACGATGTTACATAAGGATAAGTTCCAAAATCTAAATCAAGCAGTGTGCCTTGAGCACTTTCAAAAAGCAATTTTTTATTTTTCTTTATTGCATTCTCAATCATAAGGCTTGTATCTGTAACAAAAGGTTTTATAAACTTTGAAAGTTCATTATGGTCTTTCAATATTTCTTTTTTCAAATCTTCAATATCAACACCACTGTCTTTGAGAATAAGGGCTTTTTCTGTAAGATTCTTATCAAGAAGATTCAAAAACACGTCTTTCTCTAAATAATCAACAACTCTTACTCCAATTCTTTTTACTTTATCGGAATAGCAAGGTCCTATACCTCTTTTTGTAGTGCCTATCTTAACATTACCTCTTTCAAGGATCTCGTCAATAAGTTTATGATAAGGAAGTATTACATGAGCCTGTTCGCTTATAAAAAATCTGCCTTTAACAGCAATTTTCTTTTTGCTTAAGAAAGTAACTTCTTCTTTTAGGGCTTTAGGATCAACTACCACACCGTTCCCAATTAAACAATTTTTTTTAGGAAAGAGTATTCCAGACGGTATTAAATGAAGGACAAAAGGTTTATTTTCATAAATTAGGGTATGACCTGCATTGTTACCACCTTGATAACGGACAATATAATCTGCCTTCTTAGCGAGATAATCAACAACCTTCCCTTTGCCTTCATCTCCCCACTGCGTTCCCAAAACAACTAATGTTGGCATAATTTTACCTTCCGTAAAGTAATTGCTTAAACTTTTACTTCAAACAAAGTTTAAACAATCTATATTTATCATACGCTCCCAACGAGATTTGAACTCGTGTCGCAGGATTGAAAATCCTGTGTCCTAGACCCCTAGACGATGGGAGCAAAGTGAGCCCGGTGCGGCTCGAACGCACGACAACCTCATTAAAAGTGAGGTGCTCTACCAGCTGAGCTACGGGCTCCTTGATTTGAAATGAGTCGTTATTAGAAACTGACAACATAAACTACCAACAACGTGTGGATGGTAGCATAACTTCTTTTTCTTGTCAAATTTTTATTTCAGTGCTTTTGAATGAAAGAGGATGGTATTAGTCAAATCGCTTTAAGTTGCACCACAGAAAATAAAAAGATATGTGCTTGTCCAGACTTAATACGGAATCCTAATTGTCTCTCGGGTTTGCCTAAAAACCGTAGGTTTTTAGAGAGATCCATATACAACAATCTTGTCGATGCCCACCATTTCACTTGGATATTGATGACTTAGCCCGTTAGATTAATTTTGGGGTAACGAAAATGAATATATCTGTTTTTCTTTCAACATCATGCGTAGAACCAAATAATGCCCCCAAAAAAGGAATATCACGTAAAAAAGGAATGCCCGTTATTTTTTTTCCTTTGCTAGTTTCTTTAAGACCTGCCAAAACAATTGTTTCGCCATCTTTTATTTGTAAATTTGAAGAGGCATAACTTTTTGTTATTAACGGATAGTCACGGAACCCGTTACTTTGGTCTATCCTTGAAAGTTCCGTGTTGATAATAATGTCAATTCTGTTGTCTTTTGTAATTGTCGGAGTAACATCCATAATTATTCCATATTTTTTCCATTGCACGGCCGTACCAGCTACTCCTGAAGAGACAGGAAAAGGAAACTCGCCACCAACCATAAAATTAGCGCTGGTGCCAGATTTTGTAGCAAGTTTGGGTTTCGATAAAACTTTTGCCATGCCTTTTGTTTTTAACGCATTAAGCTTTACAAAAAAAGCTGTGCCCCTTACCCAAGTTCCTGATTTAATAATCGCAGGAATATCACCTTCTACAATCGATATAGACTCGTTTGTTTCAATTCCTAAATCACTACCTTCGTTTTCATTTTTTTCGGTAATTTCTATAGCAATTTCAACCATTTGTTCAGATGAATATGCAAAAGTCGAAAAGAACAGAAGTAAAATAATAATTAATTTTTTCATTTTTTTTAAACTCCCTTTTTTAATTCTATAGGTCTGTCTAAAAACCCATGATTTTTGCAGATTTTCGCATTTACCATACTGTACATCGTTGTAAAAATAACATTTGGTACCAAAACACAAAGACATGTTTACAGCAACTTGCTTTTAGTTTTTAGACAGACCTAATTTTATTTATTAATCTTTCTTAATTCCTTACCTCATATTGACCCTCCTTCATATTTACGTCATATTAATTAAAATTATTGTCTATATTTTTATTTTTAGCAGGAAATATATCACAATCTTTCTTGGCATCTAATTCTTCTAATTCTTTTAATGTTCTAAATGATTTTTTATGTCGCGGGTTTGCAGGGCAGTGAGATACGTTATCATCTTCATTACGACCGCTGTCATACCATGAGTCACCAACATTCTACGAGCGATTGACTTGTTGTGTATGTATGGTGTTTGATTAAAAAATCCTTCATAAAACAATATAGATATGTGCTCATCCAGTGGGCATATTTATACTCAGGGATTGGTTTAACGCTTTAATTATTACGTATTCTTTCCTTGAATGTCATACATAAAACAAATGGCTGCAACTGATTTAATCTTTTTCATTTTCCTGCCTCTTTTTGCATTTGTGTCTGCGTTCCTCTGTTTCCTATGTGGCATATCATTGTAATACTCATTACTCCCGCAGTAACTCTTATACATCTTCATGCTTACTTCCTTGCTGTTTTTTTTGACAGCATGACATTTTAAACCACTACCAAAGATTAGCAATGCCACATTTTAGGAGGTTTTTGCATTCATCACGCTGAACTCTTGTTAGAGCATCTTGTCGTAAAAAAAACACTAAACACCCAAACAAGTTCAGGATAATAGTGAGGTGACAAAAGTTTTGGGGCAGACCATCTATAGTTATCTATTGTGCTTAATGGATTTCATTATAGCTTTAGCTTTTAACTTTGTCCAGAAACAATAAAGGATCGGTCATTATTTCCGTCATCTTACCTATCCCCTACGCGCGATTACAATGAAATTAATTAAAAATAATACAGCCGTACCTGCCAAGATAGGATGAACTTCTTTTATTTTACCTTGAAACAATTTAATGATACAGTGAAATATAAATCCTGCTGCTATACCGTAGCTTATGTTAAATGCAAAAGCCATAATGCTTATTGTTAAAAATGCAGGAACTGCCTGCTCATAATCTGTCCAATTTATTTTCATTATTGATGTCATCATGAGAACACCAACAATAATCAATGCAGGCGCTGCGGCTTCAAGAGGCACTATGCCAAAAAGCGATGTAAAAGGAAGGCAAAGCAAAAACATTATCGCAACAACAAAAGCAGTTAATCCTGTCCTTCCGCCAGCAGATATTCCTGCCGCACTTTCAACGTAAGTTGTAACGCTGCTTGTGCCGAACAATCCACTTAATGCAGATGCGATACCATCTGAGAATAAAGCTTTTTCAAATTTTGAGTTGATTCCCTTCCCTTGTGTCAAACTTTTTTCATTATTTGTATCAAAAATACCGCTTACTCTCCCTGTTCCTATAAAAGCTCCTATAGCATCAAAAGTTACCGAAAGAAGCAAAGCAAGTATTGCACTTATTGCAAAAATAACTTTATTAAAATCAGAAAAAATTGAACCAATACCAGCGCTACCAAAAGCGGCAAAAGCAACATCTTTTATAGCCCCTATAGAGTGAAAGTCAAGAATCTTAATTTTTGAAATATCAACTATTCCCAAAGGTATGCCTACAAGTATGGTTGCCACGATACCTATAAAAATTGCGCATTTTACTTTTTTTACTACAAGCACAGCCATTATTATAAGACCTATAAGACCAAGCAAAGCATGAGGATTATTAAACGTTGATAAAGATGGTATGGCTAAACTATTTGCAATTATATCACCGTTTTCCAAAATACTATGACTGCCTGCATACGAAAGAAATTTTAAAAAGGATGCACTTTTAAAACCTACATATGCTATAAACAAACCGATACCGCCACTTATCGAATCTTTAAGAAAATCAGGAATTGCCTGAACAATTTTTTTTCTAAGTGGTGTCACGGTAATCAAAACAATAAATAAACCGCAAATAGTTACAATTACAAGAGCTTCCTGCCAGGAAAATCCCATCTGTTTACATAACACAAAAGTAAAAAAAGCATTTGCGCCCATACCTGGAGCAAGAGCAAAAGGAACATTTGCATACAAAGCCATTATCATGGTTCCAAAAGCTGAAGCTAAAATTGTTGCCACAAAAATTCCATCCCGCGACATACCCGGATTTAAAGAAAGAATAGAAGGATTTACAAAAATAATGTACGCCATTGTGAAAAACGTAGCAAGACCAGCAAGAACTTCAATAAGAACTGTTGTATTGTTTTCTCTTAACTTAAAAAAATCTTTCATTGGTATCCACTCCATGAATTATTAATTATTGGCACCTTTTAAATATTTTTAATACTTCTGATACCACATCTTTAGGTGTTAAAAGTTTAACGCTTTCTTTGCCATCCCTTCTTGCCTTCAATTCCACGTTTCCGTTGATAAGATTCTTTTCACCAATTGTTATCCTATATGGTATACCTATTAAATCAGCATCTTTAAATTTAATACCTGCCCTTTCATCCCTATCGTCAATCAAAACATCTAATCCTTTCAAAGACAGTTCTTTATATATTTTTTCCGTTACATCTTTAGTCTTTTTATCGGCAAAATTTATAGGAACTATCATAACTTCAAACGGAGCGATATTATCCGGCCATATTATACCATTGTCATCGTGAGACTGCTCTATTGTAGCGGCAAGTATTCTTGTAACTCCTATACCGTAACATCCCATAACGATAAAATTTTCTTTCCCGTTTGCGTCAAGGTATGTGGAATTTAATGATTTTGAATATTTTGTGCCCAATTTAAAAATATGCCCTATTTCGATACCCTGTGAAAATTTTAATTCTTCCCTTTTACATCTGGGACAAGTATCTCCATGCGCAACTCTTCTTATATCAGCAACTATATCGGCACCGTAATCTCTCTTGTAATTTACATTTTTTATGTGGTAGTCTTTTTTATTGGCGCCTGTTATAGCATTTGATATTTCAACAACAGACAAATCAGCTATAATTTTTATATTTTTTAAACCAACAGGACCGGCAAAACCCATTGGAGCGCTTGTAGTAGACACTACTGTCTGCTCGTCTGCGAGAGCTACTTCGTTTGCACCTAAAAGAGACTGAAGTTTTATTTCATTTATTTCGTGGTCGCCTCTTACTAAAACAGCAATGGGTTTATAATCGGCGATATAAATCATTGTTTTTATAAATCTGTCTGGCAACAAATTTAAGAACTTTGCAACGTCTTCCACAGCACCCGTATTTGGGGTAAGTATTTCTTCCATGTCAAGAGCTTCTTCTTTAGGCTGATCGATTTTTAAACTTTCCGCCTTTTGGCTATTTGCACCATAACCGCAACTACACCAAGCTATTTCTTCCTCTCCGGTATCTGCAAGAACCATAAACTCATGCGAGAAAGATCCGCCTATAGCGCCTGAGGCAGCCTCAACAGAGCGGAACTTAAAACCACATCTTACACATATGTTTGTGTAAGCATCAAGCATTCTTTTATAATATCTTTCTAAATCCACTTCATCTGCGTGAAACGAATAAGCGTCTTTCATTAAAAATTCTCTAGAACGCATTATTCCAAAACGTGGACGTATTTCATCTCTAAACTTAGTGCCAAATTGATATAGCATAAGCGGAAGCTGTTTATACGACTTAACATCTTTTCTTACTAAATCTGTTACAGCCTCTTCTGCCGTAGGAGCAAGACAAAATTCAGCGTCTTTTCTATCTTTAAGTCTAAAAAGTTCTTTACCGTAAACATTCCACCTCCCGGTTTCTTCCCATAAATCTTTAGGGAGCATTAACGAAAGAACTATTTCTTGACCACCAGCGGCATCCATTTCTTGTCTTATTATATTTTCAACTTTTCTTAAAGATTTAAGTCCCAAAGGTAAAAATTCATACAAGCCTGACGCAAGCTTACGTATCATCCCCGATCTTATCATAAATTTTGCGGAAATTATGTCAGCATCACAAGGAGCTTCTCTTAATGTAGGAATTAATAATTTAGAAAAAAACACAAATACCTCTAATAACCTTTTTTCGTAATTATATCACAAATTCATCATTACTCTTGAAAACAACCTGTTCTCCGAGGCAATGGCACCAAGATAATCTATACTTTTTCTTGGTAGTTGCTTTAAGCCAATTTTCTATAGTTACAACATCGCTTGCGGATATATTATCAAAATTGGTTCCATTAAGGCAAAAATTACAAACTAATAAGACCATGTCATAAGGATTTCTTCAAAGCTCAAAAAGCTCAAAGCAAATCGCTACCAGTCAGTATATCTCTGTTTTTTAGTACTTGATGTTTATTTTTTACGATAAGATACCTTAACATGGTAAAATGGTTTTTAGATATGCCTATATAAACAATCATTTGAGAGATTTTAAGTATTTTATTGCCTCTTCAGCTACAAATTCCGGCTTTATCGATGCCATACAAATATTACTTTTACTTCTTTGGCACTTCCTATCCCATTCTTTTAAACAAAAACATGGTGGGCAGACATTTGAGGAAATATTAATGTTTTCATTATAGCCCATTTTATGCATCTCAAAGAGCAAGAGATTTTGTATTTACAGCTTTTGCAATATGAACACAACAACAATCGGTATCTAGATCTCGATATTGCACATATAGGTCTCTATATCGTGCCAGTCAATGCATAGATATTTGCTATCTTATTTTAACACTCTTCATTAACCTTTTTACTTTCAAAAAACGAGATTAGTCTTTTCCCTAATAAAATAATTGGTACTTCAATGTATATATAGACAAGTCCCGAAACCAATAAGGCACAAAACAAAGCCACTGTCAAAATAAGATAGCTGTTAATAAATGTAAAACGAATTTTTTCAATTAAGGTGAGCCCAATAGGAATATGCAGTAAGTAAATAGGGTAACCAGCTTCAGATATCTTTTGTACAATATTTTCAACTACAGATCCAAGTCTAAGTCTGCCTTTTTCAAATACAAAATACACGGCATACCACAAACCTAAAACAATCAAATATGTCCCTAAATTCCCATATGTTAATATATTAGTTCCCAAATTAAACTTTTGACATGATAATTTTAAACTAAGATAAGCTAACGAAGTAAAAAAAGAGACGCAAGCAATTTTTGTTAGGATATTCTTATATTGTTTTGCTAAGTATATACTTGTGCCTATAAAAATAATAGGAATAAATTGTAGGATAAAACATACGTGATGCAATGTGGGATGTTTATCTAAATGTAAATCTTTTAGAATAGGGGAAATAAATTGTAAGATAAAACGTATGTTATGTAATGTAAAATGTTCATCTAAATGCAAATCTCTAAATATGACATATGCTATGACACATGCCATAAATAACATAATACTCAAAACACTTACTAAAGCTTTTTTAAAATTAAACTTTCCAATAATTGCAGCAATAAAGTAAAAAATCACTTCCATAGCTAGCATCCATCGCATGCTGCCGCCAATTGTTGATTTAATCAAAAGCATATTCAAAAGATATTCAAGTGGACTAAAAGTAATGCCATTTGTCAAAAAAGCGATTAATCCTGAGATAGCAAGACAAACCCACATTACTGGAAATATACGAACAGTTCTATTAATAAGAAAGGAACGACGACTATAACGCTCCATCATAGTTGGAACTAAAAAACCTGACAGAAGAAAAAATAAGCAAACGCCAAGAGTTCCAGCATAGGTTGAAAAATGTTTTTTAAGGAATGTATCAAAATGTGTAAGAACATTAGTTTTTAACAATGGCATTGTTACACTATCAGAGATTTTAATGACGCCTGAAATCTCCTTCCAACCACTTCCAACCGATATAAAATGACAATATATAACCAAAAAGATTGCTATAAATCTTATTACATGTAAATAAAGTTTATTATCTTTCATATTATGCAACCCGTTTGTTGATTAGACCCCTCACACAACTTAAGTATTAAATTCTAGAATTACAAATACTCACAACCCAAGTTAAATCGCATACATATGACCTAACTGCTTTCTTTTTTGTTTCATAGTACTTCTATTGTACTTTTGTATGTTAGTTATGCAAGGGGCTAACATATAAAACTTTACAAAACGTACCCTATTTGTAAATATAATCTCGCTACTTACTTCTTACTTCCCTCCCCTGTAACTCTAGACATTAATACCCAATCGATCACAAAGTTTCTCTGGGTCTTCAAGATATTTTTCCAACATCCATCTAGCATTAACAAGTTCTTTAAAATCCTCATCTGCTCTTTTTTTTACTTCAGGGTCTAAGTGTTTATCAGAATGATATTTCTTAGACAGAGAACGATAAGCCTTTTCAATATTGTGCTTAGTCAGTTCACGTAAAGTAGTTTTACCAGTTTTATCAAGCATTTCCCTAACTTTCTTATTTTTTAGCGTCTCATCCTCATAGATACTATTACTATTGTGCGTATCGTTGCTTTTGCTCTTGTTGTCACTCGATCCCGCTTCCGCTCCTCCCCCGCTCCCATGCCTCTCCGTCAGATGATTTCAGCCACTCCTTTCCGTCATCCGATTCCAGCCACTCGCATCCGTCATCCGATTCCAGCCACTCGCATCCGTCATCCGTTCCCAGCCACTCGTGTCCGCCAGTAAGCTCTTTCAGCCACTCGCGTCCGCCAGTAAGCTCTTTCAGCCACTCGCGTCCGCCAGTAAGCTCTTTCAGCCACTTGAGTCCGCCAGTAGGCTCTCTCAGCCATTCCTTCCCGCCATCCGTTCCCAGCCACTCGCGTCCGCCATTAAGCTCTTTCAGCCACTCGCGTCCGTCAGGCGATTTCAGCCAAAAGTATCCGCTGTTAATAAGTAAGCGCTGCCTCAGCCACTCGTGTCCGCCAGTAGGCTCTCTCAGCCACACGCGTCCGTCAGGCAATTTCAGCCACGTCTTTCCGCCAGGACAAAATGCCAGCCAAGTGTATCCGTCTAAGGCATGCGTTTCCAGCAACTTGAATCCGCCAGTAGGCTCTCTCAGCCACACGCGTCCGTCGTATCCGCCAGTAGGCTCTCTCAGCCACACGCGTCCGTCAGGCAATTTTAGCCACTCCTTTCCGCCATTCGTTCCCAGCCACTTATGTCCGCCTTGTTTTTTCAGGAACTCCCGAATAGAACTTAGTGTATGACGTGTATAACTCTCCGGGACAGGTATTGAATCTTCTTGTCTGCAGTGAGGGCATGTTTTACCATTTTTAGAGTTACTGGTAGATAAGCTTTGAAACCATGTTGCTATACACTCGGCATGAAATTGTCTTTTGCATTTTGTGCATGTTGTAAGATCTTCATCTTTATTCATATTACAAAAGCACACAGGACACACTTCTTCTTTGCTATCTTTAGATTCTTTTTTTGCATCAGCGTCTGCTTTTTCTTTTTCTACTCTTGCTGCTTCTGCTTCAGCTTCTGCTTTTTCTTTTGCTACTCTTGCTGCTTCTGTTTCTTCCTTCTCCTTTATCTGCAGAGCTTTGCGCTCTTTTTCCAGTGCTTCCAGACTTTTTTTCCGTTCTTCATCCAGCTCTTTGAGCCTTTCTTCCCGATTTTTTTCCTGCTCTTGTTCCGCTTCTTTCTGCTCTTGTTGCCACCTTTTTTTCCGTTCTTTCCGCCAATTTTTGTTCCGTTCTTCTTTCAGCGCATCTTCTTTTGCTTTTTGCTGTGCTTGTGCTTTTTCTTTCATACTTTTACCTATGCTGTTGCATAGTTCCACTATTTCTTTTTCGTTTTCTTGCTCTATTCTTAATCTTTCTTTTTCTTCTGTTTCTTGTTTTAATCTTTCTTCTTCTTTTCGTTTTGCTTGTGCTTCTTGTTTTTCTTTTTCTTGTTCTTTTGCTTCCTTCCTTAATCTTTCTTCTTCTTTTCGTTTTGCTTGTGCTTCTTGTTTTTCTTGTGCTTGCGCTTTGTCTTCTTTTCTTTTAAACAATTCTTCATGATTTTCAGGACAGGCAGACAGCAAAAAACTTGACAATGTAATAAACGATGTAAATAAAATTACTTTTTTCATAATGAACTCCTTAATGAATCTTTGCACAGCTTGTTTAGATTTTATACAAAATTCAAAACAAAATGTCTATGAGTACAATACACAATTAAGTTAGTAACAAAAGATATTGACAAATTAAAATATGTTGGCACAATGCGGCTCGTTTCATCTTCATCTCTGTGAATGTAATGTCATTCAATTTACAAAATTCAAAACAAAATATCTATACTACACTTATTGGCTGATTTCATGTAGTCCTTTTGTTTACAGGGGAAGTGTTCTTTTTATCGCTCGGACATGAACTTAAAAAAAGACTAAAAAGAGTAAATGTAATAAATGTAGTTAATAATGTCTTTAGTTTCATCGTTGTTTTCTTTTTTACTTGTAGTTTTTGTTTTTTCACATTCTGTAAGTCTTTTTCAAACAACAACATCCTCAAAGTAAGTCTTTGCAGCTACTGGTGTTGTAACATACTTTTTATAGGTCTTTGCAACTCAAACTACTGGCATTGTAACATATCTTTTATAAATCTTTGTAACTCAGCTGCTGATATTACAACATATCTTTTAATAAATCTTGTAACTATTCTAAGGTAACAACTAACTCTAGTAAAGCCTCAAGTCATGCTTTGTTTATTCTTTTTACGGTGGAGTCAATAAAGTAATATATTCTAACAAAATCTAAGTTAAAAAAAACCTCTGCATAGCAAGCTGTGCGGAGGTTTATTATGCAAGAGGTCTAATACATTTCTAACAACCAACAGCCATCTTTTCCAAATCGCTTTCCAAAATTTAGTTCTCAAGAAGAATGCAGGATGAATAAGCCAACATTTTAAAAATATTTTCGTAAATAACTTGATTTTGGTTAAAACTCAAAAATTTCAAATTTTCCTTCCAATTCATCATACTTTGCGTATTTAACATAAATCTCTTAAAGGATACGGCCATTAAGGGTTTCATTTCTGTGCTTTGAAGGTTTCATGCACCAATAACCCCTCTACGCAAAACACATAAAATTCTTTAAAAATTCTAGCAACTCAAAGTGTATCAACGTTAAACTAGTTGGCTATAACACTATTCATCCATAAATTGCAATCTATAGAGATTTGCGTAGTATCCGTTTAATGCTAAAAGCTCTTTATGAGTGCCTGATTCCACGATATTTCCGGATTCAAACACATATATTTTATTAGCATTAATAATTGTAGACAAACGATGGGCTATAACCATCGAAGTTCTGCCATGCATCAATCTTTCAAGACCTTCTTGAACCCTTCTTTCAGATTTAGAGTCAAGCGAACTTGTAGCCTCGTCAAGTAATAATATCGGAGCATTCTTCAACATAGCCCTTGCAATAGATATCATCTGTTTTTGTCCGCCGGACAAATTTCCACCTCTCTCGCCAACAACAGTATCATATCCTTGGTTTTGATTTACTATAAAATTATGAGCTGCGGCGTTTTTCGCTGCTTCTATAGCCTCTTCATCTGTAGCATCAGGACTACCCATTAAAATATTTTTCTTAATGGTATCGTCAAAAAGCACAACATCCTGCGATACAAAAGCTATGCTATCTCTTAAAGATTTTATTGTAATATCTCTAATATCTTCACCATCGATTTTTATGCTTCCATCTTTTACATCATAAAATCTCAATATCAAATTTATCAAAGTAGATTTACCAGAACCTGCTGCTCCAACTATTGCAACTTTTTCTCCTTCTTTAACTTCCAAATTAATATCGCGAAGAACTTCAACATTAGGAATATAACTAAATTTTACATTTTTAACTATTATCTGTCCCTTTTTGGCTTTAAAGACTTTAGCCTCAGGTTTATCAGCTATTTTTGGTTTATTTTCCATAACAGTAAAAACACGGTCAATTGCCATTATTCCCATTTGCATCCGTGAATTTAAATTTGCTAAATTCTTCATGGGACGGTACGCAGCAACTATAGCGATCAGAAATGTCACAAACTCACCTGTGGTAAGTGATCCGTGCATAATTCTATATCCGCCGTACGCAAGAGTTCCAGCTGCTGCTACACCGCCAAAAAATTCCATCAATGGACTTAAAATATTATTATTCTTTGCTAGTTTAACTTCAATATTTGCAATAGCATTAGCGCTACCTCTTACTCTTTCTGATTCAACAGCCTCCATATTGTAAGATTTTACAATTTTAATTCCCTGAAATGACTGCGCAAGAATTGCATAAAGATTACCAAAAGAGTTTTGCTGATTGCGAAAAATACTTTTTACTTTCTTACCAAAATAAACAATAGGATAAAAACCTATAGGAAAAAGCAAAAACATGACTAGAGCCATATCAAAACTTTCCCAAAACATAAGTACAATCAAAGAGATTAGATGACACGTATCCTGAACAAGCGCCTTCACGACATTTATACTAACATCTCTTACTGTGTTTAAGTCACCCATAAAATAAACTAAGAGACTGCCTGAATTATTATTGTGATAAAATTCCAAATCCTGAGCAATAATTTTATCGTACAAGTCGCCTTGCAACTGTCTTGTAAAATTTGCCCCAACTTTTATCATAGTAACGTTCTGTATATATTCAGCAAGCCCTTTTGCACCAAAAGCAGTTACAACTTGACCCGCAATCAATAGAAGAATATCTTTATTTTTAGTTATGAACGCTTCATCAAAAATGGGTTTAAGTAAATAGACAGACCAAGAGCTTAGCAGGGCATTTAATCCCATAAAAATCATAGCAAGAATCAAAAGCCTCCGTTGCGATGAAATATACCCTAACCACAACTGCTTAATTCTTTTCAAGGATTTTGGACTCATATTGCCTAATCTTAATAACAGCTCTTTGATTTTTGTAAAAATACGCATAGCACTTATCCTTAATTTTTATTTTAAACTTTTGTGTTATAGTTAACTAATTTTATATTGACAACTGCATTACTTAAATTTTCGAGGAAATTTTAGCTGTTTTATGAGAGCAAGAAGCAATAATGAGCTAACGCAACGTACCAATATGAATTAGTTGATCAACCCATATTTTTCAAACATTATCTTCCATTTTTTCTATCATTTTTCTAAATCGTTCTGATTCTTGTTCAAGATTATCAACGCTAAAAGCAAATTCCGTATATAAGTTTTCTATTTCTGATTTAAGAATTTTATTTAGTTTTGCGCCTCCGGACAAGAAAGAAACATCACCTTTTGCAGAAGCTACGATAAGCATTTCTGTATTTGAATTAAATTCCTTTTCTTTATCAGCTATATTTTTTTCAATAGTTCTAACTTTTTCTTCAAGAGGATTTAAAATCCTGGATTTTTCCCGTATAACTTTAGCTCGTAACTTTTTTATTTCATCTTTACTTTTTGCGTCGTGTGATTTTTGCGAAAATTTGGTATTTAGTTTTGAACCTTCATCTTCCCATCCCCTTTTGTCAAGAAATTCTTGATACGTTCCTTCAAAAATCAAGGTACTATCTCTGTCAAAAATTATAAGTTTAGCGGATACCTTGCGTAAAATTTCTTCGTTATGCGTAACCATAATCACAGAACCTCGAAACTCGTTAATAGCATCTATTAAACTCTCGCAAGACTCCATATCAAGGTGGTTAGTAGGTTCGTCAAGTAGTAAGAGATGACACGGATTTGCCAAAATCTTTCCAAGCAAAACTCTGCTTTTCTCACCGCCACTCAAAACATCAATCTTTTTTAAAGCATCATCCCCGCTAAACATAACAGATCCCGCAATATTTCTTGCTCTTTGGGGAAGACATTTATTATCTGTACTAAGTATTTCTTCGTAAACGGTATTGTGCGGATTCAAATTCGCGCTGTCAGATTGCACAAAATATGCTGTTTTTAAATCAGGATGTTTTTTTATAGCACCGTCACACGGCGTTAATCTTTCAGCTATCAGTTTTAAAAGCGTAGATTTGCCTTTGCCATTTTTACCAATAACACAAATTCTGTCTTTCTTTAAAACATCAAAATTAAGTTTACTTATTAAGGGATTATCTTTAGCGTACCCAAATGTTAAGTTATGAACGCCAAGCATCTTTGCCGCATGGAAATCCAATCCAAAAAAAGAAAAATCTAAATCTTCTATTTTTGTTAATTCATCAAAACTCTTTTGTTTTTCCAAAGATTTAATACGCGATTGTACCATACCTGCAAGCCTAGCCTTTGCCCTAAACCGTCTTATAAAAAGTTCCGTTTGTTTCTTTTTCTTTTCAACATTCTCTCTTGTCTTTTCGTATATTTCTTCTTCTTTTTCTATCTGTTCATAAAGCTTTTGCGTACCACCTTCAATTTTTCTTGCTTTTGTTCTATGTATTGCCGCACAATGCGTTACAACGCTGTCCATAAAATTCCTGTCATGCGTAATCAACATCAGTTCGCCCTTCCATGAATGCAAAAAACTGCTAAGCCACCTTATGGCAACAATATCAAGATAATTGTTAGGTTCGTCAAGCATAAGCATATCAGCGCTAGATAACAAAACTTTTGCAAGGTTTATACGTATTTTGTATCCGCCTGAAAAGCTAATAGGATTTTTCAACATATCGCTTGACGAAAAGCCTAATCCTGAAAGAATTTTTTCTGCTCTCCACTTTTCGTCTTTCTCATCTTTGGGTAAAGCTAGACATGCTTCACCTACAACGGTATCTTTTGTAAAGTTTATATGCTGTTCAAGATATCCAAGTTTATAGTTTTTGGGCATACTTATAGAACCTGAATCGTAGTCCATTTTATTCAAAATCATTTTAAACAATGTTGTTTTACCATGTCCGTTTCTTCCTACAAGACCGACCCTCTCTTTTGCGTTAATATTTAAGTTGAGATTATCAAATAACTCTCTACTGCCAAAAGATTTATTTAAATTAGTAATTTTAATTATACTTTGCCTCCATTATTCATCAACAATGTTCATTTCTATAACACGCATTTTTTTCCACTTATTAGACTTATACCTAAAGTAAAAACTGATGGCAAGAGCAACAACTGAAGACAACAAACACACCCAAGCTGTATACACTCCACGTTTAAAAATCATAATACCGACATACGTAGGTATTATCACAAGAAATAGAGAAAACAATAAAAGTCTTTTCATAACAAACACCGTATCACCTGCGCCTTTAATAGCCGAAGCAAAAATTATATTAGCAGCATCAAAGACGAAATATATAGCTAAAATTATAAAGAGATTAACAATTGTCGGTCTTACATGCTCAACCAAAGTAGCCTGCGCACCTCCGGAAAATAGAGAAATCAGCCAATCTGGAAAAAAAATTAAAGCAAGAACAGCTAGTAAAGCATAGATATATGTTATGTGCATTGAAGATTTTATACTTTCCTGAGCAATGGATGCTTTATTTTTTCCTAGGTAGTTACCAACCATTGCTGATGTTGCCATACCAAATCCCACTACAGGCATACAGATCATATGGTTTACAGTTGAAACTACATTATTTACCGCAAGCTCTTCCGCGCCGATATTTCCTACGATAAGCGTAACAATGGTAAATCCGGCTACATCAAAAAAGAATTCTGTGCCGTTTGGCACGCCATAACGTAAGAATCTCTTTATAAGAGCAAAATCAATCTTCATACATCTTGTGTTATAAATATTGCTATTCTTTTTTGATGCAATCAAAAAAATGTAAATTATAGTTACAACGCCTAAAGATATATTTGTTGCCCATGCTGCCCCTACAATACCCATTTCATTAAATCCAAAATTACCAAAAATCAAACAATAATCTAAAATGATATTCAGGGCAACTCCGCAAATACTTGCCATTAACACTGTTTTTGTTTTGCCTCTTCCTGAATAAAAACCTGCTAATGCCGCGTTTAGAGTGCTTGGGAAAGCACCATAGCACAACACTTTAAAAAAAGTTATCTCTTGTGACACTATGTTATGAGGGTGACCTATGTTCATGAAAAATGGTTTGGCAAAAAAAGAAATACAGAGAGCTATAAAAGCTGCCGCTGCCGCTAAATATACACTTTGCCACATTACATGTCCTATGGAGCGATATTCTTTTTTACCGTGATACTGAGCTACAAAAACATTAGCATAAGCAAGTATTCCAAAAAAGAAACATTCGATTACCCACTCAGTACCACCAGCAGGAGTTGAGGCAGCAAAAGCCTCTTGAGAATACCTGAAAAGAAAAATTCTGTCGGTGAAAAGCTGTATAGCATTTATGCCCGTAGAAACAGCGAGGGGAACTGCTAACGTTAAAAACTCTTTATAGCCACCTTCAATACTATAACGACTTTTTATTTTGCCCAAAATACTCATAAGTGTGCCCCCATAATTGCTTGCTTCATGACAAACGCATGAAAAAAGTTTTTCGGGTGACTGATTCTAAACCTAAACAAATTCCATAGACTGTGGTTTGGTACTGCCTGCAACAATTAAAAATCAAGAAAGCTTTCATGCGTCTGTCGTGATTACTTACTTAATTTCTTTCATTTTTATCTAACTCTTTGTATATTTGTCGGTGCATTGTATCAAAATTACAAGGAATTATCACGTTCCACACACCGCATCATGTCGTGCATAAAGGACTGTGTAAACTCTTTGAATACGTCAACGTTGAATTTGCATATTTTCTGCTGTAGCTTATGATACCCACCCCCATCATATACCTATCATTGAAGCCATCCTCTTTGGCTCTCCCTAAACCCTTTTACTGCACCTTGTCATCCTATACTTATTTGATTGTTTGTATATAAATCATCAAAACCACACTGCACCATAGTGCGAATTAACTGCCATTATATATTGCAATGGAAGTCTTTTGCGCTTAAGTTCTTTATCCCTGCTATGGTCAAATCACTTTAAGTTGTACAGTAACAAATGAAAAGATAAGCTTTTGTTGGAAAAGGATGTCAAGAAACAGAAGATTTTATACCAAACTCACACACACATCTTTGAGACTGCAATATGGTGCAATTTGAAGCTATTTGACTGTAGTATAAGGGATAATTTAGCAAGATTTAATAGAATACGAATGGATATATAAAGAGTATAGAAACGTTAAAGAGTGCGTTAGAGTAAGATATATTTTTAACAAACAGTTAGTAGAGAAAGCTAAGATGATATTTTTCGGTCTAGGGCAGAGCCCTTGAGGTCTATTGTTTAACTAAAATCAGAACAATCCCTGATCTGTTTGGACTTTTAGACAAACATTGTACCGATCTTTCAACATCTCTTTACGCACTTAGATTATACTTCTTTTTTAAGAGACAATCATATATCCGTTTTTGAGGTTTTACTAAATTTGACACGTAAAAGCAAAAAGGACTATAATCCACGTGTTATGAAACAAAATAAGCGAACAAAAACTTCTTCTTTAAAATTTATTACTATCGCTGTTACAATTGCACTTTTAATAATCATAGCAGGTAAAATTACGGCAAATTTCATATACGATCTCCCCGCTATACAACAACTCGGGAATTATACGCCTGACCTCTCTACTAAAATTTATGACAAAGACGATAACTTAATGGGCGAATTTTTTAACCAAAGACGAATTCTTACACCTATAAGCAATATTCCGATTAACTTACAAAATGCTTTTGTATCCATTGAAGATAACGATTTTTTTAAACACTGGGGAATTTCTATAAAGGGAACCATGCGCGCTTTTTCCAAAATATTATTAAAAAGAAAGATTGCAGAAGGAGGTTCTACAATAACACAACAGCTTGCAAAAACAATATTCTTAACCCCCGACAAAACATTAATAAGAAAAATAAAAGAAGCCCTTTTAACTATACAGCTTGAAAAAAACTATTCAAAAAACGAAATTTTGCAACTCTATATTAACCAAATATATTTTGGCAGCGGAGCATATGGAGTTCAAGCCGCAGCGGAAATATATTTCAATAAAGATGTGCATGATTTAAATCTTACCGAATGCGCTACTCTTGCCGCAATACCAAAATCTCCCAATCATTATAATCCCTTTAAAAACCCAAAAGCTTCCCTGGCAAGAAGAAATCTTGTTCTTCTAAGAATGAGGGAACTTGGATATATCACAAAAGAACAGGAGAAAGAAGCCGCAAAAGTCCCTGTGCCTGCAAATAACCCTAGCCCTAAAACGGAAAAAGGACCTTATTTTGTAGAATTCTTGAGAATAATGCTTGAACCCAAATACGGAACAAATGTGCTAATGAAAGGCGGACTTTCAATTTATACAACTCTTGACTTGCAAGCACAGATTGCCGCTGAAAAAACTATTGAAGAAGCTCTAGCGAAGTTTGACAAGGATAAATCAAAAAAAGGGTCTGTTAAAGTTCAGGGAGCGCTTATAGCTCTTGACCCTAAAAATGGGGCAATAAGAGCAATGGTTGGAGGACGTAGTTTTAAAGAATCTCAGTTTAACAGAGCAACTCAGGCGAAAAGGCAAGCTGGGTCTGCTTTTAAACCTTTCGTATATCTTACTGCGATAGAAATGGGTCTTACACCGGCAACTATTCTCAATGACAAACCTATGGTTTTTGTTTACAAAGAAAATAAATGGGATTTGTTTTCAAGAGATATAACAGATCTTGAAACAATTGCAGAAACTGTCTCTGAAGATGATTTAATTAACACAAATAAAGTGTGGGCACCGACAAACTACGGTAAAAAACATAGAGGTCATGTAACTGCAAGTACAGCGCTTGCTTTATCCATAAATATTTGTGCTGTTGAAACAATTATGAAAGTAACGCCAGAAAGAGTTATCCAAACTGCAAAAAATTTAGGCATAACAACACCTCTTACAAACTCTTTTCCTCTTGCTTTAGGAGCAAGTGACGTAACTTTACAAGAAATGTCATCGGCTTTTGCGACCTTTGCTTCAGGCGGTGTTAAAACAACCCCTTACGTTATAACGAAAGTAACCGATAAAGACGGAAAGATTCTTGAGGAGAATATTCCTGAACAAAAAGAAGTTCTTTCTTCTCAAGACTGCTTTATTATAAATAATATGCTTAAAGACGTCGTAGAAAGGGGAAGTGCATGGGATGCAAAAAGATTAGGAAGACCCTGCGCAGGCAAAACAGGAACAACGAATGGGTCTAGCGATGCATGGTTTGTAGGCTATACTCCTCAGCTTGTCGCTGGAGTATGGGTGGGCTACGACGACCGTTCAATATCACTTGGAAACAGAATGACCGGAGGCGGAATTGCGTGCCCTATATGGACTAATTTCATGAAAGAAGCGCTGGAAGGCAAACCTGTTTTGGACTTTATACAACCCGAAAATATCGAATTAGTTTTAATTGATCCATGCACAGGATTTTTAGCGTCAGACAAAACTAAAGGTGCGTTTCTAGGAGCATTCAACAAAGGGACTGCCCCAACACACATTGTGATCAAGCAATATCAAACTCCAAAGAACAAGATCTAAGCGTAGAAAAGAGGGATTTTAGAGCACGTCCTTGCAGAACATAACTGCCACCTTTAAGAAAAAACACTAGACCTCTTGCACAACTTGAGTATTAAATTTTAGAGCTACAAATACTCACAACCCAAGTTAAATGGAATTTACTTTGAGCCTAAATCAGTTGCCTGAAAGATTTTTTTCATGCGTTTGTTTTATGAGACTCTATAAAGAATTGACACATTTTGTATTTTGTAATACAATGGCCGCATTATGAATACAGC
>BNVT01000002.1 GCA_025998295.1 Endomicrobiia bacterium
AAAACAACTACGGGCTTTTGATAAACGGCATGTTTTATATATAAAATTATCTTTTTGGTGTTTTATCATATCTTTGCTACAAATTTCGGTTATAAACGGCAAAAACAGTTTAGTGTGTGTTTTTAGACTTTACAGTGGCGATGTCATAAAATACTTTTCGTGCACCTGCCTTTTTTCCCTAGCTTAATTCTGTTTTTTATCGTACTGTGATAAATTAATAAGTATTCCCGCAGTTGCCATAGTTATAACGAGCGATGTTCCGCCAAAAGATATGAACGGTAAAGGAAGACCTTTTGTCGGAAAAACCCCAGTAGCAACAGATAAGTTTATAATAGCCTGGAAAACAATAAGAAATGTAATTCCTAAACACAAATATTCTGAAAAAGTGTCAGGCATATGTTTGCTCATCTTCACACCCTTTAAAAAAAGATAGATAAAAAATGCTGTAACAGCAGTTACGCCAATAAAACCTAATTCTTCCCCTATAACTGGAAAAATGAAATCGGTATGCGCTTCAGGAAGATACATAAGCTTCATTTCGCTTTTGCCAAGCCCCTTACCAAAAATACCTCCTGAGCCAAGAGCATTTAACGATTGTTTAATTTGATAAGGAGATGCGTCTATATTTACGAAAGATGCAAGATAATCTTTAAATCTTACAAGCCTGTAAGGTTTTCTTATAATTTCTTCCGCTGTTAATAAAAATACGGTTGCAACTAAGGCTAATACAGCCTTAATTTTAATTCCTGCACAAAACAACATTGCAAAGCACGTTCCGACTATTAAAATAGGGGTTCCTAAATCAGGTTCAATCACAATAGGAATAAGTATTAGAAAGACAATGACAGTAGGCGCTACTAAACCTTGCCATTCTTTAACTAGCTCTTTTTTTCTTGATATAAAATCAGCCAGTGCTATAACCACTGCAAATTTAGCTAATTCTGATGGCTGTATAGTCAAAAAACCTACCAAGAACCATCTTTTAGCGCCTAATCTAGAAACGCCTATAAACAAAACCGCAATAACTAAAAGCAATGATAAGAAATAAATTTTTTTTGCATATTTTTTATAAAATTTATAATCAATCAAAAAACTTGTTATAAACATTACTGCAAAACCTATTGCAACCCATAAAATTTGTTTGAAGAAAAATTTATACGGACTTGCCCATTTTACGTAAGCTATAACAGCGCTTGACGAAAAAACCATGAACGAGCCAAATATAATGCATATGCAAATTACCGCTATAAGCGTATAATCATATTTGCCGGAATCAATCTTAAACATTAAACCCTATTATCACAATTTATTAACAAGTTGTTTAAATACTGTGCCACGTTCTTCAAAGTCGCGAAATTGGTCAAACGAAGAGCAAGCCGGAGAAAGCAAGACTATATCGCCTTTTTGGGCAGTTTTAAATATATGCTTTAGAGCACTTTTTATTGTGTGGACGTCAAAAAATATAGAAGCGTCTTTTAAATCTTTTTTTATTTTATTAGAGGCTTCCCCTATAAGAAAAACCACTTTGACTTTTTGTTTCATAAGTTGCTTTAATGGAGTATACGAATATCCTTTATCTCGTCCACCCATAATAAGCAAGATATTTCCGTTAAACGATTCAAGGGCTACTCTTACCGAATCAACATTTGTTGATTTTGAATCGTTGTAATAATCAACATCGTTTAAGGTTTTTATAAATTCTATTCTATGTTCAACACCTTTATATTTGGAAATAACTTTCTCTATAGCTGTTGGAGTTATTCCCGCTGCATAAGTTGCTGCAGTTGCAGCTAAAATATTTCCTATATTATGCATACCTACAATATTAATTTTAGGTTTTATTTCTATATGTTTTTTACCCATAATTATCACTATTTTACCGTTATCATAAAACACTCCGTTCTTTAAAGGTTTTTTGCTGAAAAATATTATTTTTGCTTTAGTTTTTTTGGCTGTTTTTCTGCAAAGTTTGTCATCATAATTTATTACTGCAAAATCCTCGCATTTTTGATTAATTGATATATTTTCCTTTGCTTTTATATAGGTTTTCATCGTTTTATGATGTTCAATATGATCTGGAGTTATATTTAAAAGCACTGATATATTTGGTCTAAATTTGGGTGTATCCTCAAGCTGATAGCTTGAAAGTTCCATAATAATATATGTATTTTTTGTTGTTTGGAGTGCTTTGTCTGCTAAAGGGAGCCCTATATTACCTGAAACTATAGAATCTTTATACACAGCTTTCACTATTTTTGAAATTAAATCTGTTGTGGTGGTTTTTCCATTTGTGCCTGTAACAGCTATAATTTTTTTATATTTGGAATTTTCAAGAGCAAAAGTAAGTTCGCTCATAACTGTAATTTTATATCTACGGGCTTTTTTTAAAATAGCATCGTCGGGGCGAATGCCTGGACTTTTTATAATTATGTCAGAAGCCAAAATTCTGTCTGAATGACCGCCAAATTCCGTTGCAATTTTTCTGTTTAAATCTTTTATTCCTTTCTTTTTACTATCGCTTGCAAAAACATTATGTCTCAATTTAACGGAAAGATTAGCCGCAGCAATACCGCTTTTGCCAAGTCCTAAAACTCCTATATTTTTTTTCATTAAATCTCCTACGCATACGCAGATCACATTTACGGATAAAATCATAAAAATTCTTATTTAGCAGTATAAAATTATAAGGACATGTCAAAATACAAAAAATCAGAAATTATCACAGCTAAACAAAAGAATTTTAATTTCACAGCCAAAAACTTAAAAAAACGCCCATACGACGCAGGGTGACAGGAATAGTTTGAATATGTTTGCCGCATTACATTTTTCTACGTTTAATTCCTAGACCTGATTTTAGATCAGCTGCGGATTTCTTTAACCTTAATTCAATAGCAGATATGTCTACAAACTCTTTTCTCTTAGCTTTCATATATTTTGCAAGTTGTATCGCTTGATCCACTTTTTGTTTATTTGTCGCGTCCGAATGCGCCGCAAATTCCGCAACAACATTTACATTGTTGTTAGCAATTTCTACAAAACCGCCGCTAACAACAATTTTTTTCACAGCGTTTGAAGAAGTAATGACTATCTCTCCGCTGCGTAGTTTTGTCACAAGATTTGCATGCCCTGGCAAAACGGTTATCATGCCGCTTGTAGTAGGAAAAGAAACAGATGACAGCTCACCCTTAAAAACAATCCCCTGAGGCGATAAAATCTCTATTACAAACTTATTCATATAAATTTAATTCCTTATTTTGAAGAAGATTTTTCAGCTTTTTTAGCAGCTTCTTCCATAGAACCAACCATATAAAAAGCTTGTTCAGGCAGAGAATCGTATTTGCCCTCAATAATATCTTTAAAACCTTTTATAGTATCTTCAGTTTTGACATATCTACCTTCAAGACCTGTAAATGTTTCTGCAACAAACATAGGTTGTGTTAAAAATCTCTGTATCTTTCTTGCTCTTGAAACGGTAATTTTATCTTCATCAGAAAGCTCATCGATACCAAGAATTGCGATAATATCTTGTAAATCTTTATATTTCTGCAACATCTTCTTAACTGCCATTGCAACATTATAATGATCTTTACCAACAGTATTAGGGTCTAAAAGTCTTGAGGAAGACATAAGAGGATTAACCGCAGGGTACAAACCTTGTTCCATAACAGATCTGTCAAGAGTTAACGTCGCGTCTAAATGCGAAAATATCGCAACAGGTGCGGGGTCTGTATAATCGTCTGCGGGAACGTAAATAGCCTGAACAGAAGTAACAGAACCTTTATTTGTTGATGTAATCCTCTCCTGTAAATCGCCCATATCTTTTGCAAGGTTAGGCTGGTACCCTACAGCTGAAGGCATTCTGCCAAGAAGCGCCGATACTTCACTGCCTGCCTGCGCAAACCTAAAAATATTATCAATAAACAACAGGACATCTTCGCCTTTTTGATCACGGAAATATTCCGCCATTGTAAGAGCTGATAGAGCTACTCTCATTCTGTTGCCGGGAGGTTCATTCATCTGTCCGAAGACCAAAACAGTTTTGTCCATAACTTTTGATTCTTTCATTTCCATCCACAAATCTGTACCTTCTCTTGTTCTTTCCCCTACTCCAGCAAAAACAGAGTGTCCGTTATGAACAGCGGCAATATTTCTTATAAGTTCTTTAACAATAACAGTTTTACCTACGCCCGCGCCGCCGAAAATTCCTATTTTGCCACCTTTTGTAAACGGAGAAATCAAATCTATTACTTTAACGCCCGTTTCAAGCATTTCGGGAGTTGTTTTCTGATCTATAAAATTTGGAGCCGGTCTGTGTATAGGATGTCTTTCAACGGAATCGTCAATTTTACCTAAAGCATCGATGGACTGGCCTAAAACATTAAATATTCTTCCAAGAGTTTTTTCGCCTACAGGAACGCAGATAGGAGCAAAAGTTCTTACGGCTTCCATCCCTCTTCTCATTCCGTCTGTTGAACCCATAGCTATGGTTCTTACTTCAGAATTGTCCATTTCAAACATTGTTTCAAGTATTAAATCGCTTCCGTCGAGCATTTTTACAAGCAATGCTTCATAAACTTCAGGGACGGCCCCTGCGAATCTAAAGTCCACAATTGCACCTTGAACCCTTATAACAGTGCCTTTGGCGTTTACATCATTTGGATTAAATTCCATTTTTTTATTTTCCATTTCATATTCCCTGTTGTCCGTTTGCAAGATCTAAAATTTCACTTGTAATTTTTTCCTGTCTGGACTTATTATAAATATTAGCTAAAGATACTGAAATATCATTTGCGCTATCTTTAGCATTTTTCATAGCTATCATTCTTGCCGCCTGTTCCGAAGCATAAGCGTTCATAAATGCGCTGTAGAATTCAACCTCAAAATAAAAAGGAAGTAAGTCTTTAAGAATTTGCTGAGAATCAGGTTCAAAAATATAATCTCCAGTTTTTTTAAAATTTTTATCAGGTTTAACAGGAAATATTTCTTCAATAGTCGATTCCTGAAGAAACATATTTTTGAATTCAGTATATGCAACGCTTACCCTAGCAGTTTCACCTGAAAGATAAAGTTTCTTTGTAATATCAATCATAGGGTACAAATCGTCATATTTAGGGAAATTCGTTCCCGTAGAAAACGACGCCACAACATTATAGCCGTATTTTGCCGCTTCACTTGCCGCTTTTTTTCCTATAACAACAACATAATCGTCGGATTTTAAATAAGAACTTACTTTTTTAAACAAATTTACAACAAGTCCGCCAGCAAGACCTTTGTCGGGAGAGATAATATAAACAAGACATTTATCACTTTTTTCCTTTGCAAACTTTTCCACATCGTCATGTAAATCTTTATTGTCATATAAATCTTCGTCTGAGAGGATTCTTTGAACCATATACTTAATTTTTTTGGCATATGGATTATGTTTTTCTACACAACCTTGAGCTTTACGTATTTTAGAGGCAGATATCGCCTCCATAGCCTTAGCTATTTGAGCTATACTGTTCGAAGTTTTTATTCTTTTTTTAAGTTGTTGCAAATTTTGTGGCATAATTATTTATACTCTTAAATTCGTTAATTTCTTTTTCAAGCTCTGCTCTTAAAGTATCGTCTATTTTTGCACCAGTTGAAAGTTTTTTTACAGTTTCAGGATACGATTTTTTTACATATTCTGTCATTTGCTGTTCGACTTCAGCAATTTTGGCAGCGTCTATGTCGTCAAAAAGACCTGATGTTACGGCAAAAATTGACAGTATTTCTGAAAGTTCATCGTAGGGCTCATATTGAGGCTGTTTTAGAATTTCTGTTATTCTTCTACCTCTTTCGAGTCTGCTTAAGGTAGCTCCATCTAAATCACTTCCAAACTGTGTAAAGGCCTGCAATTCTCTAAATTGCGAAAGTTCAAGCCTTACAGGGCCCGCTAATTGCTTCATTGATTTAGTCTGTGCCGCTCCGCCCACACGGGAAACTGAAAGTCCCACGTTAATTGCGGGACGTGTACCTGCGTTAAATAAATCTGCTTCAAGATATATTTGTCCATCTGTAATTGAAATTATGTTTGTTGGAATATACGCTGACAAGTCATTTCCTTGTGTTTCGATAATAGGAAGCGCTGTTAAAGATCCCCCACCGTTTTTATCAGACATTCTCGAGGCTCTTTCCAAAAGCCTTGAATGTAAATAGAAAATATCTCCTGGGTAAGCTTCACGGCCTGCAGGTCTCTTAATTAAAAGAGAAATTTGTCTGTAAGACCAAGCATGTTTTGTTAAATCGTCATAAACTATCAAAACATCTTCACCTTTATCCATAAAATATTCGCCTATTGCGCATGCTGCAAGCGGTGCTATATACTGCATTGAAGCAGGATCCGAAGACGTGGCCACGACAACAATAGTATAATCCAAAGCGCCTTCATCTTTTAATTTAGCGGTAATCGATGCCAAGTTGGATTGCTTCTGGCCTATGGAACAGTATATGCATATAACTCTTTTTAACCCCATGTCAAGTTTTTTCTGGTTTAGTATGGTATCAATTGCTATAGCGGTTTTCCCTGTTCCTCTGTCTCCAATTATAAGCTCTCTCTGTCCTCTTCCTATAGGAGTCATAGCGTCAATAGCTTTAATACCGGTTTTTAAAGGAGTATCTACAGAACTTCTCTCGATAATACCGGGAGCAATTTTTTCAACCGGGTAATAGACGAGATTTTCATGCTTTAATTCATTTCCGTCTATCGGCTCTCCCAAAGTATTTACAACTCTTCCTATAAGTTTGTCCGAAACAGCAATATTTAAAACTTTACCGGTAGATTTTATCTTCATACCGCGTGCAATATGCCCTGAATTTTTAAGAAGCACTATCGAAACAAAGTCTTCGTCAATATTCAAAACAAAACCCACAGAACCGTCGTCAAATTCTACTTCTTCATAATACCCCACATTGGAAAGGCCTGAAGCTTTAACAATTTCATCACCAATAGTCTCAACAACGCCGAAGTTGACAAGTTCAGGCTTTGTCTGCACGGAATATAATTCTTTTTCAATTTTCTGTATTATTTCTTCTGGTTTCATAATAAACTCCCACTGTTCCCTTGCAGATTCTTTTATCAGATTCTTTTGTAACGTTTAACTTGTTTCTTCTTTCAAGGAAATGTTTTAAAGATCACAAGAAGTCAGCCTTTAAAAAACGGGCTGGTTGCTCGACCTTTTAGCTTTAAGAGAAATGCGATTGTTTGGCTATTTACATCTATTTTCTAAGCAAGTAAAGCACACCAATATTTAAAGTTGGTTTAGTATAGCATTTAAAGTTCTTTTTACTATTCCTGAAACGCTATAATCCAAAATAAAGTCACCGTACTCAAATCGCACTCCGCCAACAATATTCTCATCATCGCGTTTAAACAAAATCTTCTTGTTTGGAAACATAGTGACAATTTTTCTTTTGTCTACATCGCTCAATTCGCCAGCAAAACTTACTCTAACAGCGTTATTTTTTATTTCTTCCGACAATAAATGCATAAACAGTTTAATATCCTGCCTTGATAAATTAGAACAAATCCAATTTAAATCTTTTTCTGAAAGTTCGTCATGTTTTACAATAGATGCCGCAAGTTCTTTAATTTGTAATCTGTTCATCTATTTTTTCCAATGCGCGGGTCATAAGTTTCTGTTTTTCGTCATCGGTAAATAAATCCGACAAAACTTTTGATATAACTTTTCCGGAAATATCTAAAGACATTTTCCCGATTTGTTTGTTCATATTTTCGAACTCTTCTACCGCTTTATATTTTGCATCGTCTAGAATTTGTTCTGAACGCTGTTTTGCTTCTGCAACTGCTTTTTCTTTTGCTTCGTCAATAGAAATTTTAGCAGATGCAGCCAGTTTGTCTGCACTGCTTTTAGCCTCCAAAAGAATCTTTTTTTTCTCTTCGCCGGCATTTTCTAAAGCTATCTTTGCACTTTCAGCATCTCGCAAAGACTGATCAATCTTATTTTTTCTTTCATCAAGTATTCTTTTTAAAGGTGTATATAAAAATTTTTTGAGAACAAATACTATGACTAAGAAATTAATAATTTGAAACAAAAACAATTTTGCTTCTAAGCCAAACCTTTGTATTATTCCCATTTTATTTGGATAACGCTAAAATAAAAGAATAAATTGCTATAGACTCAGCAAATGCCAGCGCAATAAGCATGGCTACCATTATTTTTCCTGATCCTTCAGGGTTACGTCCAATGGCCTCAACTGCTTTTGATCCTATTAAACCAATTCCCCAAGCCGGCACTATACCGCCGACTGCCATGATAATTCCGCCAGTAAAAGTCATTTTTATGTCTCCTTTTCAATGTGATTTGTCTGTCATTATATGCATAAATGTCATTGTAAGCAACGCAAAGACCATCGCCTGGACAACCGCTACCATAAGCTCAAGTGCTATAAAGGGAACGGGTAGTCCAAATGGACATAAGTTGTACATTGTTGCCATAACCTTTTCTCCTGCATAAATATTTCCAAATAGACGAAAGGAAAATGAAACAAATTTCGCAAATTCATTTGTAAATTCCAATATCCCTAAAAACAAAAATGCAGGAAACAATTTAAATGTAATAAATCTTGCAATATAACTCTTTAAGCTTGTATACCTTATACTTAGACAGTGCGTTGCAGTCACCGACACAACAGCGAGCGCAAGTGTAAGATTTAGATCGCTTGTAGCCGCTCTAAACAAAGGCACTCCGTGAGAATCTGAAGCTAGCGTGTGAAATTTTATTGATTCAAATCCTGGAAACTGTGCCAATAAATTTGAAATTACTATAAATAGAAAAAATGATACAACCCATGGATATATATACGAGGCCCTTTCTTCCCCAGCAATACTTTCCGTAATTTCTCTAAAATAGCCAACAACTGCTTCAACTGCATTTTGCGTACCCTTTGGTCTTAGGGAAACTGCTCTGCCAACTACAAGGACTAACGCCACAATAACAACATCCGTTATCAGCGTAGTAATAACAGTATTTGTTACAGGAAAACTAGCTATTGAAAATAAAACATCCGAACTTAGTTGCATCTAAAGTACTCTGCCTCTATATTTTAATCTATCTATCAATCAATTTTTTTTACCGGTTTACGGGCCAAACTTTTGAGCACCACCAAATTTTGTATAAACTAACAGTAAACCTTTTTTAGCATTTATGTTATCTAAATTCAAGTTTAAAGCTTTTAAATGTACATTTTTTAGCATTTATGTTGTCTAAATTCAAGCTCAAAACTTTTAAATATGTATTTTTTGCCTTCTCAGGTTTCCATTGAATTTTTACAGAGATCCCCAAGCAGTTGAAAGTTGTTGAATACTTTTTTGTTATTTGCGATTGTCCGGTTTCGGCCCAAAAATTACGAGGTGGCTTTTTGTAATTTATTTGAATAATCCAAATGAAAGACAAGTGTTTTTCTATTTCAGCCAAATTGCCTGCTTGCCCGTATATATAGACCTCCCGCACAACTTGAATATTAAATTTTAGAATTACAAATACTCACAACCCAAGTTAAATCGCAGTCCAAAAGGTCTTTTGTAATTACTATATCTATCTTTTTAGACTATTTTGAACCTTTTAACAAATACTTTGACATTTTCCACTATAATCCTTTTGATGAAATCTCTCTATTTAACTCCTTATCTTCTTTTGTCAGCTTTGAGTACTTCTTTGATCTCTTTTTAGGGTTAGTGTGTTTGTATGTATTTTGTCTAAGTCCTACTAAATTGTTCCTTAAGAAACAAGTAATCAAGGTGTAATAAAGGTGTTGGGTATTGACACTAAATAGTGCTAAAAGCCCGTATGGATCTTCTGCCATGTATCTTATTGTCTTTTTGTCTTTCTTTGTACAAATCAGTGTCTATTTCAAATAAACTAAGATCGTTCCTTGCCCTATTATCTATGCGCATATTACTTACTTATCTTTAATGCCACTACTACCAACGGTTATTGTATGTCTATTATTCTTTTAGCTTGCCACTTTTGCTGTTTTTGAAGTCTTTGTATTAATTGTAGCATAATCACTGCCACTTCTACTTCTAGCGCTTTGTTTAACAATACCTATTCTCATCTCGCATATTCCCCACTACTTGTTAATACTTCTTCTTACATACCCTATGTCTATTGTCCACAACTTTTGCTGACATTGTAACTGTCTTAAAGTGATAATATGTCCAAATACTTTATGTCTATATCCACAACTTTTGCTGACATTGGATGTCTAAATCTAGTAGTATGTATTGTAACTGTCTTAAAGTCTGATAATACGTTCGAATACTCCATAGTCTATATCCACAACTTTTGCTGACATTGTAACTGTCTTAAAGTCTGATAATATGTTCGAATACTCTATAGTCTATATCCACAACTTTTACTGACATTGGATGTTCAAGTGATAAATATGTTCGGGTATTGCCCTAAAGTATTCAAACATTATCTTTACTATCTTTTCTATACTCAATTTTCTCTTTGCTTACCTACTTGCCCTATCTTTTCTTTTCTCTTCTTCTCTTCTCTCCTTGCTATCCTTGACTCTTTTATCAAATGCTTTCTTTACTCCCATTAATACTAAATCCATTCCATCTGACCTAACTGCTTTCTTTTTTTGTTTCATAGTACTTCTATTGTACTTTTATGTGTTGGTTATGCTAGAGATCTAATAAACGCATGAAAGCTTTTTTGATTCTTGATTGTCCATGCAACACCAAATTACAGCCTATGGAATTTACCCAAGTTTAAAATCAGTCGCCTGGGAGATTTTTTCATGCGTTTGTCCTATGATATTCTACAAATTCTTGACAGGTCTCTATGTATTATGCACTACACATGTGCTGGTTTTGAAAAAGGTCTAACACCTAACAGATACAGAAATAGAAGAAAGCGCCTTGACTTTTGAGATTTAATTGATACGATCCAAAATTATAGGTTTGGAAGAAGGTCTAATATAAAATTGTGAGAGTTGTCCTTTTAGCGTAGAAGTCCTCTTAGTTGTTTTTGGGTTTGTTTTTGTCCGGTTTTATACATGAAAAATATCTGTTTTTTGTCCGAATTTTGGTTGCAAACCTTGGTTGATGTTTATTTAGCAAATTAAATTTAAAAGGAGAATTTATGAAAGCGAAAACAATGATGTTATCAAACGTGATTGTGTTATCTGCTTTGATGATGTTAAATTCGTGTAAATCGTGTTGTAAATACGAACCGACATCATATGATCCATATCGATTTGAATCAATAGGTGAACCAATTAGTACACCATCTAAACCAGTCAAATCATCGCATGATCTACTTGAAAAACTTAAATCAAGAGATAATAAACCAATTAGTACATCATCGTATACAACACCATCGTATGGATGATTTTATGATTCATTTAAAGTTAATTCAAGAGATGTAACAAGAGATGCAATAGGACAACCACGATACGTGCCACCAGCGCCACCTATTGAGTAAAAAAGATCAAGATATTGCTGACAGAGTGCCCGCGTCCTCGCTAAACACACGCTAAACAGATGATAACTAGGGAATTATTTAATTTACAAGATTGGAATATCTCCCTGCATAAATATAAATAATTCTTGACAAATCTCAGCGAGGGAGGAGCAGGCACTACCATAGATTATATTTGGCTTTTGTCTATAATGCCACGACGAAGCATATGTTTCTAAAATATGCGATGCTTTAGTCACTTCAAAAAATCTATAAGGCCTTGGTTGCATATGCTTCATACATTGCTGCTTGTTTGTTTTATACTTGTGTACATTAAATGATGGATGAAAAAGATTCTTAGTAAAAGATTCAGTTTTTCACCAAAAGTTTGCTTAATAGTTTTAGAAAGATCAGCATAATTTTCTTTAAATTTTTTTGTAAATTCCAAGATTTTAACCATTTTAAAGCCTGTTTTGTGTTAGAAAATTTTCGTGTTCCGCCATTTTTTATGTTTTTATTAACTTTTTCATTTGCCCATTTGTAAGGACACAGATGTTGCTTTAAAATCTAAGCAATATCTGTGTCTTTGCAAACGCTCCGGCTGTAAGATTGCGGGAAAATTACTGTGTTTTTAGAATGCCTATAATTTTCTTTCATGTGCTTTGCCTGATGAGATTCTACGATAGGTTGACTTAAACAGTGAGAATTTGTACACTCTTAGTGTGTACTTTTGGCGGGAGACTCAAATGTTAAAAAAAATGCTTTATTCTTTTGTGGTGATTTTTATTTTTGTTTCTTTGTCTTTTGCAGGTAGAACGTATGTTATTGATACTCCTAATGCCAGTATGCTGAATTATGGTTCTTACGATTTGGTATTTAAGTGCTTTTCACATGGCAATATAACCCAAAAAGTTGATTTTGAACTTTTCAAAATTTTAAACATTGGAGCGTCTTGGGAGTTGGATAGACTGATAGGTGGTAAGAGAATGAAGGTTGCTATTCCTGCTCCAGATATTAAGATCAGACTTTACGAAGGCGATATGGTTTTGCCTGGATTAGCGATTGGCTATGATGGGCAGGGTTGTTTTATTGATAGAGGAAATTGTGTGCAGAGAGAAAAGGGGTTGTATATTGTTATGGGCAGAGAACTTTTTCTTGGTGGTTTAATGTTCAACATAGGTGCTAACATGTATGACTTTACAAAAACAAAACAAGTTTATGGCTGTTTTGTAAATGCAATAATGCCGGTGTACAAGGAATCAATATATCTTATGGCAGAATATGACAATATAAGTATAAATCGCTTACCAGATGCGAGACTTAATTTTGGCTTTAGGTTTGCTGCAACGGAAGGTGTAGATATAGATTTTATTGTGAGAGATTGTTGGGGTAAAAGTAATCACACGTCAAGGGTTCCCAACGAAAGAGTTTTTAAGATAAGTTATTCAGGTAAATTTTAGCCATTCTGTGCATGAGTGAATATTTTATAAATTTTAGCCATTCTGTGCATGAGTGAATATTTTATGGGTGGAGGTGCGTGTAAATGAAAAAGTTGATGTTGGTTGTTGCGATGATGTTTGTTCTTGAAGGAGCTGCGTTTTCTGCTTTTGCAGGTGAAATTAATTTTAAAGCAGGTCTTGAAGCTCCTGGGATTGTAAGTTTGGAAGAAAAAGTAAAAATGAAAGTGGGTACAGACACAGACCCAAGAGAAAAAAAGAGTGCTCGTACGGGTATCGGTGCTGATTTGGTGTGTGAGTGTTTATTTCCGGCAAACGATTCAATAAAAATTGGCGTAGGTTTAGGATATTTATATCCAAGAAAGATTAGTAAAGTAGAACATGAGAATTTAACATTTTCATACCTCCCTCTTTATTGCACGGCGCAGATAAATCCTATTTCGTCAGCAAAGGTGTGTTTTTTAAAGGTAATGTAGGCTATGCGTGGTTTTTTAACAGCATTGGAGATGGGCTAGCGTCTGTTACGATAGATGAGGATCATGACGGAAATGAGTTAAGTAGGAATGATGATAAGATCGCGAATTCGAAGAATAGTGGTGGGTTGTATTTTGGTATTGGAGCAGGGTATGAGTTTTCTAACGGTTTAATTCTTGATGTAACGGGTAGATGTTGCAATACTTCGTGTTCATACGATGACTCGGATAGTAGTCACAGGTGGAAGTGCTGGACACGTTCGATAAGTATAAACGTAGGGTGCAATTTAATGAAGTTGTGGGATACCTTGAGTAATTAACAGTAACATTGCCATGAAAATCACACACGAGAGCTATTATTAGCTCTCGTGTGTAAGGCTTTCTAAATTATTCCTGCGGTTGCGTGTTGCCTTGCACGACAAGCACGCACGATTCAAAAAGAGGTATTTAAGGGTAAAAAGCATCCAGTATCGTTGTTAATACTTGGAGTCTCTGGTGGAAAACGGGAATGTATGTTAAAGTATAAGTAAGTAAGTTATTTGGAAAGCGGGTTCTTGTTTTTGTGGCAATGACAAACAAACGGATCTCTAATTTCTCGCAAAGATTGCAGCTATGTTTTGAGAATGCGTTCTATGTATTCTTTTATAATGCTTAAGCTACCCTTCATGGATTTCTCTTTACTTCTTTGATGAAGTTAGTGGCAACAGTATCAGTGCGGCGTTTTTTGTTTGTCACACTTGCAAAAGCGAGTATCTATGTTACTTGGATCAGTGTTTTTATAAGAGTTGTTTCTATTGCTTTTGCTAATCCTTGAGGCCATTGCGTTTATTTTCAAGTAAACACAACGTACCAATAAGGAGATTGGTTGACTACGGTTATAACATTAAGGAAGAAGATTCATGGAAATAACTTTTGACTTTGAACAGCCAATAACGGAAATTGACAAAAGAATTAACGATTTAAGAGAATCTTCTCAAACTGAAGATACAGATTTATCCGAACAAATTGAAGACCTCGAAAAAACAAGAGATGAATTAAAACAAAAGATTTACAGTTCGTTGTCGCCATGGCAGAGAATACAAATTGCAAGACATCCACAAAGACCTTACTCTGCCGATTACATAAAACTCATATTTAAAAATTTTACAGAAGTTCGTGGCGACAGAGTTTTTGGCGACGATCAGGCAATTTTATGCGGTGTTGCTGAAATAAATGATAAACCCGTTGTTGTTATTGGTCATCAGAAGGGCAGAACTTTGGAAGAAAATATGGATAGAAATTTCGGCATGGCTCACCCTGAAGGATATAGAAAAGCTCTTAGAGTGATGAAGCTTGCGGAGAAATTTAACAGACCTATAATAACATTCATAGATACCCCTGGAGCATATCCTGGAATTGCTGCTGAGGAAAGAGGGCAAGCTGTAGCTATTGCAAGAAATTTAAGAGAAATGTCGGATTTAAAAGTTCTTATTATAACCGTAGTTATAGGAGAGGGCGGTTCTGGAGGAGCTTTAGGTATTGGTGTTTCAAATAGAGTTTTGTGTCTTGAAAACGCCTATTATTCGGTCATTTCTCCGGAGGGTTGTGCGGCTATACTCTTTAGAGACGGTTCAAAAGCTCCTGAAGCTGCGAAAGCAATGAAGCTTACCGCTAAAGATTTACTAAAACTAAAAGCTATTGATGAGATTATAAAAGAACCTCTTGGTGGTGCTCACTACGACAGTGCAAAGACAGCGGTAAATATAAAAATGGCTTTAAATAAATATCTTAATGAATATGAAAAAATAAGCGGTAAAAAAATAGCGGAAGAGAGATATACGAGATTTAGAAATATTGGTATTTACGAAGATATTTCTGAAGTTAAAAAAAGTCAGAAAAAAGCAAAGAAAAGGTCTTTCAAGAAATAGGAGGATTGGAATGGCTTTAGTACCCGGCAAACAGATTTTGGAAGAAGCAGAAAAAAAAGGTTATGGTGTAGGTGCATATAATGTCAACAATATGGAGCAGATACAGGCAATAATGGCTGCTGCTAAAGAAACTCAATCGCCTGTAATTATCCAAGCAAGCAGAGGTGCGTTAAAATATTCCAATTTCACATATTTGGGATATTTAATGAAAGCTGCTGTTATTGAAAATCATGATATTCCAGTTGCAATGCATTTGGATCACGGGAACTCTTTAGAATCTGTCATAAAAGCTATAGAGCTTGGTTTTTCATCAGTTATGATAGACGGTTCTTTAACGGAAGACGGCAGGACTGCCTCAACGTATGAATATAATGTCGATGTTACTCGCTCTGTTGTAGTGTACGCTCATGCAAGAGGCGTTTCGGTGGAAGCTGAGATAGGAACTCTTGGGGGTTTGGAAGACGGGATAGGTTCAGGTAATGCGCATTTAACAAATCCTAAAGAAGCAAAGAACTTTGTTGATGAAACGGGTGTTGATTCCCTAGCTATCGCAATAGGAACTTCTCATGGTGCGTATAAATTTAAAGGCACGATAAATCTTGCGTTTGATGTTTTAAAAGAAGTTAGATCTTTAGTAGATATTCCTATTGTTTTACATGGAGCTTCTTGTGTTCCTGAAGAATTAATTGATGAACTTAATAAATATGGCGGGAAAATGCCTGGGGCTATGGGTGTACCGATTACAAGCTTACAGGAAGCAATTAAACTCGGAGTGTCGAAAGTCAACGTTGATACCGATGGAAGACTTGCAATCACGGCTGCAATAAGAAAAATTTTTGTTGAAAGTCCTGAAAAATTTGATCCAAGGGAATATCTAGGACCTGCAAGAACTGCGCTTACGAATCTTATTATTTCAAAAATGAAGGCTTTTGGAACTGCAGGGCATGCAAAGGATTACACTCCGAAAACTCTTGACGATATGAAAAAATTATATATAGAATCTGCCTAAAATCCATGATTTTCGTAGATTTTCGTATTTACCCATCCCGTGTCTGTCATGTTTTTATTTGTCTTGTCGTAGAAAATAACATTGGGTACCAAAAAACAAAGATATGGCAACAATAACTTGTTGGATTTTTAGACGGACATGTAATGGCATGGAGAGATGGCCGAGCGGTTTAAGGCGATAGTCTTGAAAACTATTATAGAGGAAACTCTATCGGGGGTTCAAATCCCTCTCTCTCCGTTCTTTTTTAGCAGCGTTGAAAAATATTAAAATAAGATATTTTCACAAATATTCCATAAGTACTGCACTATTGAATCAAAAAATGGTACGGTTGGGTATTGCTTATATCATAGTGTTGCTTTGCAGTTAAATTTTATAGCTACTCAAAGCTGCCCCGGCAAAATCAGAAGACTTTTAAAATAAAAAGGAGGGAAGATCCGGACGAGATAATACAGCGCGGGGTAAACTATTGCCAAAATGCTAAAAAAATTAGACAGTGTTGAAGGTAGTAGCATAAGGGAAATATGCTAGAAAATAGAAACTGTAATGACTAATCGTTACACAGAACACTAAAATAAAGAGGAGAAAGGAGCCGTGGCTGATTACTACTTGTTTTGTACCGTCTTTTAACTTAAAGCAAGTTTGACTATATTGATAAAGATTTAGCGATATTTTTGATATGGAAAAACAGTGTTTTGCCTGAAAAATCAATACAAAATGCGTTATGGGTATTTAGTTTCCGCTGGCTGTGCTATGGTGTTTATGGGAACACATGCTTCCTTAGGAGATTTTATATGATAAAACGATCATTTCGTTTTCCGTGTTTGTTTGATGTTTTGTTTATGCAGCTGTAAGGAGTATAATATTTTCTCATGGGCACGAGATTCTCATACTTCTCCGGAGCATGGGCGTTGAGTATAAATATGATCCCTTTGTTATAAGAGCAGGTTTAATTCAGGATATCCAACAATTGGATTCGGTTTAGTCTCAAATAGTGTTCAACTTGAATATGCTTTCTACGGCGAGGAACAAGGAGTACGCCTAAGTAGTGATCCTGCGTATTTTCACAGGGTGAAGTTTTCAGTAAAGTTAGGCAATAGCAAGGGGAAGCGGTATGGTGAGAGTTGATGTTATACGAACAAATCTTTAAAGCTGCTTTGAGTGGTAAAAATGTTATTTATAATTAATTAACTTTATTTTTCACTTTTATAATTGTTCCGACAACTTTGCCTTTTTCGCTTATCGAAATTGCCGTGATGATATAGTTTCTAATAATTTTTTTAATTTCTTTTTCTTGATTTTCGTTTGCTTCTTCTACAATTTGTATCAAATCGTGGACTTTTGTAATTTCAAGCAGATGGCTGCCTTTTTCAAAATTATCTTTCAAAATATCTTTTGTATTGTCGTAAGCATATACGGTTTCGTTTAATGAATTTAAAATTATAAAAGCCAATCTATCTTTAACTGAAGTATGTTGCAAATATTCAATTATTTTACTTAAACTTTCATTTTCGTCTTTAAGTATTTGTATCTTTTTGGCTATCTTATCTCTTTGCGAATCAAAAATATCTGTAATTTCGTTACGATCACCAGTCTCCGTGTTCCCATGCGATTTGTCTTCTAAAGATTTTTTTATTCTAATGAATGGCATTAATATGAGTAGTCTAGAAAGAAAATAAAAAACAATTATAATAAGAACTGCGACAAACGAGGCGATGGTATAGTATTTTATTTTCCAGTACTTTGCGCTTTTGCTTGTTTTTTGAACTGAAATCATACAAAATAAAGTGTGATTTTCTGCGAGAGATTCAGAAAGCAGTAAGGTCTCCTTTTCTGATGTTTGTTGCAAAAGTCCAGTTTTATTTTTTGTTGCATTATTGTAAATCATGGTATTTTTTTCAGTGTCCCATTTGTTTGCATTACTTGGTATAAGCATCTTGCCATTTTTGTCGAGTACAAAACAACTTGTGATGTTTTCTATTTTTCTAATGTTATCGATAGCCGTAACAAGACTTATGTCATCTGAGTTTAAGATTGCTTTGCTAAAATAAGGGGTAAGAGCCTCTACTGCCGATTTTGCTTTTTCTACAGTTATAGCTTCTAAATCTTTCGATTTGTTTTTTGACAGCAAATTTGCTGCCGGATAAAAAATTACACACACAAATAGCAGCGAGAAAAACGACAAAAACATAATATTTTTCTTCATGTGTTGATTGTAACATAAAATATAACAGATTGTAATTGGATGCGATATGGAAAGTGTAGAATTAAAAATAAAAGTAATAAAAGCAGAGACATTTTGGGAAAGATTTTCAGGATTTATGTTCAAAAAAAACAGTCTTCATGCAATACTTTTCTGTAGATGTAATTCAGTACATACCTTTTTTATGCGGTTTGATTTGGATATTGTTTATTTAGATAAAGAAAACAAAATTGTGAAAATTGTCAAATCATTGAAACCTTTTAGAATAGCTTTGCCCGTGTACAATGCAGTTTCGATTCTTGAAATTCCTTCAAATAAAAATATTTCCAAAGAATTGGCTGTAGGTAAAAAACTCATTGATTTTTAAATAAAAAATCGAGAACTATTATTTTGACTGTACCCCAAAAATGATATAATCTTCCAATGTAAACGTTACCAGTAACGCTGTAAAGTGCGCTTTGCATATATTTTTTAAACGGGTGCAAGCTTGTTGGTTGGCCATATTAGCCAGATTATTTAACCTAGTCTTTACAGCTTATATAGGAGAAGTACAGTAAATGGAAAATAAAGAGCAACCGCAGCAACGGCAGATAGCCCCAATCGACCAAATAATTAAACAGAGAAAACAGAAGGCAAAAGATTTTGCGAGTGCAGGAATAAACCCTTATCCCTCTAAATGTACTTTAGACAAAAGTAATGCAGATATACAAAAAGAATTTATTAATCTACAAAAAGAGCAGGTTGCGGATGTAAAAGTTAAAGCTGCTGGCAGAGTCGTTACTTACAGAAATATGGGTAGGGCGGCATTTTTAGATATAAAAGATGGGACGTCAAAAATCCAGATATATGTTCGGGCAGACAAGGTAGGAGCCGAACAATATAAATTTTTTAAGAGTATGGTTGATACTTCTGATATTATTGCTGTTAGTGGTGTGCCTTTTAGAACGAAAACAAATGAGCTTAGCATAATGGTTGAAAATTGGACTATGCTTACAAAGGCATTTAGGCCTCTTGCGGAAAAATGGCACGGGCTTAAAGACACAGAAACAAGATATAGGCAGAGATACCTAGATTTAATTTCAAACAGCGAAGTAAAAGATATTTTTGTAAAAAGAAGCATAGTTATTTCTGCCATAAGGTGCAAACTTGAAGATTTAGGATTTGTAGAAGTCGAAACGCCTATGCTTCAATCTCTTGCAGGAGGAGCAAACGCAAGGCCGTTTGTAACTCATCACAATGCTTTAGATATAGATTTGTTTTTAAGGATTGCTCCTGAACTTTTCTTGAAGCGTCTTGTTGTTGGAGGAATGGACAGGGTCTTTGAAATAGGAAAAAATTTTAGGAACGAAGGAATAGATAAAAATCATAATCCTGAATTTACTATGCTGGAACTTTACCAGGCATATGCAGATTATAACGATATAATGGATCTTACGGAAGTATTGATTAAATCTGCTGCTGCAAGATTAGGTTCTGTCATGAACTTGGAATTTAGGAGAGCAAAAATGTTTGATTTGATAAGGGAGTACACAGGTCTTGAGTTGCTTTCCTACATTGAAAGTGGAAATATGTTTGAACAGGTAAAACATCTAGGTCTGGATTTACCTAAAAATGCAAGCGATAAGAAAATTTTAGACCAGCTGTTTGATGAGAAAGTAGTACCTAATTTAAAAAATCCTACTTTTGTTATAGATCATCCTGCTATTTATTCTCCTCTTTCAAAAGTTAAATTTGACCAGCCCGAGATAGCGGAACGTTTTGAACTTTACATAAACGGTATGGAAATAGGCAATGCCTATTCAGAACTTAACGATCCTGAGCTTCAAAGAGTAAGATTTGCTCAACAGATGGAAGCTAAAAAGAAAGGCGATGATGAAGTTATGCCGTATGATGAAGATTTTATTTTTGCGCTTGAACAAGGGCTTCCTCCTACAGGTGGTTTAGGTATGGGAATAGATAGACTTGTTATGGTTTTAACCGGAGTTGAGTCGATTAGAGAAGTAATAACATTTCCCGCAATGAGGCCAGAGTAAATTACTATGAGCGCATTATCTATTGAATTTTTTATAGCTGTAAGATATTTAAGGGTGAGTAAAAAAGGTTTTTTTTCGTTGCTTACCACTCTTATTGCTATTGGCGGCACTACTTTGGGAGTAGCTGCTCTTGTTATAACGCTTGCTGTTATGAGTGGTTTTCAAAGTAGTATAAGAAATAATATATTAGGTAGACAGCCGCATATAGTTGTTGCAAGAACTGATAACGAATCTTTCAAAGATTATCTTTCGATTGAAGATACAATAAAAACAAATAAATCTGTTGTAAGTGTTTTCCCATTTATAGCGAAGCAAGGAATTGTTAGAGGTAGAAAGTCAAATATTTCAACAGGTATAATAATAAAAGCTATAGATTACGAAAACGAAAGCAATACTCTTAATTTTTCAAAGCAAATAAAAGTTTCTAGTATAAATTTTGACGGAAAAAAAATTGGAAACAAATCGATAATTCTCGGTAACGAAATTGCAAAATGTATTCATGCAAGCGTAGGGGACGAAGTAGTTTTAATGTTTCCGGAAAATTTTAGCAGTATGCCTAAAATGTATTTGTTTAATGTCTCTGCTGTTATGCAATCAGGATCGCCTGGGTTTAGTCTTTTTTCTGGTCTTATTGATTTGCATGAAGGGCAAACGCTGTTTTCAATCCCGGATGCGGTTACAGGTCTTGATATACACACCAAAAACTTTGATAGAGCTTCAGCAACAGCGTCACAACTGCAAAACGTGTTGTCTTATCCATACATAGCAAGAGCATGGACTGATATGTTTAAGAATTTTCTTTCTGCTCTTAAACTTGAAAAAATTATGATGTTTCTTATTTTGGGACTTATAATACTTGTTGCCGCGTTTAATATTATTTCTAATCTTTTACTTTTAAGCATTCAAAAATCAAAAGAAATAGGCATAATGTCTGCAATGGGGTTTTCAAAGACTTCAATTTCAAAAATATTTTTTTATGAAGGTCTTATTATAGGCTCGATCGGCACCATTCTTGGAATTATATCAGGACTTGCAATAAGCCTTGTGCTGAAATATTTTGATATATTCAAACTGCCTAAAGGTGTTTACAATGTAGATAGGCTGCCTGTGGCAATAGTACCTTCAGATGTACTTATGATTGCCGCAAGCGCGTTTGTGATTACCGTAATAGCGGGCATTTATCCTGCGTATCAGGTTTCAAAGCTGGATCCAATCGAAGCGATAAGATATGGATAGACAACAAAATAAAATTAATTTTTAAATATAGTCTACGGCTTCTGTACTAGTAAACTTTGCGCTATTTTAAATTTTCTTGAGTGAGTTTTGGCCGTTTTGATAAGGAGTAAGTGTTGTGTCACGCTCACGAAAGTGAGTATCCATGCGATAACACAAACGAACATAAAATGAATATAAAAACTGAAAACTTAAGCAAAAATTATAAGAAGAAAGATTCTCCTGATGTCGATGTGCTAAAGAACATACAATTGGAAATAGCTTCAGGCCAAAAAGTAGCTTTAACTGGGCCTTCTGGGTCGGGTAAAAGCACTTTGGTTCATATCTTGGGGCTTATGGATAGGCCTACAACCGGTAATGTGTACATAGATGGTATTGATTGTTTTGCTGAAAATGATAAATATTTATGCGCAATGAGGAAGAAAAATATAGGTTTTGTTTTTCAATTTCATTATCTTATGCTGGATTTTACTGTTTTAGAGAATGTCCTTTTACCTGTATGGAGAGACAGAAATATAAAAATTAAGTTAGCGCAAAGTATACTAGAAAAAGTTGGACTTCTGCACAGACAATATCATTTCCCAAACGAATTGTCTGGAGGAGAACAACAGAGAGCGGCTCTTGCGAGAGCCTTGATAAATAGTCCCCATATAATTTTTGCTGATGAACCTACTGGCAATTTAGATAGAGTTACGGGTCTTGAGATAGAAAAATTATTGTTTGAAAGCGCTACAGAATCGAACTCAACTCTTATTCTTGTTACGCACAGCCAAGAACTCGCCGAAGAAGCAGATAAAATAATAAAAATGACTGACGGTAAGAAAATGACATAGCCAAAGCAAGACCGCTCACGAAGATGGAAAATGGTATAAAATTTGTACGTAGTTTTGCAAGAGGTCTGATAATTGCATGAGAATAGTTGTAAAAATTGGCACAAGTACACTTGTGGCTAAAGATAGCGCATTGAATAGAAAGTATATATATGATTTAGTTAGCGAACTTGTTGCCATTCAAAAAGAAAATCATGAAATATTAATTGTTAGCTCCGGAGATGGCGGTGCTGGACGTTTGTGCTTGGGAGCAAATGTTAAGTCTAAAACTTTAAGAGACAAACAAGCATTTGCCGCAATAGGGCAACCTTTACTTATGAATACGTATTCTGCCGCTTTTGCGAAATATGACAAGACCGTTGCCCAGATTCTTCTGACAAGAGATCTGCTTTGAGAAAAGAAGTAATTATATAAATGCGAGAAATACGTTAAATACTTTGATTGAAAATAATGTGATTCCTATAATAAATGAAAACGATTCTGTTTCAATTGACGAATTAAGTTTTGGAGACAACGATACTTTGGCTGCGCTTGTTACTGCAGCTATTGATGCTGATAAGTTTATTATTTTTACTGATGTTGACGGTTTTTATAACGGCAATCCCGCAACAGCTGCCATAATACCTCAAATTAACAAGATTACCGAAGAAATCGAAAATTTTGCTTCGTTGAAATCTTCCAGCGGTAAAGGGAAAAGGCGGCATGAAAACAAAAATAATCGCCGCTAAAATAGCCGCTACGTCTGGAGTAGATACAATAATTACAAACGGTTTAAAATTGAACCTGTTAAAAGATATAGTCTCGGGCTTTCAGGTAGGCACAATTATTAAAGCAAAAAAACAATGTCTTAAGGCAAGAAAATTATGGATAGCTTTCAGTAAAAAATCAAAAGGAACAGTTTTTGTTGATAATAAGGTTTCAGAAGTTCTATTAAGTGGAAGTAAAAGCCTACTTGCTGTTGGAATAACAGAAATAAATGGTAATTTTCAAATGGGTGATGCTGTAAATATTGCCAATACCAAAACTAGAAAAAATTTTGTAAGAGGATTAACAAATTACAACAGCTTGGATCTTGAAAAAATAAAAGGAAAAAACCTCAGATATGGAAAATATTATAAACGTAATGGAAGATGAGGTTATACATAGAGATAATTTGGTTGTTTTACGATAAAAATATATGCGAAGGAAAGCGTAACAATGATAAGAGTTCACAATACCCTCTCGAACAAGAAAGAAGAGTTTAAATCTCAAAAAGAAAACTTTGTGTCTATGTATGTATGTGGCGTAACTCCTTATGACGAAGTTCATTTAGGGCACGCAAGAGTTTATGTGGTATTTGATATTATAAAAAGGCATCTTTTAAAAAGAGGCTACCAAGTAAAACATATACAAAATTTTACAGATGTTGATGATAAAATTATAAAAAAATCACAAGAAAAAAATATAAAACCTTCAGAACTCGCACAGATTTATATAGACAATTATTTTGAGCAGATGGACAAGTTAAATATTTTAAGAGCAGAAACATATCCGCGCGTTACGCAAATGATACCGCAGATAATTAATTTTATTAAAGATCTTGCAGATAAAGGTTTTGCTTATGAAGTTGACGGTGATGTTTATTTTTATGTTGATAAGTTTAAAGATTACGGGAAATTATCAAAAAGAAAACTTGAAGATTTAAAAGCTGGAGCAAGAGTTGATGTCTGCGATGATAAAATTTCAGCGTTTGATTTTGCCTTGTGGAAAAAGACAAAGGAGAATGAGCCGCAGGAAGTTGCATGGGATAGCCCATGGGGGAAAGGTCGTCCTGGATGGCATATAGAATGTTCTGTAATGTCATTGGAATTGCTTGGCAACACATTAGATATACATGGCGGTGGCCAAGACTTAATATTTCCTCATCATGAAAACGAAATTGCTCAAAGCCAAGTAAAAACAGGCAAACAATTTGTTAAATATTGGATACATAACGGTTTTGTTACTATAAATAAAGAAAAGATGTCTAAGTCTTTAAATAATTTTTTTACATTGAAAACAATATTTGAAAAATACAATCCGCGCGTGGTGCGCTACTACCTTTTAACGCAGTGCTACTTGAGTCCGTTAGATTTTTCCGATACAGGTTTGGACGGCGCAAAAAATACTTTACAAGGAATAGACGACGCTTATTTAAGACTAATTTCGTCTGCCAAAGAACCTGCAATAGAAATAGCCGACAAAGATTTATTAGAGTTGCAGAATAAATTTTTAGCGGCGCTTGACGATGATTTTAATTCAGAAAAAGCATTGTCATATCTTCATAAATTAAAGAATATGATACTAAATGAATTGTTTGTCGCAAATCCATCAAGACTTTCTCAGTTTAGAAAGCTCTTTGAAGATTTTACTGAGCAATCTTTAGGTATTATGCTTCCGGAAGAACAAAAAAATAATGAAGATTTGCAAAATCTTTTACAAGAAAGAAACGAAGCAAGAAAAAACCAAAATTGGGCCAAATCAGATACGCTTAGAAAACTTATAGATGAAAAAGGATATAAGATACTAGATAACAAAGACGGATCTTCTGTGCTTGTAAAGAAAAATTAAAAATTATTTTTCTTGCAGTATAGTCAACTTTCTAGTAATGGGAATGCACGGCGTTTTGTTTCTAGCTCCTTAGCACTTGGCTTGCATCTATTTCTTTAAAGCTAGTGCCAGTTGTTAATGTGGGAGTTAATCGGTTGTAAAAAAAAGGACTTTTAATGCATAAAGAAGATAATAATAAGCATAAACGGTCGGAGGGTATTATTTACGGACGCAATTCGGTTTTGGAACTTCTTAAAGTAGGGAAACGTACTGTAAATAAATTGATGATTGCTCAGACTGCAAGAGGCTCGGTAATTTCAGAAATTATTAATATCGCAAAACAAAAAGGTATAGCTATACACAACGTCCCTCCTGAAAAACTTGACAGATTTCATAAGCATTCTCAAGGAATAGCAGTAGAAGTTTCGCCCATGAAATATATTGAATTGTCTGTTTTAATAGAAAAAGCAAAACAATCCCCTAAACCTCTACTTATAATATTAGATGGGATAGAAGACCCTCATAATCTTGGAGCAATTATAAGAAATTGTGTCGCTTTTGGAACAGATGGGGTTATAATTCCTAAGTGGAGAGCCGTTGGTGTAAATGAAACAGTTTCAAAAGCCTCTGCAGGTGCGGTAGAACATATTTCTATATCAAAAGTTGCAAATATCAATCGGGCGGTGGATTTATTGAAAGAAAATAATTTTTGGATTGCCGGTGCTGAAAACGGTAATCAAATATTAGAAAAAGTAGATTTGCCTTTTCCTCTCGTAATCATAATAGGTAGCGAAGGTTTTGGTCTTCAGAATTTAACAAAGAGAAATTGCGATTTTTTAATATCAATTCCACATAAAAGTACAGTGTCTTCATTAAATGTTTCATGCGCATCTGCCGTAATCCTATATGAGGTATCAAAAAAACGAAAAATAGCTTGCCACCAACCTAACACAACAAACGCATGAGAGCTTTTTTTGATTCTTGATTGTCTCAGGGCAAGAGCCATAGCAGCAGTCTATGAAATTTGCCTAAATTTAATCATAGCCCCCAAGAGACTTTTTATGCGCAAAACAAGGCCAGTATGCAAATATAAAAACCTGCAAAACTTGCAAAAACAATGGGTTTTAAAAGCACCAAAAAGATGATTTTATATATAAACAGCCATTTATTAAAAGCCCGTAGTTGTTTTTATCCGTTTGTCTTTGCTTGACAAAAGTCAATTGAGATGTTACAACATTCTGCGCAAACGACAAACGCATGAAGTCTTATATTTTATGCTATAACAACTAAGCAGCAAAAATTACAAAAAAGGGGGAGAAAAAAATGATGAAACTGAAAAGAGTATTAAGCATGTTTGTTTTATTTGGTCTTGTTTTAAGTTCGTGCGATTCGTGTAATAAAAACGCTTGCCTTGTAAACAGAAGGACTGCTACTCCAGAGAGAATAGAACAACTGCTACTACAACAACTACTACGACAACGACAACAACCACTAGAATCAGAACTGTCAGCAGAACAACGAGAACAACTAAGTCAACTACGACTACGACAAGGAAAAGAATTAGAACAACTAAGTCAACTACGACTACGACAAGGAAAAGAATTAGAACAACTACTAGGATCACAACATTAATCAACTACTACTAGACCAAATAAGACACCTAGAACCACTACAAGCAGAACAACAACTACTAGGAGCACAACAACTACAACAACAACTAGGACAAGAACAAGCACAACGGCTACTACTACTAGGACAACGACAAATAAAAGAACAGCAGCTACTACTAAAAACGACAACTAGAACAACAGCTACAACCACCACCGTTACCATCAAGTTCAACAAGTTCCATCTCCATCGAGGGCTCGTCAAGCTCATCATTCTCGGTCTAGTGTGTCTTCAGGTAGTGCTTTATCATTGTTGAAACACCCATCATAACCATATCTAGAATTTTAGAATCCCTTATTATTGGTTATCGTTGTGATGGTTACACTGGTAACGTAGGGTATTTTTATACCAACGACTCAGAAGATTATGAAAAAGAAGGTTGGGTGTTATTGTTACTATGGATGTTCAATGATTCAAATTCTCTACAACCCGTTTTTCTGCAGAAGCCACAAAGTCGGTGTTTTGGTTGTTTGTCGGTTAAAAAAGATTCATCAAGCGACTTGATAGCAAATGTACATGATAATCGCCGCCGACCTATGTCGTCCAAAACATTAACAAAAATCAAAAAATCCGACTTATCCAGACCTAAGTTGCGAGAAAAACGTTCCTGATTGTTTGTATGGAAGTAAGCAATGGCATTTATATATAAATGGGGGAATGTTTATATTATGCATGTTTAGGGGGCACGACAAACGCATAAGAGCTTTTTTTGATTTTTGATTGTCGCAGGGCAAGAGCCATAGCAGCAGTCTATGAAATTTGCTTTGGGTTTAAAACCAGCCTCCTCAAGAAGCTTTTTTCATACGTTTTATTTTGTTTGCATTTAAAAAATGATAGAATATCCGCATGGAAAATATGGCTGAGAAATTGGTAAAAAAGAATAAAATATACTGCGGGTCTGCAGTAGATTTTTTTTGTGACGAGGTTGAGCTACCAAACGGCGTTGTCACAAGGAGAGAATATTTAACCCATCTTGGCGCGTCTGCTATTCTTCCTTTTGTGGATAAGAAAAATATTGTTTTAGTAAAACAATATAGATATCCTATAAACCAAATAACTTATGAAATACCGGCAGGTAAAATTGATAAAGGCGAAACGCCTATTAAATGTGCACAAAGAGAGCTGAAAGAAGAAACTGGGTATAGAGCAAAGAGGTTAGGGGCTCTTTTGTCTTTTTATCCTACTGCGGCTTTTTCCACGGAGATATTATATATTTTTGTTGCTTTTGATCTTGAAGATGGACAAGAGAGTCCAGATGAGGATGAGTTTCTTTCAAAAGAAATTGTAAGTTTTGAAAATGCTGTAAAAATGGCAAAAACTGGAAAAATAAAAGATTCAAAGACGATTGTAGCATTGTTATATTTTGAGAATATGGGTCCATCTAAAGACCCATGGTTTTGCTAGGTTTTCGTATTTACCGCAATAACCCTCGTTTTAGACATCTTGTCGTAAAGACAACATCGGTTGCCAAAACAAGTTCAAGAATTGACAGTGGCTATATGAGAGTTTTTAAGCAGGCCTAATAAATATATTGTTGCGGCGGTTTTTTGAATTTTCCACACAACCAAAAGGCGGCATTTTCCTAAAGAGGGTTTTATGAAGAGAAGTAGTTATTGCGGTGATGTAAGAGAACACAGTATAGGAAAAGAAGTTGCAGTGTGCGGGTGGGTGCATTCACGCAGAGATCACGGTGGTGTAATTTTTATTGATTTAAGAGACAGAGCTGGACTTTTGCAAATTGTTTTTCAGCCTGAAAATCAAGGTATTTTTAAAATAGCAGAAAATTTAAGAAGCGAATATGTTATTTCTGTTAAAGGTGTAGCAAGGAACAGGCCGGAAGGGACTCTAAATCCAAATATGCTTACGGGGGGTATAGAACTTGTGGCAGCAGAGCTTGAAGTTCTCAATACTTGCCCCAGGCTTCCTTTTGAGATTTCTGATTATGTTGAAACTTTTGAAGAATTGAGATTAAAATATAGATATTTGGATTTGCGTCGTCCTAATTTTCAAAAAAATTTTATAATGCGCCATAAGATTTCAAATGAAGTGAGAAGTTTTTTGAACGAAGAAGGATTTTTGGAAATTGAAACACCCTTTTTAACCAAATCTACCCCAGAAGGTGCTAGAGATTTTTTGGTACCGTCAAGATTTCACCATGGAAGTTTTTTTGCGTTGCCACAATCGCCTCAGATTTTTAAACAGATTTTAATGGTTTCAGGTTTTGATAAATATTATCAGCTTGCAAGATGTTTCAGGGATGAAGATTTGCGTGCCGACAGACAGCTGGAATTTACTCAGATTGATATTGAAATGTCATTTGTAGAAGAAGATGATGTAATAGACCTTATTGAAAGAATGCTCTCAAGAGTTTGTAAATCAGCATTACATCTTGATATAAAAACACCCTTTAAAAGAATATCTTACGAAGATGCAATGCTCAAGTACGGTTCCGATAAACCTGATACAAGATTTGAGATGGAAATAGTAGATTTCTCGCACGAACTTAAAAACAGCGAATTTGGTGTGTTTTCGTCTACAATCGCAAAAGGCGGAGTTATAAGAGGACTGTGTATTCCCAAAGGTGCGGATTTTTCACGCTCAGAAATAGATCAACTTACTAAATTTGTCAGCGAATATGGCGCCAAAGGTTTGGCGTGGATGAAAATTGCAGATTCAAGCGCGCAGTCAAATATAGTAAAGTTCTTCAAAGAAGAAGAAATCAAAACAATTATATCTAAGCTTGATGCAAAATCGAGAGATTTGGTTGTTTTCCTTGCGGATGAGGAGAAAATAGTTGCTCAAGGTTTAGGCGCGTTGAGACTTAAGATGGGCAGAGAACTTGGTCTTATAGATAAAAATAAATTTAATTTCTTATGGATTGTCGATTTTCCTCTTATGGAATGGGATAAAGAAGAGCATAGATGGCAGGCATTGCATCATCCCTTCACGTCTCCCAAAGACAACACTTCTCTTACTAAAAAAAATGTTGGTACTGCAAAGGCAAAGGCGTATGACGTTGTTTTAAATGGCATAGAACTTGGTGGTGGTTCAATAAGAATACACAAAAGCGATGTACAAAAAAAGATATTCGATATTTTAAATATTTCCGACGAGTCAGCAAAACAAAAATTTGGATTTTTGCTTGATGCTTTAACATATGGTGCTCCTCCTCATGGTGGAATAGCATTAGGTTTTGACAGAATGTGCGCCCTATTTGCCGGTGAAGATTCAATAAGAGAAGTAATAGCATTCCCTAAGACGCAGAAAGCGTTTGATCCTCTTTCAAATGCGCCTGCTCCTGTAAACGAGAAACAGTTGAAAGAATTGGGGGTTAGAGTAATTGTCAAGTAAACTATATAGCCAACTAACTTTATTGACACAATACACATAGGTTTTAATTAGCTATAAATGTTGTACTTCGAGAGTAGCGAATGGATATTTTTGAAAAAGTAAAAAATTGGATAAGGGCATTTCTTCTAAAGACTGCAAGAGGTCTTGGCACACATACGCATAGAGGTCCTGTTGTAAGAGAGTCCAAAAATTTATTTTCAAAAGAAATAAAAATCCCCGTTCCTATTTCCTTAGTTTTAACTATCGTTGCAGTTTACTGCATGTTTGTTATAGGATTGGGAATAAACTGTCGGATAATGTTTGCGGTAGTCATTTTTACCGCTGCGAGTTCGGCTTTCTTTATTGTGAAAATTAAAAACAGAGAAAAAACAATACTAAAAGACAATGATGCAGTAGTTTTAATGTGCTTTCTTTTTATTATTGCGATGTTAATATTTCAGATTTCAAAAGAGTTGGCATCTCCATTCATTTCTCCAGTAGCTGCACTTTCATTAATGGCGGCTATGCTTTTATCAGCAAGAATTGGAACGTTGTATGCCGTATGCTTAAGTTTGTTTGTAGCTTTTTTTAATGATATAAGGTTTGATATTTTTCTTGTGATGGTTTGCAGTGGTATTGTTGTTACAAATGTGGAAAATATTAGGAAAAGAGCTGACTTTATAAACGCAGGTTTTAAAATTGCAGGCGCAAATATAACAATCATAGTTATGTTTTATTTTTTTGGCAGTTACAACATTTCTCAACTTAAAAGTAACCTTATTTACGGAGTTTTAAACGGTGTGCTTGCGATTGCTATTTTATTGGTTTTTATGCCTTTACTTGAAAGATTGTTTTCGAGAACCACAAATATTAAATTAATAGAACTTTCGGACTTTAACAATCCTCTGCTTAAAAGACTTATGCTTGAAGCGCCGGGTACACATCATCATTCAATTATGACGGCAGATATTGCTGAACAAGTAGCCAATGTTATGAATGAGCATTCTCTTCTTGCAAGGGTGGGTTCATATTATCACGATATAGGTAAATTGAAGAATCCTCAGTATTTTATAGAAAATCAAAATCCAGGTCACAATCCCCACGATGCTTTAACGCCTGTAATGTCCAGTTTAATTTTGGTTGCTCACGTTAAAGACGGCGTTGCTTTTGCTAGAAAACATAATATCGATAATGAAATCATTAATATAATTGAACAGCATCACGGGACGACTCCTATGCATGCTTTTTATCATAGAGCCTTGGAAGCAAATCCTGATGCAGATATAGAAAATTTTAGATATCCTGGGCCTAAACCAACTACAAAGGTTGCCGCAATAGTTATGATGGCAGATTCCTGCGAAGCGGCATGCCGTAGTATTGATGAGCCTACGGCCGCCAGAATCAAAGATATGGTGGAAAAAATAATAAATAATAAATTTATTGACGGACAGTTTTCGGAATGCCCAATAACTTTAAAGGATTTAGCGACTATCAGAGATAGTATAATTTCAACCATAGCAGGTATATATCATGCAAGAATTGAGTACGAATAAAAATGGAGATTTTATAAATTTTGTTAATTTTCCAAAACAGTATACAGTATTGCTTAAAAAAACGGCTTTCGCTGCGTTGTTGTCGGAAAAAGTAAAAAAATATCAATTAAATTTTATAATGGTAAGCGATGAAGAAATAAAAAAACTTAATGTAAAGTACAGAAAAGTAAGACGTATAACAGATGTTATATCTTTCTTGATAGCCCCCGAATTTTTTATGGGAGACATTTATATTTCTAAAAATCGTACGCAAAAACAGGCAAAAAAATACGGCAATACTTGGCAGCAGGAACTTGTGTACATTGTGATACATGGAGTACTGCATCTTTGCGGACATACGGATTACGATCGCGTTAATAAAGCCAAAATGTTTGCCAAACAGGACAAAATATTTAAATGCTTGTTTTCGCATGCTTCATGGCGGAAACAAGAATAAACTCAAAAATAGTGTTAAAAGTGTACTATACAATAAAAGGACTTATCTTAAATTCAAAAACACATGGTGAGTACGATAAACTTGTAACTATTTATTCTTATGAATGGGGTAAAATACAAGCCGTTGTGCCAGGCGCCAAGAGAATTACCGCAAAACTTTCTGCTGCAACTGAGTTGTTAACAGAAAGCGAGTTTATGGTTTATAATAATCATCCTTCCATAAGATCAAAAGTTACAGGTGCTGATATAATTAGAAATAACGCAAAAATAAAAACAGACTTTCAAAGAAATTTATATGCTTTGTATGCGGCTGAAATAGGCGATAAATTTGCGCCTTTCAATCTCGAAAATCATGAAAAATATGATTTGATAGTAAGAATTTGGGAAATTTTGGGTATTTGTAAATATCCAAAGTGTGCGTTAACTGCGTTTGCTTTACGTTTTTTAAAACTTTCAGGATATAGTTTTTCTGATTATTTAAAGAATGCCAATGTTGTTGTTGATAAAAGTGTTGAAAAAAACATAAAAAAGCTTTCAAACTGCTCTGGAAATGATGTAGACTTATTTGAAGGGTTAGAAGGTGATAAAATTTGGAATTATGTCGAAACTTACATTACAAATTATATACGTCGGCCTTCGATAAGCGTATTTTTGCAAAAAATCGACAGATAAGTTGTTAAGGCATAAGCACAGCGGCAAGAGTTCAACTTCTTTATCGCAGTATATAAGGAAGAAGCAATAAAAAGAGTTTATGTGAAAAAAGCGGCAGACAACCCGGGCATAAAGGATGGATGCTAAAAAGGAAAGAAAATAATAGAGCATGTTGACAGTAGGCCAAGACAAGCGCATGAAAAAAATCTCTCAACAAGGCTGATTTTAGACTCAAAACAAATTCCATAGACTGCAATTTAGTACTACCCTGCGACAATCAAAAATCAAAAAAAAGCTCTCATGCGTTTTGCCTTAAGGACTTTGAGAGTTTTTAGACAGACCCCATATAAATATGATAAAATTCATTATATGGAGCATACCGTATACCTAGGGTTTGGTTCAAACGTTGGCGACAGAATGGAAAACGTAATTTCTGCTTTATCTTTTTTGCAGAGCAGTTTGTTTACAGATATTAAAAGTATTTCCTCTTTTTATGAAACGTCGCCGATTGGTCCTAAACAAAGAAATTTTTATAATATTGCGATAAAAGCCAAAACAAGCTTAACACCAGAAGGATTACTCCTATTAACAAAACAAATAGAAGATATTTTAGGACGTAAGGAAGCAATAAAGTGGGGACCGCGTGTTATTGATATAGACATATTGTTTTTTGGTAAAAAAGTTATTAATTATGACAATTTAACAGTGCCTCATAAAGGTATACAGAACAGGCTCTTCGTTTTAGTCCCATTAAGAGAAATAGCTGCTGGTTTTACACATCCTGTTTTAAAACGAAAAATCGACGATATTCTATCGGACAAGACATTGACACTTATACATCAAAAGGTTAAAATGGCTCGGGTGTGTTTTTAATCTTAAATATGCAAGCAAGCAATGCCGTCTTTAATGGGGAATTATGAATATAAGGCATTTTGATATTGAAATTGATGATTTGCGAAGTCATCTTCTTGATATGGCAAAACTTGTTCAAGAAATGATAAAGGCCGCAGCACAAGAGCTTGTTGAGAGAGATATCGAACAAGTTGGCGTTGTGTCTCGTCTTGAACAAAAAGTTAATATACAAGAAATGGTTATTGATCATAAGTGTTTAGGACTTATCGCTCTAAATCAGCCTGTAGGCGCCGATTTAAGATTTATTACCTCTGCAATGAAGATTAGCAGCGATTTGGAAAGAATGGGAGATGAAGCTGCAAGTATAAGCAGGATGGCTTTAGATTTAATAAAGTATCCTGAACTTAAACCCCTCATTGATATTCCCAAGATGGTAGAAAATGTTCAAAACATGATTATGAATTGTATAATAGCTTTTAATGCAAGCGACACAGGGCTGGCATCGTCAGTGCTTGCAGAAGATGACGAGGTTGATTTTTTAAGAGACAGGGTTATAAACGATATAAAAGAAGTGCTTCTAAAATCTTCTGACATGGACACTGTTCAAAGGGCTATAGATTTAATGTTTATTGCCAAAAGCATAGAAAGGATTGGTGATCATGCGACAAATATCAGCGAAGATATTATTTTTATGGTTCGTGGAGAAGATGTGCGCCATCCAAGAGCTTGTGAATAAAATAATCATGTTTTGGCAATACTTTATAATGAAAACTAGAGAAAACAATGGCAAAATTAAAGAGCTTTAATAATATTTGGTGTTTAATGAAAACTAGAGAAAACAATGGCAAAATTAAAGAGCTTTAATAATATTTGGTGTTTGTTGAAAACTCCATGGGTGCATGCAGGTCTGTCTAAAAATTCTAGTGTACACTATGGCATACTTAAAACTTCTTAGGCAATCATAGGGACAAACTCTTGTTGAAGCCGCTCTAGTTGCCCCTCTCATTATTGTTTTTCTTTTTGTGATTATATGGTTTGCTCGTGTTACGCTTACATGGCAGCAAATTTCTACGGCTGCCCGTTATGGTACAGATTTAATTGCATATACGCCGTTTAGTCAAAAATATATAGAAAGAGATATAAAAGATTATCTTTGTAACCCGGATATTATTGGTAGAATTCTTGATCCCGAGAAATTCGACATTTAGATTGAATAAATGACTACAAACCGGTTAAATATGATAATTTTTCGGGCATTAGTAATTTAGGTAATTTAAGGGGTTAATTCCTTGGTTTAATAAAAAATCTTTTGTAGAAATAAAATATTCATACAAAATTCCAAGTGTATTAAAAATAATAGGGAAAAAGAATATAGAAATAAAGGCTCGTTCCGAGGTACTGTCTGGTAGTGGTAGCCAGAGTGCTTCAAGGCGCCAAAAATAAATAAAAGGAGGTAAGATGCTGGATTTTGAATGGGTCAAGAGACACAAAGGACAAGGTATGGTTGAGTACATTCTTATTATCGCGGTAGTTGTTGCGATTGTTTTTGTCGCTTATAAAGCTTTAGGTAGTAAAGTTAAGGGACAGTTTGAAAAAGCGACGAAAACTGTGGAAAAAGCGGATAAAGAGTAAATTATGAAAAAAATTATGATTTTTGCCGTTGTGTTTGCGATTGCTGCCGGGTTACTTGCTTATGTACATATGTCGAAGTTGGAGATTAAATATAAAAGTATGGCTGAACCTGTAAAAGTAGTTGTCGCGACCAAAAGAATCCTTCAGGGTACTGCCATACAGTCTAATATGATTAAGGAAAAAGAAGTGCCAAAGGAATATGTACAACCTAAGGTGTTTCAAAACATTAAAGATTTATTCACCAGTGACGGATCTGCTGTGTATATATCGTTGAACACAATTGAAGAAGGTGAACAAATACTTTCGACAAAAATATCCGGAACTAATCAAAACGCCGGTATAAGCGGTTTAATTCCTGAAGGTAAAAAAGCTTTACCGATAAAATTTGACATGGCAACGTCTAATGTTTTAACACCTGGTGCAAGAGTGGATATTTTTAGTGTACTAGGGTATTCTGACAATAACAAAGAAAGTCAAGAGTCAGTATTTGCAGTTGCACAAAATATTTTGGTATTAGCTGTGGGTAATAGCTACATAGGTATTGAAAAAAACAATATAAAACAGATGATGTAGAAGAAGATAGTGGTATTGTCACTCTGGCTGTGTCTGTCGAAGAAGTGCAAAGGATTCTTGCCTGTAGTAAAGGCAGCCTAAAGTATGCTGTAAGACCTTCTGGAGATACGGAAATATCTGATATACAGCCTTTAAAGTTGTCTTCGATAGTGAAAGGTATTTCAAAAGCACTGCCTCATCAAGATCATACAAAAGATAAAGAGTTTACAGATCAAAGAAAAATTTTGGAAACAATAAATAAATATGCCGGTGGAGATGAATGAAAATACAGTCAAATCGCTTGGAGTTGCGCCATACCACTGTCAATTCTTGAACTTGTTTTGGTAACTGACGTTGTTTTACGATAAAATGGCTAAAAACAATGTCGACACGTACGCTAAATACGAAAAACTACTAAAACAATAGGCTCTTAGACGGATCCTTTGGTGATTTTATGAAAATTAAATTAGATTATAAAAAAATTATATTTTCCATAGTTACAGGTTTATTGGCAGTGCTTGCTTTTCCCAAATCAAACCTGTTTTTTTTGGCGTGGATATCTTTTGTACCGCTTGTTTTTGCAATATCGGAAGCAAATTTAATAAAATCTTTTTTATATGGATTCACTTCGGGTTTTATTTTTAATGCAGTTGGGATTTATTGGCTTGTTGATACGTTGAAATTTCATACCGGCTCTTGCATACAGGCATTAATCACAGCCTGTGCTTTATGTATATATCTTGCATTATACTGGGGAATATGGAGCTTGTGTTTGGTTTTATCAAAAAACATTATACAAAAAGTTGTTAAAAATGAATTGAGCGTAAATATTCTTATAATTCTTTTTGGTGCGTGCATGTGGGTTTTGCTTGAGTATATAAGGACACATTTCCTTATATATTTTCCATGGATACTTATAGGTTATTCACAGTTTAAATTCTCTAAAGTTATACAAATAGCTGAATTTACTGGTGTGTATGGCGTATCGTTTCTTGTAATATTTTGTAACTTGTGTTTTTATTTTTGGATTTTGAAACCAAAAAGCAATAAATATTTTTATATGGTTTTAACTCTTATCGCAGTGGTTATATTGTTTGGAGTTGTCAGAATTCATAGATTTAAATTTTTTGATGGTAAAGAATATAGTTTTACGGCTGTGCAACCAAATATTGATCAAGACGAGAAATGGAATGCGGCTTGTCGCAATAAAATTATATCTAAGCTTAAGAAATATGCTTCTGAAATTGCAGAAAATAAAACAGATTTAGTTTTGTGGCCGGAAGCGGTTATGCCAGGACTTATTCCAAATTACGAAGAAATATACAGCGATGCAAAAAATATAGCCGGCACTGCTGGTGGACTAAATATTATAGGATCTCTTCATGATGAAGGCGATTGTTATTATAATTCTGTCCTAGCTTTTGAAGACAGTAATGGGTATAAAGCAGTACATAACAAAAATCATCTAATTATTTTTGGAGAATTTATTCCGTTTAGAAATTTTTTATCAAGGTTTTTTGGAATTTTAAATAAAATGGGAGATTTTTCTAGAGGTAAAGATACAAATATTTTTGATAATGGTCAGATATATGCAGGTTCTACTATATGTTCCGAAAATTTCATTCCTGATATTTCAAGAAAATTTGTGCTTTCCGGAGCGAAGGTTCTTACCAATCATACAAATGATGCATGGTTTTTTGATACGGCGGCTCCTCATCAGCATTTTATGATGAATGTTTTTAGGGCTGTTGAAAACCGTAAAGACGTTATAGTATCTGCAAATTCAGGAATTTCAGGAATTATTGAGGCGTCAGGTATTATTATTAATGAGACACCATCTTCAAAAAGCGCTTTACTTAAAGGCACATTCCATCAGAATGATTATAAAACTTTTTATACAAAGCACGGAGATGTATTTGTGTATTTGTGTATGGGATTTCTTTTTATAGTGGTGGGGTGGGCCTGCATAGTAACAGTAAAAACAAATTTTTTTATAAAAGAGGTTAATAATGCTTGAACAGCAAAAAGACAAAATAGATGCTTTGAGGAGGTCTCTTTGATTTCGATTCAAAATTAAATCGTATCAAGGAGCTTGAAGTTGAGATAACAAACTCTAATTTTTGGAACGATCAAAATAAAGCCAAGCAGGTTATGGCAGAGCTTGACGGTCTAAAAAACACATATAAAGTATGGCAAGATATCAGCGTGTGGGTGCAGGACTTAATTGATTTAAAAGAACTTGCTGTAATTGAAAACGACGAAAATATTTTAAAGGATGTTGAAGAAGGAAGTAAAAAACTTGGAAAAGAACTTGCTGCTTTTGAGGCCAAAACAAAACTTGGTGGACAGCATGACAAAAACAATGCAATTATATCTATACATGCAGGCGCAGGTGGTACGGAGTCATGCGATTGGGCTCAGATGCTTTTAAGAATGTATTCTAGATGGGCTGAACACAAAGGTTTCGAAATTGAAGTTGTTGACACTTTGGATGGCGAAGAAGCCGGCATTAAGAGTATAACAATGATAATAAAAGGCGAGTACTCTTACGGGTTTTTGCAATCGGAAATAGGCGTTCATAGGCTTGTAAGGATTTCTCCATTTGATTCAAACAAAAGAAGGCATACCTCTTTCAGTTCCGTTGACGTTATACCCGAAGTTGATGATAACATCAATATAGTTATTGAGGATAAAGACATAAGAATCGATACCTATAGAGCTTCTGGTGCTGGCGGACAACATATTAATAAAACAGATTCAGCGGTAAGAATTAATCATCTTCCAACAGGGATAATAGTTCAGTCGCAAAATGATCGTTCGCAAATAAGAAACAGGGTGACCGCAATGAAACTTTTAAAAGCGAAACTGTACGAATTCGAGCAGGAAAAACAGCGTGCATCTTACGAAAAACATTATAATGAAAAAGGCTCTATAGAATGGGGAAGCCAAATAAGGTCATACGTTTTTATGCCTTATCAGCTTGTAAAAGATCATAGAACGGGATACGAAACATCGCAGATTAATTTGATTATGAATGGCGAAATAGACGATTTTATAAGTGCATATTTGTTTTGGAAAATAGGAAAAAAGAAATAATGCAACTGTAATATCTCTCTTCGACATATTTTTAAAAAAGAAAGCGGAAATACACGGCAGTGTATAAACTCGTTCAGAAATACAAAAGCAAAACATAGCGGCGAAGCTACTTTTATAAAACTTCTACAAAACAACGGCTATGAATGTGTAAATATCAAAAAAGACTGCTCCGTTAAGAGCAGCCTTTTTAAAATTTTTCAAACAAATGAACCTCTGCATAGCAAGACGTGCGGTATCAGCAGCAGAAATTGAAGAGCTGTAATTGTTCTTGCTCAAACTCCACTTCGTACCGTTCTTCTTCAATTTCTTTTGTTATTTGAATTAGGCTATTACAACGCTCTAAATTACCAAATATAGCTTTTCTATGCTTTTTTGGGCGTTACAAAATAATGGTGTATCTTAATATGCACATACTGTCCATCTTTGAGCGTTTCCATAGCCTAATTCTACTACTTTAAGCGCTTCCCCACAGCATATCTGTGGGGGTATAGTTTAACACATTAGACCTCTTACACAGCTTGAGCATTAAACTTTAGAACCACAAATACTCACAACCCAAGTTAAATCGCAGTCCAAAAGGTCTTTTGTAATTACTATATCTGTCTTTAGAGACTATTTTAAACCTTTTAACAAATTGTTCCTTAAGAAACAAGTATAATCAAGGTGTGTAAGGGTGTTGGATAT
>BNVT01000003.1 GCA_025998295.1 Endomicrobiia bacterium
TCATAAAACAAACGCATGAAAAAAATCTTTCAGGCAACTGATTTAGGCTCAAAGTAAATTCCATTTAACTTGGGTTGTGAGTATTTGTAGCTCTAAAATTTAATACTCAAGTTGTGCAAGAGGTCTATTATAAAAAATCTTTTTCATACTATTTGAGAAGTATTTCTAAAAGTTTTTCCGCTAATTTTATTGCTGTAATGTGAGTAAAAATCCGTGGAGTTTGTTATAAAACTAATCGTACATACTCCCATACTCCATAAAGCGCACCATTTGCAAGTTGGTGAAAAAACGGATAAAATAGGGATGAATGAAAATAGAAGATTGGTAAGGAAAGGTTAAGCGAAAGAGTAGATAATCAAGCACTTAGTTAATCAAAATCAGGAGGGAACATAATGCATAAAGTAGTTTTGATAAGGCACGGAGAGAGTGTTTGGAACAAAGAAAATAAATTTACCGGATGGGCAGATGTCGATTTATCTGAAAAAGGCAAAGAAGAAGCTTTAAAAGCCGGAACAGAATTAAAAAAAGCTGGTTTTACGTTTGATTTGGCATATACTTCGGTTCTTAAAAGAGCAATAAAAACTCTTTGGAACGTTCTTGATGTGATGAATTTAGTATGGATTCCAGTAATTAAAAGTTGGAAACTAAACGAGAAACATTACGGCACTTTACAGGGATTAAATAAAGCTGAAACTGCCGAAAAATACGGTGAAGATCAGGTAAAAATTTGGAGAAGAAGTTATAACACTCCTCCTATGGCTTTAGATGAAAGTGATGATAGGTATACCGGAAAAGACACAAGATATGCAGGATTTTCAAAGAACGAACTGCCTTTGACCGAATGTTTAAAAGATACGGTGGCAAGAGTCGTTCTTTATTGGGAAAAAGAAATTGCTCCACAAATAAAAGCAGACAAAAAAGTAATCATTGCAGCACACGGCAACAGTTTAAGAGCATTGGTTAAATATCTTGACAATATAAGCGACAGCGATATAATAAATTTGAACATACCAACTGCAATGCCACTTGTTTACGAGCTTGACGAAAACTTAAAGCCGATTAAAAATTATTATTTGGGTGATCCTAAAGTTGTTAAAGAAGCTATGGAATCAGTTGCAAATCAGGGCAAAGCAAAATAATTACATTTACATTTTTTAGCGTGTTTTGCGTTGCGTTTAAAGTTTGTAAAATATTTATAATTCAAGGGAGTGTTGTACAAAATGATACGCAAATTCAGGTTGTTTTTTAGAAACAACAGAATATGGTTTATTGTAGGTTCAATCGTTGTTGGTCTTATAGGCCTTTCGATTTATGGTTTGAACAAGCTTGAGTCATACCCTAGGAGTATAACGCTTGCACATATACCATTAGACCTCCTTTTAGGACTTATGCATTCCATTTTTTATGTTTTTATGTATATGATTGTTTTTAGAAGAGGTGGATTTTTTGGAAATTTTAAGAAAAATAAAGTTAAAGCTAAAGACGTGGCTATTTCGTTCAAGGAAGTTGTAGGTCTTGAAGGCGCAAAAAAAGAAGCTTTGGAAGTAGTGGAGCTTATAAAGGACAGAAAACAGCTTCAAAAAATCGGCGGTAAAATTATCAAAGGAATTCTTTTGATGGGTCCTCCGGGATGCGGTAAAACTTTGCTTGCGCAAGCCATTGCGACAGAATGCAAGGTACCGTTTATTTCAGCTGCAGCTAGCGAGTTTGCTGAAGTCTTCGTTGGCGTTGGCGCAAGCAGGGTAAGAAGTCTTTTTAAAAAGGCCAGAGAACATGCTTATGCTGATGGTGCTTGTATAGTTTTTATAGATGAAATTGAAGTTATAGGAAGAAGAAGATCTTTTTCTCATACGGGTGGCACAGAAGAAACAAACAGTACGCAAAATCAGCTTCTTGTAGAAATGGATGGTCTCGATAACCAGAAAAGCAATGTTATTGTTATAGCTGCTACAAATGCGGACGAAAGCATTTTAGATAAAGCGTTGTTAAGACCAGGTCGCTTTGACAGGAAACTTGCAGTTACCCTTCCAAATTTAAAAGAAAGGGAACAGCTGTTTAGTTTTTATTTGGGAAAAGTAAAGGTTGATCCTGAAGTAAAGATAGATAGACTTGCTAGGAAAGCTGTTTATAAATCACCTGCCGATATTGAAAATATAATTAGGGAGTCGGCATTGATTGCAACAAGAAAAAAGAAAGAAGTTATCGATATGAAAGATATATCGGAAGCAATGAATAGAATCGATTTAGGTATGGAAACTTATGTTGACATGACATCAAAAGAGCTTGAGATGACCGCATATCATGAAGCTGGACACGCGACGGCTATATACTTAATACACCCTACCGACGATGTATTTAAAGTTACGGTAAAATCTCATCAAGGGTCGCTTGGACTTGTCGCCCCTCTTCCTAGAGAAGAATTGCACTGTGAACACAAAGATGAATTGATTGCAGACATCATGGTATCTCTTGCGGGATATGCGGCTGAGAAGATTAAATACAATACGACAACAACAGGTGTTTCAGCAGATTTTAGCCATGCCATGACAATAGCCAATTATATGGTATGGAAAGTAGGTATGGGTAGTAGCGGTTTTGTAGGGAATTTTTCTATTATACCCAATGAAGAGATGTCACAAGGACTTAAAGAAAAACTTAATAACGATACAATATCAATAATGAATTCATGCTATTCAAAAATAGAAGAATTTTTAAAAGCGAATTGGGATGCTGTTGACGCTATAGCCAAAAGACTTATAAAAGACAAAGAACTGGATTTTGACGAATTGGAAGAAACAATGGAAACCGTTGGAAAAAGAAAACCTAAATAAATTGAATCTATTTGACGGTTCTGTGGTAACATAGTGAAGAAAAATAAGCTGCATTGCAAAGAGGTATGTAGTTGTTATGAAAATGTCAAAAAGTGTGGCGTGTCTGCTTGTAGCTATACTTTTATTGAATGCGTGCGACGTAAGTTATCCGAAGGAGACGCTTGCTCAAAGTTTAGAAAAGCTTATACAAAAAGAATGCGGTCAAGATTCAAAAGCGTACATTGTTGGAAAGACTTTATATTTAGATATAGAACTTGACGACCTAATATCTGAAGAACTGGCAGAACATAAAGTGGATACCGCTGTTTCTTCTGCAATTAGGGTTGTCTTAAGTAGCGATTCAGGTATACAATACACAGTTACAACAGTTTATCATCATGGCAAAAATGCAGCTTTAAGAATAGTGCTAAGTATTGATGATGTAAAGAGTTATTACTATGGGCGTATATCACGCTCTGATTATTATAAATCCAGAAATCTTTTGGAAATAAGTGGTCCTGAATTTTCCGAGGAAATGATATCGGATAAGCATGATATTACGGTCGGCGAATATGTTGGCAGATTAATTGTATCTCAGATCAATATGACGCCAAGAACGAATCCACCCTTTAGAGCTTTAGGACCGGTCCTTTGGCTGCTGTATTTAGGTATAGAGAATGGAAATTTAATTTTGTTAGTTTCAGACGATGCTAATATTGGAGTTATTGCTGTGCTGAAAGATATTTTAAAAGAAAAACTTGAAGGCTATTCTAAAAAATATGATATGTTTTTTGATAAAATAACAGTTGTAGAATTTAGTGGTAAAAATATTCTCTCAGTATCACTGGATGATGATATATAATCTATAATCAATCAGTTTTACGTAGCCTTCACTAAACTTTAGCATGAATATTTATTGTCGTTAGTCCACCTTCCTTCTCGATGGGTCGAGCGACAACCTTCAACATGGAAGTAGAAAAAAGAAAATGATTATTTTCGGGTATACAATCTAGAGTAGGGAGTCTGAATGTAGTTTTAAATACGAAAAAAGAGGGAGAAATGTTAGCGGAAAAGTATGTAAAAATCAGTTATGAGTCGTATGATGATTTTATACAAAATTGTAAGATTCAAGTTCCAAAAGATTTTAATTTTGCTTTTGATATTGTTGATAAAATTGCTGATGCCCAACCTAATAAGAAGGCGATCATATGGTGTAATTCTAAAGGAGAAGAAAGAGTATTTACTTTTAGCGATATTAAAAAAGAAAGCAATCGCACAGCAAATTTTTTTAAATCTCTTGGTATAAAAAAAAGCGATGCCGTGATGGTGATATTAAAGAGGCATTATGAATATTGGTATTGCGCGATTGCCCTTCATAAGCTAGGCGCACTGATGGTTCCCGCAACACATCTTTTAACTGTAAAAGATATAAAGTATAGAGTAAAAACTGCTGAGATTAAAACCATTGTTGCAGCTTCCGATAAAAGAATTACTGAGATTATTAATGAAGTAAAAAAAGATCTGCCTGAGTTAAAGAACATAGTTTCTATGCGTGGTTATGTAAACGGCCGGGTTGAATATTCCAAGGAAATTGAAAAATTTTCAGATGTTTTTGAAAGACCTACTGGGAGCGAAGCGACTAAAACTTATGATAAATTCTTGCTGTATTTTACGTCAGGAACAACCGGTATGCCTAAGATGGTTTGTCATGATTTTTCGTATCCGCTAGGACATATTATAACAGCGAGGTTTTGGCAAAATTTAGATGATGACAGCCTGCACCTTACCGTAGCTGACACGGGTTGGGCTAAAGCCTCCTGGGGGAAATTATACGGGCAGTGGATTTGTGGAGCTTGTGTTTTTGTCTATGACTACGAAAGATTCAATCATCATGATTTAGTGGAAAAAATATCAAAATATGGGGTTACTTCTTTCTGTGCTCCGCCTACTGTTTACAGACATATGATAAAAGAAGACTTTTCAAAATACGATTTATCTAAATTAAAATATGTCGAAACTGCTGGTGAACCGTTAAATCCTGAAGTTTTTTATCAGTTTAAAAAAATGACAGGACTTGATATAAAAGAAGGTTTTGGACAGACTGAAACAGTTGTTCTTGCAGCGACTTTCCCATGGATGAAGGTAAAACCTGGATCTATTGGTAAGCCGTCGGCAGGGTGGGATCTTGACATCATTGACAAAGAAAATAAATCTTGTAAACCGGGGAAGGAAGGGCATCTCATAGTAAAGACTAAAAATTATAAACCTGTAGGTTTGTTTTCAGGGTATTATAAAGACGATGCGATGACAAAAACTGTTTGGAGTAACGACATATACGATACAGGCGATGTAGCTTATAAGGATAAAGACGGTTATATATGGTTTATTGGTCGTTCCGATGACGTTATAAAAAGTTCAGGTTACAGAATCGGACCCTTTGAAGTGGAAAACGCTTTAATGGAGCATTCGTGCGTGCTTGAATGTGCAATAACTGGAGTTCCTGACGATATAAGAGGCTCTATAGTAAAAGCCACTATAGTTCTTGCTAAAGGATATAATCCGAGCTCTGAGCTTGTGATAGAATTACAGGATCACGTTAAAAAAATTACAGCTCCATATAAATATCCGAGAATCATAGAATTTGTCAAAGAGCTTCCAAAAACAATAAGTGGTAAAATAAAGAGAAAAGAAATAAGAGAAAAAGAAAATAATAAATATGGATTAGAATTTATATAAAACTATATCAGGGAGATATGATTGATGAACATTAGAGAACATATTCTAGATTTAGCAAAGAAAGTAAAAGGCAAAATAATTTTGCCTGAAAGTTTTGACACAAGAGTACTGAAAGCGGCCGAGATGCTCACAAAAAACGCAATAGCCTCTGTTGTTTTGCCTGCGGAGAACATAGAAGAAGTTAAAAAAATTGCTTTTAGTGCTGGGATAGATTTAGATGATATCGAAATAATTAAAATAGATAGAGCTCTTCTTAATAAAAACCGGATTCAAGAATTTGTAAGCGCAAGAGCAAGAAAAGGTATGACCGAACAAGAGGCTTTGGACACTTTAAATAAACCTTTGTACTTTTCAATGATGTATTTAAAAAGCGGGAAATGCGACGCATGCGTAAGTGGCGCTGTTTACGATACGGCTGACGTTTTAAGAGCAAGTTTTTATGTTATCGGAACTGCTGAAGGAATAAAATTAGTTTCTTCGTATTTCCTTATGGTTCCTCCGGAAAATCATCTCATTGTAAAAGAACCAGTTATATTTACTGATTGCGCCGTAAATCCTGACCCGAATGCTTTTGGGTTGAAAGACATTGTTGTGTCAACTGTCGAGAATTTTAAGAAACTTTTCCCAGGAAAACGGGCAAATGTTGCAATGCTTTCATTTTCAACAAAGGGTAGCGCAAGCAATAGAATTTTGTCAAAAGTAATAGAAGCAACAGATCTTGTAAAGACTCACTTTGCAGGACATGATGATGTAAACATTGACGGAGAGCTTCAGTTTGACGCTTCTGTTATTCCTAGCGTAAGTAAAATAAAAACTCATGACTCTGCTGTTGCAGGTAACGCAAACATTTTGGTTTTTCCCGATTTAAATGCAGGAAATATTGGTTATAAAATTGCAGAAAGATTTGGCTGTTTTCAGGCATTGGGTCCTATAATCCAGGGACTTGCTCTTCCTGTAAGCGATTTAAGCAGAGGGTCGAGCGCAGAAGATATATATCTAATAGCTGCAATTATGCTTTTAAAGTAAGTCTCGGTTGTTGATATTAATTTAAAATATTTCTTTTTTCCCGTATGTAAAATATATGTTTTAAAGTTATAAATTTTTATAAATCTTTATAGAATCTTATCCTTTTTTTGCTTGTAGCTTTTATTTTTTCATAGTGTCTCCGTTTCCTTTGACACAACGATCGCCTTCATAAATCTTTGTGACTATTCAGGCAACAGCTAACTCCAGTAAAGTTCCAAACACACTTTACCCATTGTCAACAAACAATGGATAAACTGTTGATACTAATGGTGTGGCATGTCCGACGGTTAAAGTATCTAGGGCACCTGTTGTGATAAATTGTGATATATTCAAAACCGCTGTCCTTACTTGCTATCCTGTGTTGTTTCTCTTTAGGAACATCTGATTCCTATTTTTAGTGTTTTTGAAAAAACTTTCTGTGCGTGTGTATTGTCCCAGCAATTGTCTTTACAGTTTACGCTTTGTCTGACAGTTGGGCAATATATTTCCTAGTCTTTGCGAAACTTGCAAAGAACAATACTGCTACCGCGATCCCAAATGAAATATGAGATCGTCCTTTGGCTTACGGTTTGTGTAGGCCATAACAAAAGGAAAATTCGAAGAGAATTGAGTTAATCAGTAGCTTATACTTAGAATTCGAATACAACTAAACAGATAGACATTTGTCCGATCTCCAATCTGTATAGTCTTTATTAAAGGGATTGCTCCAAACAGTTTGTAGTTTACTTTTTTTAATTTTGTATTCTTGGATATTTTTAAATAAAAAAAATCTAGTATATAGTGCACACGCAATTCAGGAAGTATATGCTTCTTATTTATGGCCAACTCCATCTCTTTCAACATTTCTTTGAGCCGGACTATAGCTGAATATATCTGCTTGCTGCCCATATTCCTAAAAGGATCTTTCCACATATTTAACAAATACTTATCATCATCCTTTAAGATATACCCATGCATATCTTTTAGATAATTTTGTCTCAAAGTCGTCTCATATTCAGAGAGGATTTCTTTCTTTTTTTCCGTAATACTGTTTTCTGACAACAAATACTTCCCTAATACTTCTTGGATAGTAGCAAATTTGTGTGTCTTTATAATACGCATCCAAAGTTCACCGTCTTCGCACGGTGAACCTTCAAGATAAAAGAATTTATTTTCTATAATATCGCATCTGCGTAGCATAACCGTAGAATGGCACACTGAAGGTTCAAATGCAAATGAAATCATCAATTCTTCATTCTTAGCAAAAGGAGCATGTATATATTCCACCTTTCCGTTTTCATGGAGATGCTCTTGCCACGAACCCAGTACGGTTACATCCCTGTGTTCGTCCATGTAGGCAACCTGTTTTCCAAATCTCGTCGGAAGAGATGTATCGTCAGCATCCATACGGGCAATATATTCGCTCTTAGCCTCACGTATACCATGGTTCAGCGCAGCAGCAAGCCCCCCCCCTTTACAGCATCCATCGATAAGACGTATCCTTTTATCGTTATATGATTTTATTATTTCCCGAGTTCTATCCGTAGAGTTATCATCTATTATAAGGAATTCGAAATCGTCAAAGGTCTGTGCCAAAATACTGTCTATCGCCTTGCTAAGATGTGTTTCTGCATTGTATGTTGGCATTACAACCGACACTTTAGGAGTTTTTATTCCCATTCTTATGTTTCCATAAAATTTTAATAAGTACCATTTTATCACTCTCTCTATTGCGAAAATTCAGCTAAATTCTATCTTTTTTGATTTTGGCCCCATTATTTACAATAGCGTCTCGAATCCTATGCCGCATATTGCACGACGGAATTAAGGCACATATTAGTGTTGCAAAAAATTTTCTCCTTCGTTTCTCCTTGTACTTTCGTTGTTGTTCTATGTTTATTACCCTTATTAGCTCTAGCAATATAACTTCGTTGTATGGAGAACGACGTGCATACTGCCAAAAAATTTCAGCTAAAGGCAACATCGGCATACTCCATGGTTTGAAATCACTGGAATAGTGCAGTATGTATGGATTTTTGCGTGCTTCCATATACTCAGTATAAAATTTTGCGGGAAGAGATTGATAGAGCGGGTGGTCTTCACAAAAAAATACGCAATGCCATTCGACATTCCAATTTACAGGTAAATATTTTATACTTCCTTTACAGACAAAGTTAAGCACGTCTTGATCGTTATTGTAGGGATTTGGATTCTTTGCAAGAAAGTCAAAGCTTTTCTCGAAAAAGCTTTCTTTTCGAGCTAACGTAACATTGAATAGGATGACTCCTGCTTGGATATAATCATATGGACTAATTTTTAGAGTTTCGCACGCGTATTTATTTATAAAATCCGACAATCTATGCTTTTTGTATGCGATGCGAATATATTCTATATCATGCACGGCGCCTATGATGTTATCTCCTATATCCTGCGCATACAGCTCTGCTATGTCGCAAGTTACAATTATATCACTATCCAAATACAAGATCTTATCATAATTTTTAAATATCCTCGGTATCCATAAACGATAATACGTTCCACCCTTGGAAAAGCGTGAGCTATTACATATAAGACTTTTATCAATATCAGTATTAGCTAAGAAATAGTTCATATCGATAAATCTTATGGAAAAATTCTTCAAATCTAAGATCATATTAGATATTCGTCTTTTATCTTCATTCCAGATTTCTCTTCCAACAATAAAAATGTCATAATTATTAACCTTACTTGAATTTTCAATTATAGACTGTATTGCTATAGCTGCAATTTTTGAATAATCCGTATCCGACACAAAAACTAAGGGAATATTATTTATTTCAAATGCTGGTTTGGGATTTAAAACCATCTCTGGCTGTTTTATAAAGCTTATCGGCAAACGATGTTTGATCTCATCTTGTTTAGAGAGATAGTAAAAATATAACCCTGTAATTCTTTCCATAACAAACAAACGTCTATCTTTGAACGAATAGTTCGACCTATCGGAATTCTTAACAAAACCAAATGCAATATCAAACACAAATTTGCAACATTCAAAGAATATATCCCTTTTCATTGTAAACAAACTGCAACAACTGTTCAGATTTTGATTAAAGAATTGCTCTGCATATGGATATACTTTCTTATATCGTTGTTTTATTATATTTAGACAAAACACTATTCCATCTACGTTGTGATATTTATTAAAATGTTTATAGACAGCCATATCATAATCCACTGGACTTGCAGCAATGAAATCGTATTTACTGACAATTTTGATGACAATTTTCGGTGAACATTTAATAGATCTTAAAGTATTATCATCAAACCTATCAAAATTTACTACTGCACCACAATAGTTGTTGCTGAAGTTGTTTATGCTGTCAAAGATAAACTGACGACGACAGCACATAAATCCAATTCTATCTGAATTGCCAAGTTCATCATAGTTTTTCCATGCCCAGTGTATACCTCCTGTGAGTTCGAAAAAATCACTGTTTAATTGTGATATACTGTCCCCCAGTATCATCTCCGATTGTATTTTCTATCATAAAAGCATAATCATCTCTGGAGATCTCCCCTCTCCTTTTCTTTAAAGCACTCCGCATAGTTTGCACGACCGCAATGAACAGGAACCGTTATACAATCATGCAATACAACAGAAGATTTATGATAAAATACGAGCATTTTTATACTCTTACTTCGGTTATCTTAAATCATTTTTTGTTCTCTTCATCTATTTTGTCCATATTACTGCATATGACCTGCATCATAAGATGATCCATTGTCATATGTAGGTCTTCGACTATTTGCATATCGTCTATAGGTATATGAATATTGTGATTTGCAATTTGTTTTAAATGGCCGCCGTCATAACCAGACAACCCTACAGTTATTCCACTATTTTCGTTGGCATATTCTATCGCCTTTATCACATTTTTGCTGTTTCCGCTACCAGAAATCCCAACCACTACATCCTTTGGCACAAAAAAGTTCTTGAGATGTTCAACGAAAACATCTTCGTAGCTCACATCGTTTGCATAAGCAAGCAATGATGGAACGTTGTCGTTTAGGCATACGAACCTAAATCTCTTATCGTATCCATAGCTTGCGCCTTTATTGAAATCACAGACAAAATGTGACGCTGTGGCTGCGCTGCCCCCATTGCCCATTATAAATATGTGTCTTTCTTCGTCGCGCGCAGCAAGGAACACATTTATTACCTTATTTATGTCCACAACAGAAAGTTTATTTAAGGTATCTTTTTGCCGAGATAGATAACTTTTGATATCAGTTTCAAAATTCTTTGGCATTCAATTTTCACTTTTGTTTTCAGTTGTAATAATTGTCGTTGTGTATCACCTGAGTTCCATTATTATCAAATTTAAAATTAACTTCGGAGTAATCATGCATTGCAGCACGAAGTCTATTGTGGTTTTCCTCTTTAGCGTAAAACAAGACAAAACCGCCGCCTCCGGCGCCCAAGAGCTTTCCACCACTTGCTCCATTTGCACAACCAAGTTCATATATACGATCTATACCCTCATTTGTTATACTTGCAGCAAGTTCCTTTTTATACATCCAACCAGTATGTAATATTTCGCCTATAGAATCAACATTGCCATGCAAAAGCTCAGTTTTTAGTTCTCTAGCAAGACTCACCATCTTGTGCAGATTTTCTATTTTTCTCGTGTCACATTCGATACTATTTTTCTGTTCGGCAAGGATTACATTCGTTTTACGGGACACGCCAGTGTAAAACATTAAAAGATTTTTTTCAAGTTTGTAGTATACGTCATTGTTAAGTAATAACTTTTCTACATCAACACTACCATTCGAATTAAACCTTATAAAATTTAGCCCCCCACAGGCACAGGCATACTGATCCTGCTTGCCTATCGGTTCGCCAAGACGATTGATTTCAATATCACACGTCTGCTCCGCTATGCACTCTTTACCACAGTATTGTCTATTATAAACATTACACAGGTTGATTAACCCTGTGGTAAATGCGCTTGATGAGGCAAGACCTGTCCCGCTTGGTATATCCGCACTTGAGTTAAAGTCTACTCCACGTATGCCATACATTCTAAACACCTCACGAATTATGTTGTGCTGTATACCATTAAGACTATCCGTATGCTCTGTTTGTGAATATTTGAGAAAATATTTGTCTTTGAAAAATAGTGGATGCATAGAGAGATAGATATACTTGTTTATCGTTGTTGAGACCACAGCGCCACCAAACTTTTCGTAATAACTCGAAATGTCACTACCTCCACCAGCAAAACTTATACGAAATGGTGTACGTGTTATTATCATTTTTTATCTCATAAAAATTTTTTTATTTAATCCTATGCACCATAAAAGGTTTTCTAACGAAGGAATCAACGGTAGATTTCCTTGTTCCTCTTGCACCATTCGAGTTATAGTTGCAAAATCTATTCTATATCTCATTACACCATTTAACTAACTACCTTTATACGGTATAAAATTATGAATCAGGATGATAAGTATAAATACGAATCTGTAAAACTCTATTGCTCTATTCATGTCGTTTTCTCTCGTACACCTCATGACTATCCCTCGACCAGTTTATCCCACGCTTTACAACAGCAGCAGGATTGCCAGCAAGAACAATATTCGTCTCATCAAAATGCCCGGCCACGACTGCTCTTGCCCCGATGACTGAGTTTGAAGCGACTTTCGATGATTTCATGACCACAACACCATAACCAACCCACATATGGTCACCTATGACAACATCTTTAGAATTGTTTACCGGAATACCGGTTTCCTTGTTAAACAAGGTATGAAAATCTGACGCAAATATTGTGATATCCCATCCAAACATACAATCGTTGCCGATGCGAATAGTCTCGTCCTGCCAACCACCATAAAGTTTAACACCGTTACATGAGAAATTCTCTCCCATCAGATATCTTGACGCACCCATACGATCGTCATTAATTTCCATATTATACACTACCCCCCCCCATCATTATCTCAACGAAAGCGTTCGTGTTGAGCCGAAAAACAGAGTTCGCAAACGTGAAAGGTTCATGAAGAATGACTATATTTCCAGTTCCTGCAAATGAAATAAGTAGACCAGGTATCTGCTTCGGATCTATGCTTTCTTTTTTACCACCCTGACTGATAACAGTAACAATATTTTCCATTTTGTTAGAGACATTTTTGCACATTAGCTTATTTACTCTCCCCATTTAAATCTAAATAACACTCTATATTTTATACTATCTATCATCATGCCAATTTAAATTACTTATGTCACTGTCAAAGATAATATTGCCATCCCTCAGATGATTCTGCTTAATGTGTACCGGAATGTAGCGGAAGATATCTCTGAGGTTACTTCATTCAAAGAAAGCTACATCAGGTATGACGATGCTCAGGTTGTAGTTATACGCTAACACTTTTGCATTACGACAATCAATCCCAACATATACCAAACTGCGCATAATGACACCCGCGTTAAACTTGTGAATATGCAACAGCGTAGCGTAAGGCTCATTATTTTGTACTGTGATGGCGATAAGCCCTCCCCACACCCCCCCCCACAGGGTTCACAGCTTGTTTGATCTTCTCAACAAATTTCAGGGGGCCAGGGATATGTTCCATGACGTGACATGCCCACACCAAGTCGAACTTTCGAGTGAAATCATATTCATTGAAATCGCCGATAATTAATTTTATCCGTTCGTCATCAAGCGCAATATTTCCTGTATATCGCCCTTCTTCAGCATCAGGGAATGTGATACCTGTAACATCATATCCCCTATCTGCGAAGAGCTTTGACTGCAAGCCGTACCCTGCGCCGACATCGAGCACACTTTGAAAATCGTATTCTAGCACTTTCTGTCTCGCCTTTTCAGCATGTATCATATCTGCACGAAGTAACATTCAGATTCCATGTGTCAAAACCACGATACCACATCAAGAACTCTTCCAGGGTGTATCTGTAATCATCCGTATATATAACAGTGACATTGTCATAAGCCGATTTTTCACCAAACTCTCCAATTTTGATGCTTTTTCCATACCATTTTGGTTTGATGTCTACCACATGAAATCATCTGTATCATATAAACTTTGTACTTCAAGCGCGTTTACTAAATGCCTTGCATTTTCATTCAACGGGAATATCACAAAGTTCTCTTTTTCGAGTCTCGCTCTGTTTGTCTGTACAAATTGCAATATCTCCTCATGGATCCACGAGACGTCCGGTTTCGTGTTCGACAATCCAATCATCTGTTCATCGGAGTGGGGTATCAATGAGCTTCAAGATATTCATAGAGTCGGGCAATATCTTTGCCCACTTTGGGAAATTCATATAGTCCACGACAATGAGCTTATCGACTTTCGGGTGAAAATCGTTCACGCCCAGCGCCGGAATCTTTTTACCACACAACAGTTTATACGTATATTTGGCCCAGCTCTTAAACCTATTTTTCAATGTCATGGGCAATAATACCTGTTCTGATCAATTGTATATCTTACCTTTGCCCCTGACGCAATGAAAATTGGCTTCAGCCACTCCGGAGCGAACACCAAACCGATAGTCATTTCAGAAACATATGGCCGCATTGCATCTCTAAGACTCTTTGCTTCTTCCGGAGTCGGACATTCTGACAAATAGCGCCAACGCATGAGCAAATCGATGAATAGTTTCTTTCATCAGAATATTGCCGATGCCATTGGCTCATCCGGTGTGAGAACATGTCGTGCATGAGAGGCGTCAGCCAATGCGATCCGTCTAAACAAATACGGTCGCGTTCTTCCGCATATGTCGGCATACTATCCTCCCCCAACAATCAACAAGCGTCGAATATACATAAGGATGTAGTAATGGTGCACACACAGTTTTTCCCGCAGGCCGCGTATTCATTTTTCCACCCCTCCCCATTCCCCAAAGGCATTGACCAAACAGGATTGGTAGTAGGTAGGATAACAGTGTTTGAGCGGACAATTTACCCCGATGGCTGAGAAAGGATATAACCCCCCCCTCCATCCTATTTCAAACATGTTTTCAAGCCTTGTGTCGACATAAGGCACGTCACATTGACTGACGTTCCCGTCGTGGATATCGAGACTGATCCGCCAGTCTCCGGCATAGCAGAAATTATCAATGTGTTTACCCCAGTTTTTCTGCTGATAGTCGAACAGCGGAGAAGCGAAACTTCTCCATATTTTCTGGTGTTCTTCGACAGATAACTTCGTAAGTCGGTTAAAATGATCCTCACCTTGATTCCTGCTTTCGATGATGCGCGGAAACGCTCCGAGTTTTTTCAGAGAAACTGCTTTGATCTTCTCAATATGCGGTATCGTTTCGTCGTTTACTGTCAATTCGACAGTGAAAGCTATGCCTTTTTCTTTCAGCAAATCGATATTATCGAAAAACGTGTCAAGCAAACCAAGACGCACGAGTTCCAGATAATGGAACGAGCACTTAAAAAACAGATACTGCTGTTTCTCTTGCGGAAGCTCAAGTATCTTGTTCAGTGCCCTGTCAATCGTCAGATTCGTGACGATAGATACCCAATGCCCCAAATCGAGCAACATCTCGACAATCTCTGGAAGCTTCGAGAACAGTAACGTTTCCCCCGACGCACAAAGATTAAACAGGCAGACTCCGTCAAGACGTTCGGCGGTCAAACACCTTTTCATATGCTCGAAAGAATATTGAAGTCCGCCTTCGTACATGTCCTTGTTATCATAGCCGAATGTCTGCCCTATATAGCAATAATGGCATCTGAAATTGCAATGATTTGTTGGAATATTCGTGTTGATGAAGCGTATCGGATATTTATTCATTTCCCCTCGCGCAGAATAAATATCCATTTTCACGGTACATCCTCAAGGCATCTTCTATTTTGTGAACATTTTCTCTGAAACACCATTCATGTGTGAAACAGACAACGTGAGGATTACCGATGTAAAGCGATTCAGGCGTTATTTTGTCCAGAGTTTCAAACCTAACCTCGGTTATCCTGTGATTGAGCAATGCCGAGGGCCTACTTTCCTTGTCTTTGACCAAGATTTCATGGATGCCATTTCTTGAAAGAAATTGTTCCTGCTCCTTAGAGCATTCCCAACAATGAAGACGGAGTGTGTCTGTTTGACCACTGTCAATTCGCCTAAAAGCGCTTTGTGCTTTGCGGAAAGAACGCCTATACTCCGCGTCTTGTAAAAAGGAACGCTCATCATACGAGTGGAATCCAAGCTTTAGCCATTTGGAATTATCACAAAAGAAAGTTGTGTTTGACACTTCAGACACTTTGGATGTATAACAGTAAAGTGTTACTTTCAAGTCAAACACCTCGTGCCATGTGACAAGGTGCTGGAACACATGATCATCAGCAAGCGTTACATCATCTATTGAGAAATGGCACGTTCTTTTATTCATGCTATTTTACCGCCAAGATAAACATATTGTAGACATCAAAACGCTTGTAAGGTATTTTCTCTTTCAGTTCCTCGAAATATTCGTTTCCGACGTTGTATTCCCATGGAGAACATATCTCATAGCTCGAAAAATCGCTGCTTTTGAAGAAACTCTCGTAGTCCTCAAAGAAGAGTTGGTTTACGTAATAACCGTGTCCTGTCTTGATGTCGTATGCACCCCGCATTATATTCTCATCGCTATCCAAAGGGAACTGTTTTCGCAGCAAATCCCCAATCTGCTCGATGGAAAGCCACAAATGTGCAAAAGGTGAAATAAGACCTGGCACATTGAAATCATATTCGTTCCATTTGTAACGCCAATGACTCCCCACCGCGCACGACCAAATAGGACCAAACTCTGTAAGCAGAACTCCGCCCTTTTTCAAAGAACTACAGATATTTTTCAGGACAGTTGTGAGAGGTTTTACGTGCTCAAAGCAAGCTAATGAGACACAAACATCGAACTGAGCAAAGAAATCCTCCGTGATGTCCTCTCCGTACATCTCATACATAAAATAATCTTGCTCTTCAAAAGCTTGGGCAAGTGTCACTTCATATTTGTCATAGTGCTTCATACTCTTGTAGTGTTTACACCACATCTTAGCCTGATAAGGCTGTACCTTGTCTATGCAGACACATTTCTCTGCTCCAAAGTCTTCGAGGATCATTTCTCTGGGCAAATTACTTCCCCCCCTATTTCTAACACACGCTTACCTCTGAAATCATATTTTCTTGAAAATTTATTCATGAAAACTATCTGGTAGTTTCCTGTATTATAGTTGTTTCTGTAATATTCAGCCTTCTCCTACGTGATCGCATCTGGGAATACATCCGTATAAGAGGAGTTTCTACCCCCTCCCCCCTCGTTATCCCTGATTATTTTAAACATTGGTTATCTCCCTACACCTCTCTTTCTTTGTTGCCTTGCTCACATTAGGCCTCTTGCAAACCTTAAGTATTAAATTCTAGAATTACAAATACCTGCAACTTGGAGTTAAATCGCAGTCCAAAAGGTCTTTTGTAATTACTATATCTGTCTTTAGAGACTATTTTAAACCTTTTAACAAATTGTTCCTTAAGAAACAAGTATAATCAAGGTGTGTAAGGGTGTTGGATATTGACACTCAATAGGGCTAAAAGCCCGTATGTATACTATGAATTTTTCACTAAATCCTCATCATCTGATGAAATCTCCCTATTTAACTCCTTATCTTCTTTTGTCACTCGAGTGCTTCTTTGATTGAACTTCTTATCTTCTTTTGTCAGCTTTTGAGTATTTATTTGATCTCTTTTTTTAGAGCTAGTGTGTTTGTATGTATTTTGCCTAAGTCCTACTAAATCTGTATTTGCTTAGAACTAGTGTGTTTGTATGTATTTTGTTTTGAGTTCTGTAAGTCCTGTATCTGCTTTGCTCCTTCTGTCTTCCTTCTCTTCTCTTCTTTTCTTCTCTTCTCTCCTTGCTATCCTTGACTCTTTTATCAAATGCTTTCTTTACTCCCATTAATACTAAATCCATTACATATGACCTAACTGCTTTCTTTTTTTGTTTTATATGTACTTCCATATACCTTAATTATGTTAATTGTCAAATTATTGCCTCGCAAGCAGGCCGTGCACAAACCGCTTAAAGTAGTAGAATTAGGCTATAGAAACGCTCAAAAAAAGAACAGACAGCATAGTACATATAAGATACACTATCATTTTGTAACGCCCATAAAGCATAGAAAAGCTATATTTGGAAATATTAGGGCGTTGTAATAGCCTAATTCAAATAACAAAAGAAATTAAAATAACGCTACGAACATAGAGTTTGAGCAAGAACAATTACAGCTCTTCAATTTTCACTGCTGGTACCGCGCGTCTTGCTTGTGCGGAGATTCATTGTTCAAGAGGTCTATTGGATTTTTTTTGTCTTTAGCTTGGACTTTCTTTTGTTTTTAGCTCTGTCATTTTATCTTTCGCATTTCAAACAACTTTTAATACTCGCAAATTTAGATATCCAAATTTGTTACATCGAGGGCATGTGTTTGAATGAATGCTCTTCTTGGTTCAACTTGATCTCCCATTAAAGTCGTAAAGATTCTGTCTGTCTCGATGGCATCTTCAAGCTTTACCTGCAACATTCTTCTATTGTTTACATCCATTGTAGTTTCCCAAAGCTGTTCAGGATTCATTTCTCCAAGGCCTTTGTATCTCTGGATTGTCGCTCCTTTATTGCCAAGTTCTTTTATTGTTTCAATGAGTTCTGTCGTAGAATGGAGTTCGTAAATATCACCATGCTCTTTCTTTTGTGCATCCTGAAGTTTGTATATAGGTTTTGAATGCGTTTTGCCGTAATGTTCCATATGCAATCCCTCTTTTTCAAGCTGTTTTGCAAGCTTATCTATACGAGGAAGTTCCCATAAATCTTTATATTCAGGCATTATGTCTTCAAGTTGAAAATTCTCTGTAATTTCAGCAAGTTCTCCCTGCAAAGCAAGCAATTCTCTGCGTTTTGCAATTAACTGATCTTTAAATTCTTTCCATTCTTTGTCGGAATAAATATATTGAACATTACCATCTTTTACTGCTCTGTAAAGAGGCAACTGTCCTGCCTCTTTAAACTTAAGGTAATCTTTCCAAGACACCCCTTTCTTATACAGTTTTTTTAAAAGCAATCCCATTTCGCTTATGTTTGTAACTACTTTTTTTAAAGTCTTATCGTCAATTTCTTTTACTTCTTTTTCATCGTATCGTATAAAAGACATTGATAGTCCATCAAGCGCCTCCGTAAATAAGAACTTGTCCAATGCTTCCTCAGAATCCAGATATATTTCTTTTTTGTTCTTTTTAACCTTATAAAGAGGAGGCTGCGCTATGTATATATAGCCTTTTTCCAAAAGCTGCGGCATGTGTCTGTAAAAAAATGTCAGTAGTAATGTTCTTATATGTGCACCGTCAACATCGGCATCGGTCATAATAATAATTTTATGATAACGAGCTTTCTCAACATTAAAATCTTGCTCATCTTTGCCGATACCTGCCCCTATGGCTGTAATTAGTGTTCTTATTTCATTATTTGCAAGCATTTTTGTAAGACGAGATCTTTCAACATTTAAAATCTTACCTCTTAGAGGAAGTATTGCCTGAAAAGATCTATCTCTACCTTGTTTTGCAGAGCCACCTGCGGAATCTCCCTCAACTATGAACAACTCTGTTTTCTGCGGATCTCTCTCAGAACAATCCGCAAGTTTTCCGGGAAGTGAAGCTGAATCAAGAGCACCTTTTCTTCTTGTAAGTTCTCTTGCTTTTCTTGCAGCTTCTCTTGCTTCAGCGGCGTTAATTGCTTTATCTAAAATAGCATTTGCAATGCCGGGATTTTCTTCCAAGAAAGTTGTAAGAGCATCTCCTACTATAGACTGTGTTATACCCTCTACTTCGGAATTTCCAAGTTTTGTTTTAGTTTGACCTTCAAACTGTGGATTTGGAACTTTAATTGAAATAACGGCAGTCAATCCTTCACGAACGTCTTCCCCTGAAAGCTTCAAATCTTTAACTTTTGAAATTTCGTTTTTCTTGATATAATCATTCACAGATCTTGTCAAAGCAGAACGAAATCCAGACAAATGCGTCCCACCTTCAATAGTATTAATGTTGTTTACAAACGTAAAAATTTGCTCGTTGTAAGAGTCGTTATACTGCATGGCAACCTCGATACTTACACTATCCTTTTCTTTAGAAAAATAGACAGGTTCTTTGTTAATCACGTTTTTATTTGTATTTAAATAGTGAACAAAAGTTCTTATACCGCCATCATAATCAAAAATGTGCTCTTTGTCGTCCCTTTCGTCTGCAATTCTGATATGAGTGCCCGCGTTCAAAAATGCAAGCTCTCTTAACCTGTTTGTAAGAGTATCAAAGGAATATGTTGTTTCTGTAAAAATTTCAGCATCAGGGTGAAATGTTACCTTTGTTCCTTTTTGGTCTGTCGTGCCTGTTTCTTTTACAGGACATAATGGTTTACCTTTAGAATAATTCTGTTTGTAGATTTTGCCGTTGCGATATATTTCAATTTCGAAAGAATCGCTCAATGCGTTTACGCAGGATACGCCAACTCCGTGAAGCCCGCCTGAAACTTTGTATGAATTTTTATCAAATTTGCCTCCTGCGTGCAGTTTTGTAAGAACTATTTCCAAAGCCGATACACCTTTAAATTTAGGGTCCGGATGTGGATCTACAGGAATTCCTCTTCCATCGTCTAAAACTGTTATTGAATTATCAGTATGAATAGCAACGTCAATATTTTTACAATAACCTGCAAGAGCTTCATCTATAGAATTATCAACCACTTCATAAACTAAATGATGGAGTCCCTGATTGCCTGTAGAACCGATATACATAGCAGGTCTTTTACGAACCGCTTCCAATCCTTCCAAAATTTGAATGTTTGATGCATCGTAGCTGTTTTTTTTAGAATCTTCGTTCTTTGTTCCTTCATTATTTGTCATGAAAACTCCTTGTTTCTATTTAATTTTTTTGATTTTGCAATAATATAGTCTACATATTAAGCAAGGGCTTTGCAAAGCAAAAACTCAAAAGACAAGTTCAACTAAAATGCGTAGACTTTTAAGCATTATAGCCAAATCACTATTCTTAGCTCGTTTTACCTTTACACCTGATAAATAGTCGCTTACTTCTGCTGAAGCCATAAAATAGGGTTATCGGGAACGTTATTTTGTCTTATTTCAAAATATAAACAATTGTTTTTTTTACCTCCACCAATATTGGCAATGACATCTCCCTTTGAAATTTTTTGATCTTCTTTAACCAATATACTGGCTAAAAGACCGTATACAGAAAAAATTGAATTTTTGTGATCTACTACAACAATTTTACCATAAGAACGAAGCTTTCCTGTAAAAATAACTGTTCCTGAATCAATACTTTTAACACGACTGGAGTCTAAAACGTCGATTTTTATTCCATTGCTTATAACATAAGTATCAAGCTCAGGATGCTTGTTTCTACCAAAATTCATAATAATTTTTCCATCTACAGGCCACGGTAGAGATTTTTTTCTTTTTGCTTTAGACAATGGAACATGTAAACCGGTAGCCTGCTTGCGTCTATTTTTCATATCAATTTTATCTATCAATGACCGCAGAGCTTTTGCACTGTCATTTAAAGCTTTTATTTCCTGTTCCATGGCAAGCCGTTTACCCAACGTAGTCTTTAAAAGTTCGTTCTTTTCTTTCATCATACTTTTATGTCGTTCGATCAATTTATCTTCACGTTTCTGTAAATTTAAAAGATCTTTTTTTGATTTCTCCCATACTTTTATATCTAACGCAGAAGCTGCAGCTTCTTTTTTTGCTTTTTCAAAACACTCTTTCTTGTACTCCAAAGATCTGCGTCTCATTTTATATTCAAATGGATTCTGTTCATATGAAAACATGAAAGTCATTTTATTAAAAAGTTTATTTTCACCCAACATAACATTGTCCAAATCAGAACTTCTTAAGAAAGCGCTATTGTATATTTTTGAAGATTTTTCAAGATTACTCTGCACTGTTTTTATATCCAATGCGCATTTCTTAAGCTTCTCTTCAGTCTTTTCTATATTGTTATTAATGGATTTTAGCTTTTGTTTAAAATTTTTTTCACGAAGAAGCAGTTTTGCTTTTTCTTTTTCTTTTGCTCTTATTGCCTTTTTTACATCTAAAAGCTGTTTAGATTTTAACTGCGTATCTTCCGCATGAACGGACGCAGATGCAAAATTACAAAACAGTAAAGAAATTAAAAATAATATTTTTTTAGAATCGACTACTCTCAGCATACTCTATCCGATACAACGCCAAGAATAGCGGTAAAAGGTATTATGCATAAGATTGAAATTTTGTTAATTGATGACGGATATTGTGCAAAAGCACAAACAACCCATATCACAAGAAAACCTAATGCCGTAGCAAGTATATACGCAACAAGTTTCTTAACAAGTTTTTTATTATCCAATTCTTCGCTAACAACAAAAAACATGCATTCTAAAACAAACAAAACAAAAACCAACGCTGCAAAGATAAAAAATATCTTGTTATACAGCAATGACGTTTTCTTAACTTCTACATACTGTTTAAAAACAGATGCATCAAAAACTACTTCATCCACATTTGAAATTTGCACTAAACTATTTTTCATCTCCAGAAGAAACTTTTCATCAGGCATTGACTTCGGAGTAACAACGGCATAAGCTTCTATTGACTTTGCGTCATTAGGTACTGACACATCTTTTAAAAATGGATTTTTCTCTATGGCTTTTGAATACGCTTTAGACTTATCTACATATTCTTTTAGCCAAACAAAACCTGTATTTTCAAGATCTTCTTTTAAACTTCCATCCTTTTTTGCATTGTCATCAAAAAACACGATTATATTTAAATTTTTTGACAATGACTCGGCATAATCTTTAATCCTACAGAAGTGATTTGCAATCAAAACAAAAAAAACACAAAGCATGGCAAGAACCACAAACTTGACTGAATTAAATATTGTGTCCACTATATTTTTTTCATTATTCATTACCAACCCCGTATAAAACAGCTTCGTACTGCTTCTTAAACATCAACATTATTATACATTTTTCGTATTCAATTACACATTTATCCCATGTAAAACACCACAAACGCATGAAAGCTTTCTTTGATTTTTGATTGTCGCAGGGCACTATCAAACCGCAATTTATGGAAATTTGCTTTGAGTATAAAATCAGCCACAGCAAGAAACTTTTTTCATGTATTTTTTGTATTTAATTGCAGATTTATCCCATGTAAAATTACTATTAAATAAAGGCATTTTGCATTAAAACATTCCACTTTTTCTTCAAATTTTTTTTGAGATTTTAATATTGCCTGCGCAAAACTCTCAACCATTACAATATCCATTATTTATTTTGCTTCAGATAAATTCTTCTCTTGCTTTTCTGCTTCAACTTTTCTTTTTGCCAGGCAATCTGTCAAAAGTACATCCAACGCCAAGATTTCTGTACAAATTCCCGTGCCCGTCGGACAAAACCATATTTGTAACAGTATAAATCTCTACTTGCTCACTTATTATTAAAAAGATACTCCCAATTTAATGCCTACTTCTTGCGTATAATTATTAGGTTCAATAAGCTTCTTCCATACAATCTTGCCATCAATTTTAACATCATATGAAACTGAATTAGACCCAAGGCATATTCCAATATCTAAAGAAGAGAGTATACCCCCCCTTTTTTTTTAAGCTGCGAAGTGGTGCAATTTTAAGTGATTTGGTGGCTATAAGTAATGAACCTCCGCACAAGCAAGACGCGCAGTATCAGCGGTGGAAATTGAAGAGTCGTAATTGTTCTTGCTCAAACTCGATGTTTGTAGCGTTATTAAATTTCTTTTGTTATTTGAATTAGGCTATTACACCCAAATATAGCTTTTCTATGCTTTTTTGGACGTTATAAAATGACAGTGTATCTTATATGCACTATGCTGTCTGTTCTTTTTGAGCGTTTCCATAGCCTAATTGTACTACTTTAAGCGGTTTGCGCACAGCTTGCTTGCGGGGCAATAGTTTAACAATTAACTTAAAAATTTTTTTCATTTTAACTTCCCGTGGATTATAAGGATCTCTCTAAAAACCATTCGCACCTTTTTAAGAAGTAAACATAGAATTTATAACGCTAAATCCTGTGTATTTCCTCAACACTTCAGGAATCATTACAGATCCGTCTTCCTGCTGATAATACTCAAGTATTGCTGCAAAAGTCCTTCCAACGGCAACACCTGAACCGTTTAGCGTATGCAAAAGTTCTCTTTTTTTATCTTTATGTTCTACTTTTATATTCATTCTTCTTGACTGAAAATCTTTAAAATTTGAACAGGATGAAATTTCTCTGTACATTGAACTTCCTGCAAGCCATGCTTCAATATCGTAGGTTTTTGCCGATGAAAACCCCGTATCTCCTGTTGATAAAAGCATAACTCTATATGGGAGTTCAAGCAAGTCTAAAACATTCGCCGCGTCAAGAACAAGAGATTCCAATTCTTCGTTTGACGTTTCTGGTTTAACAAATTTTACAAGTTCCACTTTATTAAACTGATGATTTCTTATAAGACCCTTTGTATCTTTTCCGTAAGAACCGGATTCTCTTCTAAAACAAGCTGAATAAGAAACAAGTTTTTGAGGAAGCCTAGACTCGTCTAAAATATTGCCCCTGTAGATATTTGTTACCGGAATTTCTGCAGTTGATATCAAATACAAATCGTCGTTGTGGCATTTAAATGCGTCTTGTGTAAATTTTGGCAATTGTCCTGTCCCTCGCATTGAAGCCTGATTTACAAGATAAGGTGTCATTATTTCTTTATATCCTTTTGTTTTATGCGTATCTAAGAAAAAAGAAATAATTGCTCTTTCTAAAGCGCAACCCTCATTTTTTAAAACCACAAAACGCGAACCCGCAATTTTTGAAGCTGTTGTAAAATCAAGAATGCCTAGCTTCTCTCCAATCTCCCAATGCTGTTTAGGTTGAAAGGAAAGTTTTTTCGGTTTTCCGACAACTCTTATAACTTTATTAGCTTTTTCATCTTTACCTACAGGAACACTCTCGTCAGGAATATTGGGAAGTCCAAGGAGAAAGTCTTCTATTTGATTTTCAATCACTAAAAGCTGTCTTTCCTGTTCTTGAATTATATCTCTTAGTTTGTTGATTTCTGAAAGGATATCAAGGGAAGGCTCTTTTCCTTCTTTTTTAAGTTTGCCTATTTCTTCAGATTCTTTATTTCTTCTTAGTCTTAAGTTTTCTATTTCGCCTATTGCATATTTTCTTTCTTTGTCCCACTTTAAAAGCTGATCGAAATTAACATCTTTATTTCTATTTAGCATCGCCTGCTTAACTGACATAGCATTTTCTATGATAACTTTAATGTCTAACATTTTTTCTCCTATATTGTTGTTATAGTTGATCAATCTGATCCCCAATTTTCGAATATTACAACTATATACTATTTTAAATATTTGCATATTTTGCCTTTAAATCCCTAGGTATCTAGTAAAAAATGCCCTTAGTTTCTCTAATATCACAAGTTTCTTTTTGGCTCTTGCATTATCTTTTGAAAACATCGACACTGGTGGCAAGATGCTAGCAAACGCCTGCCCCGTTGTTTTTATTTCCCCGTCCCTAAAAGCGTTCTCCATAAATCTTTTTGTTTCCTGCTCCTTTAATTTCTCAGATTTTATAATTTGTTCCAAGTCTTTAATTTTGTTTTCGGCGGCAAATTTATACCATGCTTCATAAACTTTCGTTTCATTGTTTATAGTATTAATAAACTGCTCTATAAGCTCTTTTTTGCTTCTCAGTTCCAAACTGGCATTTATTGCCTTTTCAATAGTAATTAGTATCTCTTTATCCTTCATATCGCCTTTATGATATTTAGCCACTAATTGTAAAATGTAATCGATGTTAATTTCCACTTGTTTAACAAGTTCCATTTCAAAAACAATATCATCATTAATATTTTCTTTATCCCCGTCTTTGCTTTTTCTTAACTTGTGGTATAAATCAATATATATGCTTTGGTAATCCTGAAACTCCCGCTCGCTTAAGATTTTGTTACCGGTAAAATCGTCAAAAGAGCTAAGAATGTTTTTTAACCTTAAAATCGCGCTATGTAATCTAATAAATTCTTTTTCTGCCTCTTCACCTATAATGTTTGATTGCAACGGCAATGGAAACTTTTCTGTTAGCTTTGCTATAAGCTCTGTATATCCATGTTGATGTTTGCCGCTATTTTCCCAGCCTTCATAATACTCTCTGTAAGATTTTAACAACACTATCCCGCACGCATCTTTATTGCCAAATAAAGAAATTGCCTCATTTGTCGCCTGCTCTAAATCGCGGAAGCAAACTATATTTCCAAAAGTTTTAACAGAGTTTAAAACCCTGTTAGTTCTTGAAAATGCCTGTAATAATCCGTGCTGTTGCAAGTTCTTGTCAACCCACAAAGTGTTTAATGTTGTAGCATCAAATCCTGTTAAAAACATGTTGCAAACTATTAACAAATCTACCTCGCGATCTTTAACCTTTTGCGATAAATCTTTATAGTAATTTTCAAATTTGTCCAAAGAAGTATCATAGTTAGTTTTAAAACACTTATTGTAGTCCTCTATAGCATTCTCAAGGAAATCACGGGAATTTTTATCTAAACTGCTTGTATCAAAATCTTCCTCGGGCAATAGCCCGTTTTCCTGTTCTTCCTCATTTGCACCAAAGCTATAAATTAATGCTGTTTTTAGCTTTTGCACCTCAGGCAAACCTGCCATTTGTTTTTGAAATTGGGCGTAATATTTTTTAGCCATTTCAATAGAGCTAACTGCAAAAATAGAATTAAACCCGGCAATCCGGCGTGCTTTTAACTGATAAAAGCTATTCCTCTTGGTTTTTTGGTCAAAATGCTCCATAATATAGCTAACAACTTTACTTATTCTTTCAGGAGCGTTTTCTGCCTTTTTAATATCAATAGCCCTAACTTGTTTGTCTTTAATACCGCTTTTTATTTTAAGCGTGTTTACATAATCCATTCTAAAAGACAATACATTTTCATCATTAATTGCATCTACAATAGTGTAAGAATGTAACTTTTTGCCAAAAGCTTGTTCTGTTGTTTTTAAGCGCGTTTGGCCGCTAGCTGCATTTTTTGCAAAAATAGGCGTGCCTGTAAAGCCAAATAAATGAGAATTTTTAAAACTTTTTACAATTCCTGTATGCATATTGCCAAATTGAGAGCGATGACACTCATCAAAAATAATAACAATATGCTCGTTAAAAATAGTATGCCCCTTGTTTTGACTTATAAATCTGTCTAACTTTTGTATTGTAGTAATTATAATGCAAGCATTAGTATCTTCAAGTTGTTTTTTTAATATGGCGGTGTTAGTGTTGCTGCTTGCTGCGCCATTTTCATACTTGTCATACTCACGTATTGTTTGATAGTCCAAATCTTTTCTGTCAACCACAAAAAGTACTTTATCAATATAATCTAGCGAACTTGCAATTTGAGCGGTTTTAAAACTTGTTAACGTCTTTCCGCTGCCAGTGGTGTGCCATACATAGCCGCCAGCTTCCGTTGCGCATAACTTCTTATAATTTGTAGAAACTTCAATTTTATTTAAAATCTTTTCCGTAGCAACTATTTGGTAAGGACGCATTACAAGCAAACGTTCTTCCGTTGTAAAAACGCAATATCTTGTTAAAATGGCAAGCAGAGTGTGTTTAGAAAAGAATGTTTTGCCAAAATCCATTAAATCAGCAATTCTTTTGTTTTTTCCGTCTGCCCACCAAGACGTAAACTCAAAGCTGTTGCTTGTTTTTCCCTCTCTTAAAGGTCTACCTTGGCCAAGCTCCTTTATGTGTGCCCAGCGTGTTGTATTAGAATAATATTTTGTATCTGTCCCATTGGAAATTACAAAAAGCTGTACGTATTCAAACAGTCCTGCCTCTGCCCAGAAACTGTCGCGCTGATAACGGTCTATTTGATTAAACGCTTCTCTTATTGCAACGCCACGCCTTTTTAGCTCTATATGCGCTAAAGGCAGACCGTTTACTAAAACGGATACATCGTATCGGTTTTTATAATTGCCCTCAACTTCATATTGGTTTATTACTTGTAAAAAGTTGTTATGTATATTCTTTTTATCAATAATAGAAATATTTTTTATATTGCCGTGATCACATTTAAGCACAAAGGTATAATCTTCCTGTATTTTGCGCGTCTTTTCTTTTATCCCTTCATTTTGATTGGCAAGATAGGCTTTTAAAATTTGTTCCCATTCATTATCTGAAAAATTATAATTATTTAATTTGCTTAATTGTTTGCGTAAGTTTTTAAGTAGTTCATTAGTATTTTTGATACCTAGATATTCATAGCCGTTGTCTTGTAAAAGTTTTATAAAAGCGGCTTCCAGCTCCGTCTCGTTTTGGTATTTTCGCACAAATTTATACTCTGCCGTGTATTCCGCCACCACAGTGCTTGCACCGCCTTCTATAACCATATTGTATTTTATAGCTTGTTTATCTTTAGCTTTTTGCATTCTAACTCCACTTATTGCCTTTATCCCCCTTTTTCTGAAAGAGGAACCACTGCAAAGGCCTTTTTATTGTCGAATTTAATCACTACCTTTGCCTTTATTCCTCTTTCTTTGGAATGGGTAGCAATAACTAAGGCATTGACGGTGTATGTGTTTATATATTCAAATCAAGACTATAAAATGTTACATGACGATCGGCATTTGCAATGTGCATTTTTTGCACATTGCTTTTTTAGAAATTTCTTTGTCTTTAATATACTGCCTATATGTTTGCTTGCGCCGCTTCTATCTATTCCAAACAACTCGGCTATTTGTTTATGTGTAGCCCAGATATTATCGTTAAAAAAATCTGCCTTAAGAGACATTTTTTCCTTATCTATAGGATAAATAATTATTTCCATATTTTATTTTTGTCGCATTATCATGCTTCCTTAAAAGTTAATAGTTTATCTCTGTAATATTCATATTGCTTACGTCTGGCGTTAATTTCAGCAGGCAAACCTTCGTTTATGTCGCAAACTAATTTATCAAACTTATCTAATATCGCAACAATCCGTTTTTGCACTTTTATCGGAGGAATTGGAATTTCAATGGCTAGTAATGTTGCCATTCTAACACCCTTTAATGTGCTGCCAACAGATTTGCCCTCATATTGATTTTTAATATAATTTGAACCTAAAACATACATTAAAAATTTTGCAACTATAAAATTTATATTCGGTTTTATAACAAAAACACTTTCGCTAACGTTCCAGTTGTTTACGGGAATATCTACAATCGCAATTTTTCCGATTGTGCCAATGCCAGAAAATAAAACATCGCCAAATTCAAGATTAGAACGATTTGAAATAATGGATATTGCTTCATCATTTATTTTATCGGTCCTATCGCTAAAAACAATTTTGCCGCTTGTCATTTCTTTTACGGTAACATAATAATTTTTAGCGTCTTGCGTATTAAGTTGAAAGTTTTTTCTTGGATTCAACCCTGTTTTAACAGAAATTACAACTTTCTCCAAAGTATCCCATTATACTTGTCTTGTCTTGTCTTCAAATGAGAGTAAACTATTACGATAATACTCATATTGTTTTTTCCTTGCCTCAAGTTCTGCCTCCAGTTCCGCCTCAAGCTCTGTAAATTTATCCAGTATTCTCACTATTTCATTTTGCACTTCTTGTGGCGGAGTTGGAATCTTCAGCTCCAACACGCTTCTCATGGTTGGGTGTTTTATACCAGAACCACGATAAAAACTTTCAAGTAATTCATTATTTACCGACATCCAATAATAAAGAAATTTATTTAGTAACACATTCGTATCAAGCGATGTAGCAATACGATTGTCAGCCGTTACAAATTTTCCTTTATAGTATTTGATATTTGCCCCTCCACCCCCTGGAATGGCAACTATTTCACCATCGCATAGATTATTCTCAGCGAGTTCTTCATTTGTCCAGCCAATATAATTACCAGTGGATAATAATCTCACATTTCCAGTTGGTCGTTCCAACTCCTTAAACCGATTAGCAGGCACATACGGATATTTTATAACTTTTCTTTGCTTCTCGTGTTCAATCCCGTTGAACCTTTTATCCCAAGCAGTAAGCTCCCAGAGTTCTTTATATTCCACGCCATTGGGATAATACTTCTTTATAAGTTCGTCAATTTTACTCATTTATTTTCCTCATTGCTATTTTCATGTTCTTTGTCATTCCCGCAAAAGTGGGAATACATTTAACATGGATACTCGCTTTCGCGAGTATGACAAGCAAAGTCGTCACTTTGCAGGACGATATTAAGGTTAGATTCTGCGTCTTCACGCAAAATGACGACAACAAAATATCTTTCTATCAATTTTTCAGTGGATTGATGACAAACAAAAACGTCGCACTTAGTACTGTTGTCATTGCCGCAAAAGCGGGAATCCATTTTCATACAAATCATTCCAATTTGGATTTATTTTTTCAATAAGCTCTATTTTCCAAATTCTATTCCATTTTTTTAACATTTTCTCACTTTTTATTGCAGCATTAACATCGTTACAAGATTCACAATATACAAGTTTATACAAAGAATATTTTTTACTAAACCCGTCTATCATTTTATTTTTATGCTCGTATATTCTTTTTGCAATATTGCTTGTGACACCTATGTATAAAGTTTCTCTGGGCTTGTTGGTAATAACATAAACATAATATTGTTTTCCATAGGTTATTTAATTTGGATCCCTCCACCGATGGAGACATTTGGGTACAGGCTAACTTTTACGGGAATGACAAAGACAAAATGTAAATTTACGGCAAAGACACGCAACTAATTTGCTGCTTTTGGTATCAAGGCTAAGCCTTTACCACTTTTACAAAAATGGAAACTAAGGACAACTTGGATTCCCGCTTTAGCGGGAATGACGACAAAAGCAACAGCAACAGAAATTACTGCGTCACAAGGCGAGTATGACGACAAAAGCACTTGGATTCCCGCTTTTGCGGGAATGACAACGAAAGCAACGATATTGGTGTTTTTTCATTTTAATCCGCTCTCAATATCTGTAACGATTTTATCTATTTCTTTACGAAGTTCATGCTCCCGGGCTACTATTTGTTTAATTTGCGCATTAAGCTTAACAATATCCACCAATTCCATAGTGTCTTTCTGCTCCACATAGCTGCTAACGGCTAAATTATAATCGTTAGCTTCAATATCTGCATTATTAACAAGTTTTGCAAAGTGTCTTATATTTTTACGCTCTGTAAATGCTTGTAAAATCTTATTTTGATTGACCTCTGTAAGTTTGTTTTTATTGCCGCCGCGCACAAACTCCGCTGAGGCGTCAATAAATAGGGTTTTGTTGTCAGTTTTATTTTTCTTTAATACAATAACACAAGTGGCTATGCCTGTGCCAAAAAACAAATCCGGCGGAAGCTGAACAATAGTGTCAATAAAGTTATTATCTATAAGATATTTGCGGATTTTTTGTTCCGCCCCGCCGCGATACAAAACTCCGGGGAATTCAACTATTGATGCCGTACCGTTTGTGGCAAGCCAAGAAAGACAGTGCATAACAAAAGCAAGATCTGCTTTTGACTTTGGCGCAAGCACACCGGCAGGCGTAAAACGAGGGTCATTGATAAGCAAAGGATTTGTGTCGCCGTCCCACTTAATTGAATATGGCGGATTAGTAACTATGGCTTCGAACGGTTCATCGTCCCAATGTTTAGGGTCTATAAGCGTGTCCCCGTGAGCAATATCAAAACTTTCGTAGCTAATATCGTGCAAAAACATATTTATACGGCAAAGGTTATACGTGGTGATATTAATTTCCTGCCCATAAAAGCCGTTGCAGACATTTTCTTTTCCCAAAATTTTAGCAAATTTTAGCAAGAGCGAGCCTGAACCGCAGGCAGGGTCATACACTTTATTAACTTCCGTTTTGCCTACAAGCGTTATTTTAGCAAGTAACTGGCTTACTTCTTGCGGGGTAAAGAACTCCCCGCCAGATTTACCTGCATTTGCAGCATACATTGTCATTAAAAATTCATAAGCGTCGCCAAAAACATCAATGGTATTATCGTTGTAATCGCCAAGTTTTAAGTCGGCAATAACGTTAATTAGTTTAACAAGTTTTTCATTTCTCTTCTGGACGCTTGAGCCTAATTTGTTGCTATTTATGTCAATATCGTCAAACAGTCCTTTTAAGTTGCCCTCGCTACTTGCACCTTGTGCAGAAGTTTCAATATTTTTAAATACTTTGGATAAAGTTTCGTTTAGATTATCATCACTTGCGGCTTTATAGCAGATATTTTCAAATAGTTCCGAAGGCAATACAAAAAAACCCTTTTCATCAACAATATCTTCTTTTGCAAGTTTAGCCTCTTTGTCAGAGCTTTTGGCATAGTCAAAATTCTTCTCACCTGCTTGGTGTTGTTGTTTGTTAATATAACTAGAAAGGTTTTCGGATATGAAGCGGTAAAATAAAAAACCTAGAACATAGCTTTTAAAGTCCCACCCGTCCACACTGCCGCGCAGGTCATTAGCCATTTTCCATATAGTGGCGTGTAAGGCTTGTCGCTCTTGTTCTTTTTTGTTGTTGAAAGTATTTTTATTAAATAGGGTGCTAACAGCTTGTTTGTTGTTTGCTGTCATAAAGTTTTTTTACCTTTTTTAGAGAATTTTGCATGATTTGCTTGTAAGTACGCAAGGACAAACGCATGAAAAAATCTCAAGATGTATCAACGCTTTAGCTAATTAACTATAATGCAGTTCTACTGAATCTTTAGAACCTATTGCCGCTTCAACATCGTAGATAAATTCATTCGAACAATCGGATAAATAGCCTGTTTCTATAGAAAATTTACCGTGAAGAGAATCTTCTAAATACAGATAAACCTTTGCTTTGCCTTTATGTGTTTTAAAAATTTTCTTTAGATCTTCACTTAAGGTATCATCGTACCTAGTTGTCGAAATTTTTACATGTATTTCTCCACAGTTTGACGGAAATTTCTTTTTAGCTTCATCCATTGTCATTATATCTTCTACTATTATTTCGGGCTGTCCCTGCGCACCCATCAATCCACCTTTTACCACAACAATATTATTAGGCGTAAGATGCTTGCCAAATTTTTCAAAATTCTTTGGAAAGAGTATCGCATCCACACCACCGTATAGATCTTCTATTTTAAATCTTGCATAAGATTCTTTTTTTGTTTTTGAAATAAGTTTTTTTACGGAAGCTATCATACCAGCTATGCGAACAATCTGCGCTGTTTTAAAATCAACATTTTCTACAGGTTCTGGAAGTTTGTCGAGCCTGTAATCAGAATAGGCAGTAAGATCTTTCTTCATAGGAGTTAAGGGATGCCCTGAAAGATAAAATCCTAAAACTTCTTTTTCAAAGTATAAAGCTTCAAGCGACTCAAGAGGTTTTGTTTTTTGTAACGACGATATGCTTGTCATAACCTCCGAGCTATCGAAAAGAAAACCCTGAGCAGATTCTTTATCTTGTTTTATTTTTGCAGCTTTATCAACAGATGAATCTATACTTTTAAGCAAACTAGCTCTTGTTTCAAGCTTGTTTTTACCAAAAGTATCAAATGCTCCTGCTTTTGCGAGACTTTCAAGCGCTTTTTTATTAGTTGACTTTAAATTTATCCTCTGTAAAAAATCGTCCCAATCATTAAAAAATTTAATACTTCCATCGTCCATTCTTGCATGCTCTATGGATTCCGTCAACCCTTCGCCAACATTTTTAACTGCAAGCAAACCGAAACGTATATTTTTATCTTCTATTTTAAATTTCCCATTAGAATGTTGTATATCTGGAGACAATATCTCAATACCAAAAAGAGCAGCATCGTCTAGGTACATTGCAAGTTTGCTTTCTTCGTTATCTTTTACAGCTGAGCGACCTATTTCGCTGTTAAGCAAAGCAGTTAAATATTCAAGAGGATAATTTGCCTTTAAGTACGCTGTTCTGTAAGAAACTACACCATACGCCGCAGAATGAGATTTGTTAAAACCATATCCTGCAAAAGCTAAAATGTTATTAAAGATTTTTTCGGATTTTCTTCTATCGATGTTTTTTTCTTTAGCACCATTTGTAAATTTTTCTCTTTCTTTTTCAATAACTTCAGGTATTTTTTTACTCATTGCTTTACGCAAACTGTCCGCTTCTCCCGGGGTAAACCCCGCAAGCACAACTGACATTTTCATTACTTGTTCCTGATACAAAATAACACCGTAAGTACTTTTTAAAATAGGCTCTTGTAATGGATGATCGTAAACAATTCTTGTTCTGCCATGCTTACGATTTACAAAATCATCCAGCATTCCAGATCCCATAGGGCCAGGACGATATAAGGCAATTAAGGCTACTACATCGTCAATAGTGTTTGGTTTAAGTTTCCTTATTAACTCTCTCATACCTTTGCTTTCCAGCTGAAACACACCCATGGTCTTAGCTTCAGCAAGCAGTTCGTAGGCTTTTTTATCATCCAAAGGAATATCGTCTAATTTGAACTCAAGATTTTTTTTGCGTATAAATTTAATGCAATCGTCAATAATGGTAAGTGTTCTTAATCCTAAGAAATCAACTTTTAAAAGACCCAACCGTGGCAATACAACGCCGTCGTACTGGGTTGTAATAATATCTTTTGAACCTTTAGCAAGAGGAGAATAATTTGTAATTTCTTCGTTTGCTATAACTAGTCCTGCGGCATGTACGCCGGTATGTCTTTTAAGACCTTCAAGTTTTTGCGAAGTAACTATAAGTTTTGAAATTCTTTCATCTGTTTTAACAAGTTTTGACAAATCTGCAGAAATCTCTAAAGCTTCGGCAATACTTGCATTTTGTGGAACAAGCTTTGCAATGTTATTTGATTCCGTCGGCGTAAAGCCCATAACTCGCGCAACATCCTTTATAACGAGTCTAGACTGCATTGAGCCAAATGTTATAATTTGCGCGCATTTTTCTTCGCCGTATTTTTGGCGCACATATTTTATAACTTCATCGCGACCTGAATCTGCAAAGTCTATATCCAAATCGGGCATTGAACGTCTGTCGGGATTTAAAAACCTTTCAAACAATAAATCGTATTTTAGCGGACAAATATCTGTAACACCCAAAGAATATGCAACCATAGAGCCTGCTCCGGAGCCTCTTCCGGGACCTACCGGAATTTCATGATCTTTTGCATATTTTATAAAGTCTGATACTATTAAAAAGTAAGACGCGAAACCCATCCTATTAATAATGGAAAGTTCATGCCTTAATCTTTCCTCATGCTCTGGTTTAATTGTGCCATATCTTCTCAAAAGACCCTGACGACAAAGTGTTTCCAAATATTGCGAGTCAGATTTATATTCTTTTGGAACCTGAAATTGAGGCAAAAGCAATTTGTCTGTATTTATTTCGACATTGGTTTTTTCAGCAATCACTAAAGTGTTTTTTATAGCCTCAGGTGTATAAGAAAATGTTTTTATCATATCTTCTGGACTACGGTAATAAAAAAGATCTGAGTCAAAACGCAGTCTTTTGGCATCATCTAACATCTTACCAGTACCAATACAGAGTAAAATATCATGGATTTGGGAATCTTCTCTTCTCAAAAAATGACAATCATTTGTTGCAACGATGGGAATTCCAGTTTTATTTGACAGTTCAATAAGTCCGGGTATTATTCTTTGTTGATCGCTAAGACCATTATCCATAATTTCTATATAAAAATTATCTTTGCCGAAAATATCGCGATACTCTATTGCCACTTTTTGCGCTTTTTTGACATTTCCTTTAAGCAAAGCTGACGCAATTTCGCCTGCAAGACAACCAGAAAGAGCAATAAGCCCTTTTCTGTATTTTTTTATAACTTCTTTATCAATTCGAGGTTTATAATAAAAACCTTCGGTAAATCCCACGCTTACCAAACGCATAAGATTCTGATACCCTTCAAAATCTTTTGCAAGTAGTGTTAAATGGTTGTAATTGCCACCATCTTCAGACATTCTGTCGATATTTTTATCAAACCGTGACTTTGGAGCGACATATACCTCGCAACCTATGATTGGTTTTATACCGCTTTGCTTTGCTGTCCAGTAAAATTCCATAGCGCCATACATATTGCCGTGATCGGTAATAGCAAGCGCCGTCATTTTATATTCATTAGCTATAAGTTTAAAGAGTTCGCCGGGCTTTCCTCTGTCATCAGTTAGTCTACAAGCACCGTCAAGAAGGGAGTATTCGGTATGATTATGTAAATGTACAAATTCTGTTGTCATAATAAAAAACACCCATCTTTTGGATTTTTGTTTGATGTCATTATTCAAACCGCCGGCATTATATCATTTTTTAGAAATTTGTTTTAATCTTTAATGTGTTGGTTAGCGACAAACGCATGAAATAGATTTCACGACGAGATTGATTTTAGATTTAAGCAAATTCCATGGGCTATTATTTAGCATCACCGACGATACTCAAGAACCAAAAGAGCTCTCATGCGTTTTGCCTGCGTGTTGGTTCTTTACGATAAATATATGAAAGACACATGCTTTATCAGTTGCCGTTGTAGTCATTATCTCTCTCTCTGCAGAGATGTTAGAATGAGATTCTACAGATTATTGACAAACCGAATTATAATATCGTACCATACCTGCCATCAAACTTCGGAAGTATTTTTATAAAAAACAGTGCAACAGGGTATAATAAATGCAAATTGAGGTGGTCATAGCTGGCTTTGGTGGACAGGGCGTTCTTTTGGCAGGAACTTTGATGGCACAAGCAGCAATAGAACAGGGTTTGTATACAACATGGTTTCCATCTTATGGAGCAGAAATGCGAGGAGGAACAGCTAACTCTACTGTTATTGTATCAAGTGATGAAATCGGTTCACCATTTGCTTCTAATCCTAATGTTTTAGTAGCATTGAACGAACCGTCGCTGGATAAATTTATGCCAGTAATGATCGACGAAGCTGTGATAATTGCAAATTCTTCTGTTATATCACAGGATAGACAGTACAAAATAAAACCCTATTTTGTACCTGCTGCAGATATTGCAAGCAAAGAAATTAAGAACATAAGAACCGCCAACATGGTTTCGATTGGAGCATTAATTAAAGCACTTGAAATACGCCACATTAACGCAGAAAGACAAACTAATAATAAAAAAAATCTTACTTTAAAAAATGCGTTATCCGCATGCGAAAAAGCGTTTGCCCTAAAATCGCAACTTATTGAAGTTAATAAGAAAGCAATTCGGGCGGGATACGATTTTATAAGGTAAAATATTCGGAGATACGATAATGAATTTGAGATCGGCAAAGGTTACAGACGTAAAAGAAATGCACAAGCTTGTTGAGCGTTACGCAAACAATAAAGAGATGCTGCATAGATCTTTAAACGCTGTATACGAGAATATTCAGGAGTTTGTCGTACTTGAAAATGAAGGTCGAATAGTTGGTTGTGGTGCTCTTCATGTTTCTTGGGATGATTTGGCAGAAGTAAAAGCGTTGGCTGTAGCTGAAGAATTTAAAAGGCAAGGTCTCGGCAGAAAAATTGTTGAAAAACTGCAGGAAAATGCCGTAGCTTTAGGAATATATAAAGTTTTTACATTAACTTTTAAACCTGAATTTTTCATCAAGTTAGGATATAAAGTAATTCTTAAAGAAACTCTCCCTCGTAAAATCTGGAACGAATGCATCAACTGTTACTTGTTTCCAGACTGTGGCGAAATTCCGTTATTGATATCGCTAAAATAAGTATCTTGGTAGCTGTTATCGGCAAAAGGTATAAAACTACGTTAGCGGCATT
>BNVT01000004.1 GCA_025998295.1 Endomicrobiia bacterium
AATCTTCCGCGATTTTAAATGCGTCACATTCAACTGCAACTACGTCGTTAATGGAATAAATTGCTTCTATCATTGCACAGCACCTATCACCTTTTGAACTTTATAAAAAGTTCTCTCTCTCTCCGGCGCGCCAGCAAGCATTTTATCTATAACTTCTCTCGGGCAGGGTTTTACAACATCTTCTCTCCATACGTTTCTAAGCTCTGTAACGTGCGTTGTAGGCATCAAATTGGCTACATCTGCTTCCTGCAAAATTTCAACATAATCAAACATTGCATTGATATCTGAAAGATATTTTGCTTTATCTTCTTCTTTGATATCTACCCTTGCAAGAAAAGCGGTAGCTTCAAGTTCTTCTTTTAACATAAACCACCCCCTTTAAAATAAGCTGCACGGGATTGTACAAAAATAAAAAATTCTTAACAACATCCAGTAGAATCTCATAACATACTGACTTTTGCCAAACATAAAGACTAAAGAGCGGTAAGATAAGTGCGAAATAGTTTTTATAAATTATTTCAATCCTGGAATTTTTATTCCGTCTTTACCCATCAAAGTTTTAGCTTCCTCAGCCATAAGAACTTGAGCTTTCTTGCCAGCTTCTTCAAAAGCTGCCAATATAAGCTTTTCTATCTTTTCTTTCTTCTCTTTAAGTAAATCTTCAGGAATATTCAAATTTAAAAATTCATTTTTAGCATTTACTTGTATTTTAATGTTTTTATATTCAACATCAATAATCTTAGCTTTTAATTTTTTATCCATATCATTCAGCTTGCTTCTCATAGTTATTGCTTCTTTTGCCATCTTAAATAATTCCATATTAATTCTCCTTTTTGCTACATTTTTGTATTATTAAAATTCTTACGAGTGTAAGCAAAAACAGCCTGCATAGTAATATTCAATCTAATATTTTTAATTTTCATTTTTTCAATCCTCTTAAAGTCCCTGATATTATTCTTTCAAAACCATTAGATGTTTTAACAACAAGCTTTCCTTCTTCGTCTATGCCTAAATTTATGCCTGCTATTATACCATAACCCACATCAATTGTTACAGGTTTATTTTTATACGCCATTTTATCATTATATTCATCATAAAATTGCTTAAATCCTTTTTTCCAAAAAGCAATATATAAATTTTCGAATTCCATTAAAAATGCGGCAAGAAATCCAGATATATCTACTCTTTTCTTTAAAATAGTTTTTAAGGAAACCGCAAAACTTTCTAAATCTTTAGGTAAATTATTATTAATATTTATGCCAATACCCGCTACAACCCAGTTTGTTATATTCTGCTTAGCAGACATTTCTACTAGTATTCCTGCAATTTTTTTATCCAAAACTAAAACATCATTAGGCCATTTTATTTCAGAACTGACGCCATAATTTTTTTCAAGAGTTCTGTTTAAAGCTATACTTAATAGCAGCGCCAGTTTGGGAGTCTCCTTAGGATGTATCGACGGTTTCAAAAGCATGGAAAACCATAATCCGCCATCATTCGAACTCCACTCTCTCCTAATACGTCCATAACCGTCCGTCTGCTTTCCTGCAACAACAACAAACCCTTCCTTAAAATCTTTTTCCGCTAATTTTTTAACCGCGGTTTGTGTTGACGGAAGTTCTTTATAATATTTTACTGTTTTACATACATTCAATTGCTTTTTTAACTTCGACTCTATCTCATACTCATTAAAAAGATCAACGTCTTTCATAAGAGTATATCCATCAGAAGAAGACTTTATTGTGTAACCGGTTTGCCTTAAAGTGTTGATTTGCTTGCGTACAGCAGCCCTTGATATCTTAAGAATTCTGCCTATTTCATTTTCCAAAATTGGTTTTTCCGTAGAAAGAACTTCAATAATATTCATATTATTTTCATATACAAAACAAAAGCTTGCTGATTTTTCAATACAAATTTGAACCTAGTCAAGAAGTGGCATTTTAAAAAATATTTAAAAACACATAAAACATACTGCAAAACTAAAACAAGGCCAAATTTCAAAATGCACTTATCCCATAATCAAATAAATCTTTTTAAGATATTTTGATTGTCAATGTACCCATTATATATAATTTTATTGCATAATCAAAAATCAAACTAAAATTTATACAAAGTTATCTAAAAATTTTTGAAAGTTTTCCCAATTGTCTTTATAGTAGCAGGACACACCATTATATATAAAATCATCTTTTTGTTGGTCTGCTATATCTTTGCTACAAACTCCGATTCTAAACAACAAAAACAGTTCAATATGTGCTTTTAGATTTTACAGGGTCTAAACTGAGTCCTTTTGTCAATACAAAATTTGATAAATTATAAGTATGTTCTTCTTGTATTTTCTGTAATGGAACCCATTATTTTGCTTTCCCTCATTACTATAGTCAAATCACTTGAAATTGCATCATCTCGCAGCTTAGGGGGTTTGGGTATACTCCTCCATGCATCTTCTCATTCTTTATGGTGCAACTTAAAGTGATTTGACTATACTATTCAAACATCATCTTTACTATCTTTTCTATACTCAATTTTCTCTTTGCTCACCTCCTTGCCCTATCTTTTCTTTTCTCTTCTTTTCTTCTCTCCTTGCTATCCTTGACTCTTTTATCAAATGCTTTCTTTACTCCCATTAATACTAAATCCATTACGTCTGACCTAACTGCTTTCTTTTTTGTTTCATAGTACTTCTATTGTACTTTTGTATGTTAGTTATGTAAGGGGTTTAATGATATAAGGATTTTTTGTGTTTTCAGCACCAAAATCAGAACAATGCCTTGCGCGATGGAGTGACTGTGACAATAACTGATAAAACATGTATTTTTTATGCGTTTATTCTACAAATCTTAAAGAAGGTTTGTTTGACTGAAGCTGATTTTTTGAGTACAATAAGCGCGGGTTATTTGATAGCGAATCGGGCCTGTAGCTCAGTTGGTTAGAGCACTCGACTCATAATCGAATGGTCGTAGGTTCAAGTCCTACCAGGCCCAAGTATGAATAAACACGACAAACGCACAAAAGCTTTTTTTGGTTTTTGATTGTCGCAGAAAGTACCAAATTGCGGTCTATGAAATTTGCTCAAGTTTAAAATCAGTCGTCTCAAGAAACTTTTTTCATGCGTTTATCATGACTTGCTTCTGTAAAATCTAAAAACACATTCGAACTGTTTTTGTCGCGTTAGAATTTGAGGTTTGTAGCAAAGATACAGCAAACTGCAAAAATGCGATTTTATGCACAGAAATATGCCATTTATTAAAAGCCCGGTTATTACTTTGATCCGTTTGTCTTTGGATTATTCTTATTTTAGTTTTTAGTGATTTAAAATGCTACACTGTTAAAAACATGAGGAAGTAAGCATTAAGACATGTAGTCACTGTAGGAGTAAGAGGTAATGCAAGAATGATACAGTACATGGGCAACAAAGATATGTATGTCGAGATTGTAAGAGTCATGCAAAGTGAGGAGTACATTCGGCAGGTGTGAAGAACAAAGCGATATATCTGTATGTGAACAATTAAAAAATATTTTCCGAAAGATAAGTTAACGATTAACAAAAGCGCAAATGTATTTAGTAGAAGGTAGCAATGGATAATTTAACAAGATTTAATAGAAAGCGAAAAGATATGCAAAATTATAGAAATGTTAAAGAACATATTTGGATATATTTTTTAATAGATGGTTTAATATAGAGAAACCGTTGAACAACCACAAAATAGGGAAGAGGATCATATGCAAGGTTCAAGCTCCGCCTCCTCTGCTAAGGTTTATAAGGTCTTATTTGTGGTATTTGTCATCCTAGTGGACGCCGAGGTGGCTCAGGGGTAGAGCACCTCCTTGGTAAGGAGGTGGTCGCGGGTTCGATTCCCGCCCTCGGCTATTTGTTTTGAGTTGCAAATTACTACCATGGGAAAAATTGGGGAAAAGAAAATGGCGAAAGAAAAATTTGACAGAAGTAAACCACACGTAAACGTAGGGACAATAGGACACGTGGACCACGGTAAGACGACGTTAACAGCAGCGATTACAAAAGTATTGGGAGATAAGGGATTAGCGCAATACGTAACGTATGACCAGGTGGCAAAAGCATCAGAATCGCAAGGTAGAAGAGATGATTCCAAAATTGTGACAATAGCGGTAAGCCACGTGGAGTATTCGACAGAAAAAAGACATTATGCGCACATAGATTGTCCTGGTCATGCTGATTATGTAAAGAACATGATAACAGGAGCTGCGCAGATGGACGGAGCGATACTGGTGGTGAGCGCATTAGATGGACCTATGCCTCAGACAAGAGAACATATATTACTAGCAAGACAGGTAAACGTCCCATCGATAGTAGTGTTCTTGAATAAATGCGATGCAGTAGAAGATAAAGAATTATTGGATTTGGTAGAAATGGAAGTAAGAGACTTGTTGGCCAAGTACAACTTTCCTGGTGACACAACGCCGATAATCAGAGGGAGCGCATTACAAGCGCTAAAAGGAGAACAAGAAGGAGTAGATTCAATTATGGCGTTGATGGATGCCGTAGATGCAACAATACCGCTTCCTGCCAGAGACGTAGACAAACCATTTTTGATGAGCGTAGAAGATGTGTTTTCAATAAGTGGAAGAGGGACAGTAGCTACCGGAAGAGTAGAAAAAGGCAGAATAAAGGTAGGGGAGAACGTGGAAATCGTCGGAATCAGTGATACGAAAAAGTCAGTAGTAACCGGGATAGAAATGTTTAAAAAATTGCTTGATGAAGCTCAAGCAGGAGATAATATAGGGATGTTGTTAAGAGGGATAGAAAAAACGCAGGTAGAAAGAGGACAGGTAATAGCGATACCTGGGTCCATTAAGCCGTACAAGAAGTTCAAGGGACAAGTGTACATTTTAACAAAAGAGGAAGGCGGAAGACATACTCCATTTTTTGATGGATATAGACCGCAGTTTTATTTTAGAACAACAGACGTAACAGGAATAGCACATTTGCCGGAAGGAGTAGAAATGGTAATGCCTGGAGATAGCGTAACGATGGATGTAGAATTGATAATGTCAGTAGCAATGGAAACACAACTGAGATTTGCAATAAGAGAAGGAGGGAGAACAGTAGGTTCTGGCGTTGTTACTGAAATCGTTGAATAAATATTTGCGGGTTTGTCTAAAAACTCATGGTAGCAAAGTCACTGTTAATTCTAAACTTATTTTGGTAACCAGTGTCGTTTTATGATGAGATACCTAAAATGGGATTGGTACTGTAAATACGAAAACCTGCAGAAACCATGAGTTTTTAGACAGGCTCTTGATAGTTAAAAAAAGGTTCTTGCAAAATATTTTATATTTACTCTAGTATACAGATTAACACGATAGACGTATGAAAACTTTTTTTGATTTTTGACTATCGATGGTAGAGCTAATAACAGTTTGTAGAATTTGCTTAATATGGTCCGAGAGATTTTTTTTATGTGTTTGTCATGTGCAGACTAAAGAGAGCTCTTGCAAAATATTTTTATATTTACTTTAATGTGCGGGTTGTTGCTTGGGCAGGCCGTTCAAAGTTGTGTTTTAAATAACTTAAACCGGTTAGCTGTCATTGGATCAGAATGGATTGTTGTTGATTTGCGCTAAATAGTGAAGATAAATAGAGATTAAACAAAACAGGATTAAATTTATGGTAAATGAAAAAGTAGTGCCGGCGCAGCATTTGAGAGTTAAGTTGCGGGCGTATGATCACAAAATGTTAGATGATTCGGTTGCCAAGATAATAGAAACGGCAAGACGTACGGGAGCAACTATAACTGGGCCCATACTTTTGCCTACTAGCATAAGGAAGTACACAGTCAATAAATCTGTTCATAAAGACAAAAAATCGCGCGAGCAATTTGAAATGAGAGTTCACAAAAGATTGGTCGACATTTGCGAACCTTCGTCCAAGACTGTTGAAGAGCTTATGAAGCTTGATTTGCCTGCAGGTATTGATATTGAAATCAAGGCGTAATTTTCAAAAAATATTTGAATCGTAGAGAGAAAATGTTATGTTGAAGTTGATTATTGGGAAAAAAGTAGGTATGACGCAGGTCTTCGACGATAAAGGGAATCTTATACCTGTAACAGTAGTAGAAGCTGGGCGTTGTGTTATCACAAATGTGCGTACAGTTGAAGGCGATGGTTACGCTGCTGTTCAAGTTGCTTTTGGGGATACGGAAGAAAAAAAACTTAGCAGACCTCAAGCGGGTCTTTTTAAAAAGTATAACCTTTCGCCAAAAAAAATTATCAGAGAAATCAGGGTTGCAGATGTTGCTGAATTTTCTGTAGGACAGGAAATAAAAGTAGATCTATTCAAGGCTGGCGATTATGTTGATGTTCGTGCTGTGTCAAAAGGTAAAGGCTACGCCGGTGTTATTAAAAGACATAACTTTGGCATGCAGCCTACAACTCATGGTCAATCTGACAGAACTCGGGCGAGAGGTTCAAGTGGTGGACAGGGACCTCAAAAGGTTTTGAAGGGTATGAGAATGTCTGGACATTTGGGTAATGAATATGTTACAATACAAAAGTTACTCGTTGTAAGCGTAGATGTTGAAAAAAATGTTTTGCTTATCAAAGGTGCTGTTCCTGCCGTAAATACCGGGATACTGTTTATAAGCAATACGCTCAAAAAGATTCCTGTGGTTCAGGAAGTGAAGGCTAAAAACAAAAAGAAATAGCTGTGAGTTTTTTGGTATCGTGGTTGTTCTGCCATTTTTGGGATGCTTAAATATTTGAGCGTTGAAGAGTTTTGCTGTTGTCGCTCAAAAATTATGTAGTTTTTGCAACAGGTTAATATCACAACATCTGTCAGCTGAATGTGGCATTGCTGATGGGATAGAGAGAGAAAATGGAGACGATAGTTTATAGTGCGAATGGCCAGAAGAAAGGAAGAATAGAGCTTCCTGCTTTTTTCAACACAGAAGTTTCCGGTGTGCTTTTGCATGAAATTACGACAGCATATTTAAACAATCAGAGATCCGGTACTCACAAAACAAAAACGAGAGGTGAGGTATCTTTTTCAGGGGCAAAGCCTTGGAAACAAAAAGGCACCGGTAATGCTCGTGCAGGGCAGAGAAATTCTCCTTTGTGGAGAAAAGGCGGTATTATTTTTGGACCGCAGCCTAGGGGTTATTACACAAAGATGTCAAAACAGAAGAAGAGACTTTCTTTGAGTATGGCGTTTTCCGCACAGCTTAGCAATGGCAATATTGTTGTTGTTGATTCCGTAAAAATTGATGAAGTTAAAACAAGAAAAGTGGCGGCGCTTTTAAGGAATCTCAAGATTGAAGGTATGAAGGTTGTTTTTGCAATTTCTAACGATGCAGGTTTTAAAATGGCGTCTAGAAATATAAAAAATGTTGTAGTTGAAAACATTAAAAATATCAATGCGTATCAAGTTCTTTGGGCGGATAAATTGGTTATTACGCCCGAAGCTATTGATTCAATAAAAGAGAGACAATCAATATAAAGAGGTTGTTTTTTGTTATTTAGGAAATAAAATGGATATTAGAAACATTATCAAGAGACCGATATTAACGGAAAAAGCGTCGATTCTAAAAGAAAAAGATAATAAGTATACTTTTGTGGTAGATAAAGATGCTAACAAATTTCAGATAAAGCAGGCTATTGAGTATTTGTTTAGCGTAACAGTAAGAAGTGTTCACACCTTAAACTATGCCGGAAAAAGCAAGAAAGTAGGTGCACATGCAGGGTACAAGAACGATTGGAAAAAAGCAATAGTAAAGCTTGGCGAAGGGCAGGAAATTCAAATGGTTGAAGAAGCCTAGATTTTAGGTTGAGTGATAGTAGGACTAATCTTTTTTGAAATAAAAATTAAAAGGCCTTGCTGCAAGAACAAGAAAAGAAATAGATATGGACGATTATGTGTCGTCGCAGCAAGATTTATTTCAAGTTGTGCAGTTGCACAATAACAGGAAAAGGTAATGCCGATTAAAACGTTTAAGCCGTATACACAGTCAAGAAGACAAATGTCAGTTTCAGATTTTTCGGATATCACTAAGACAGAACCCGAAAAATCTTTGATAAAAATTCTGAAGAAAAAAAGCGGTCGCAACAATACCGGTCAAGTGATGGTTCGCTTCAGAGGCGGTGGTCACAAAAGATTTTATAGAATTATTGATTTCAAAAGAAATAAACTCAACATTCCAGCAAAAGTAGTAGCAATAGAGTACGATCCTAACCGTTCAAGTAGAATAGTGCTTTTACAGTATCAGGATGGTGAAAAAAGATACATAATTCGGTCTTTAGGAGTAAACGTTGGAGATACCCTCATGTCCGGTCCGGATGCCGAGATAAAGCCGGGAAATTCTCTTCCGCTTACAAGTATACCCGTCGGTACTTTTATACATAATTTGGAATTGGTAGCTGGTAAAGGTGGGCAGTTAGTTCGTTCCGCAGGAGCCGTTGCGCAACTTCTTGCAAAAGAAGACGATTACGCTCATGTAAGAATGCCTTCGGGCGAGATAAGACTCATCCAAGTAAATTGTTACGCGACAATTGGGCAGGTAGGAAATTTAGATCATGAAAACATTACACTGGGTTCTGCCGGAAGAAATCGTCACATGGGTAGAAAATCTCATGTTCGCGGAACTGCAATGAATTCTGTCGATCATCCTCATGGTGGCGGTAGAGGTAAATCCAAAGGTAATAATCAGCCTAGAAGCCCTTGGAATCAGCCGGCTAAAGGCTTTAAAACAAGATCTAAGAAAGTTTGGGATTGGGTAATAATAAGCCATCGCAATAAAGCTAAGAAGTAAGCGGAGGGGAAAATAGATGAGTCGTTCAGCAAAGAAGGGCCCATACGTAGACGAGAAGCTTTTGAAGAAAATACAGAAACTAAATGAGACTGGTGATAAAAAGGTGATTAAGACGTGGGCAAGAGCCAGCGTTATAACTCCTGAATTTGTCGGTTATACGATAGCGATACACAATGGGAAAAAATTTCTCCCTATATTTATATCGGAACAGATGGTAGGACATAGACTGGGCGAGTTTTCTCCGACAAAAACTTTTAAAGGTCATGGTGGCATGACAAAGCAAGAAACAGGACTCACTTAAATAAAGTGTGTGATGTGATTATTCTTTTGTAAGATGTTTAATGTTAATAGTAGTTGGCAGTTATGCTCAGGATTTCAGGGCATGGTTTGTGCAGAACATAAAAAGGATATAAAGATGGAAGCGAAGGCAACAGCAAAGTTTGTTAGATATACTCCAAGAAAAGTTAATCAGGTTCTTGCTCTTATAAGGAATAAGAGGGTTGAGAAAGCATTTATAATTCTTTCTTTTCTTCCTAAATCTGCTGTAGTGCTAGTACAGAAAGTTTTAAGAAGTGCGACTGCAAATGTAGGAAGACTTGAGGATTTTTCGGGACTTAAGGTTAAGGAAGCATGGGTGGGAAACGGGCCTATTTTGAAAAGGATGAGGCCTGGTCCTAAGGGAAGAGGAATGCCTGTAAAGAAAAGAACAGCTCATCTTACTATAGTTGTTACGGATGTGGACGTAGCTCCGGAAAGAAGAAAGAAAAAAAGTGTTAACGTTAAAGCGACAACAGAAATAAAATAAGATAAAAATTTTTAGGAAAGGTAAAAAACATGGGTCATAAAGTACATCCCAAAAGTGTAAGGTTAGGATATATTAGAGATTGGGAATCTAGATGGTTTAATTTAAAAGAAATGCCTGATTTGATAGAAGAAGATCGTCGAATGAGGATCTATTTGAAAAATAAACTTAAATTGGCTTCTGTGTCGAAAATTGTTATCGAAAGACCTGGAAAGTATTTACGCGTAAATATCTATACGTCGCGCCCTGGCATTGTGATTGGTAAGGGCGGACAGGGTATTGAAAATTTAAGAAAAGAAGTTGAATCCATGACAGCGAAGAAAGCTTTTATAAGTGTTATGGAAATAAAAAGACCTGAGGTTGATGCTCAACTTGCAGCCGAAAATATTGCTTTTCAGTTGGAAAGACAGATTTCTTTCAGAAGAGCAATGAAGAAAACAATTGAAAAAGCAATGGTGGCAGGAGGCGCTAAAGGAATAAAGGTTATGGTTGCAGGTAGACTTGGCGGAGCAGAAATTGCCAGAACTGAATGGCTTAAAGAAGGAAGAGTTCCTCTGCAAACTTTTAGGGCGGATATAGACTATGGTTTTACTGAGGCTTATACAACCATGGGGCAGATTGGTGTCAAAGTTTGGATATTCAAAAAAGAACTTTTTAAAAAGACGACTAAGGAGTTAATTGAAGAAGCAAAGCTCGCTGATGCGTCGGCGGATGTAGACACAGATCAATCCAACAAACAGGAAGAACCTAAATAAATTAAGATAAAGGACAGAGGACATTTTTATATGTTGATGCCAAAAAGAGTTAAATATAGAAAAACACACAGGGGAAGAATGAAAGGTAGAACCAAAGGTGGTGCTTATCTGGCTTTTGGCAAATATGGTCTTCAAGCTCTTGAACCTGTATGGATAAACAGCAATCAAATTGAAGCGGCTCGTGTTACGCTTACGAGATTTATAAAGAAGGGTGGAAAGGTTTGGATTAGAATATTTCCTGATAAACCAGTCACAAAAAAGCCTGCAGAGACAAGGATGGGCAAAGGTAAAGGTGATCCACAATTTTGGGTTGCGGTAGTAAAACCTGGAAGAATAATGTTTGAAATGGAAGGCATTCCGGAAGTTGAAGCAAAGAAGGCTTTGACGCTTGCGTCAAATAAACTTCCTATACATACAAAAATCTTAGTCAGAGCTGATATTTGAGGATACGATGAGAAATAAAAATTGGAGCGAAATGAGAAATATGACGGATGTTGAGCTCAACGCAAAGCTTAACGAGTTGCAGGATAGTTTTTTTAAGTTAAAATTCCGTAATTCAGTAACTCCTGTGAAAAATTCTCTTGAAATAAGAGAGATGAGAAAAGATATAGCAAGAATCAAGACGCTTATTGCTCAAAAGAAAGAGTCCATAACCAGCTAACTTTGTATTGATGTGTCGCTCTGTGTTTAAATTTTAGATGGAATTTTATTCTGTTTTATAGGCGGTATTTTGAAATATTTGTTAGCAGAACACACGAAATTTACTAAAGGGGAGTATGTCCCCGTGGGGCCAGCTCAAATATGTGCTAGTTGCTGGATTTCATGACAGGTTGTTCTTATTGCTGCTTAGCTGGTTCTTCTTTGCTTTGTTTATTTTTTAGCTAATGCAAAAATGTATCAATATTAAGGTTGGTTGACTGTAAATAAGATAAAATAATAGGAAGGGACAATGCCAGAACGTGGAAAACGCAAATGCCGTACAGGCATAGTTGTTAGTGATAAAGCTGACAAGACAAGATTGGTATCTGTAGGGAGAACATATCGCCATTCTTTGTATGGCCGTGTGCTTCGTAGCAAGAGCAAGTTTGCCGTGCATGATGAGAAAAATATTTCTCATTTAGGCGATACTGTTACAATAATGGAATCAAGACCATTTTCAAGAACAAAAAGATGGGTGTTAGTTGAAGTTTGTAATATAGTCAACTGATTTAGTATTGGTACACTGCGTTAGCTCAAAAAATAGATGTAATACAAGAGGTGGACTGGCCATGACAAATGCATGAGGGCTTTTTTGATTCTTGAGTGTCGTTGATAGCACTAAACGACGGTTCGTGAGTTCACTTAGGATTAAAAGCAGTCTTGGCGAAATTTTTTTCATGCGGTTTTGTAGCGAGCCGATGAGGCAATAGTGCACACACACACATTCTTCTTTCAACGGCTCAGGTTGCTGTTTTTGCAACTTGTGGGGGAGGGGAGGGGTTGTGTGTTTTAGTAAGTTTTGTTTGTTTTATTTGGTCGATATGGGGTTCGGTGTTACCTCTTATAAAACAATCAGAATTTCCTTGAAAATTTGGGTAGCGTAATGGTATCGATATGAGGTTAGTTGACTATAAAACGTCAGAGGTGTAAAAATAAGTTTGTCGAGGGATAGCAGCATGATTCAAGAAAGAACTATTTTGAGTGTGGCGGATAACTCAGGGGCAAAAAAAATTCGTTGCTTTAGGGTTACGAAAGGTTTAAAACGCCGTTATGCAAGTATTGGCGATGTAATTCATGCTTCAGTTCAAGATGCATTGCCGCATGCAAATATAAAAAAAGGTGAAGTTGTTAAAGCCGTAGTAGTACGTACAGTAAAAGAAATTCGTCGCATTGATGGAACCTATATCAAGTTTGATGATAACGCAGCTGTTATTATTAATGATGATGGCGAGCCGAAGGGAACTCGTATTTTTGGGCCGGTTGCAAGAGAGCTTAGAGAGAAAAATTATCTTAAAATAATTTCTTTAGCGCCAGAAGTAATATAGTTAGTGTTTTGTATGGTGAAGAATCTAGAAAGTTGAAGGTTAATTAGAGAGATTCGCGTTGTTCTGGATGCTTGAAAACGACTGTTTTCCTCGGACGACACTTGCGAAATCACCTTGACAGTCTCGCAGGAAAATGTTATATGGTGCTTAAAGATTTGAATGAAATAGTCTAGCAGATGCGGAAAATAGAATGGGATATCTTGGGCATTTGAGGTTTAATTTAGTAGCATAGCGGGAAGTGTGTAATTTTTGAGTTATAGACTTGGAAGGAAGTCTGTTGTCTCCTCAGAAGACATGACAATGGTACACGCAAGAAGAAAAGGATAATGTAATGCTTACTGTTAAGAAGAAAGATAAAGTTGTGGTTTTATGCGGAAAGGATAAAGGAAAAAGTGGTGAAGTACTTAATGTTTTTCCAGACAAAGGTAGAGTTATCGTTTCAAAAATAAATTTTGTAAAAAGACATACGAAGCCTACTCGGACAGACGCCGGTGGGATTCATGAAAAAGAAGCCCCAATTGCTATAAGCAAAGTTATGCTTGTATGTCCAAAATGCGATAAAGCTTCAAGATCTAAATTTGACAAGCTTTCTGACGGTAAGAAGGTAAGAGTGTGTCGTAAATGTGGAGAGTTGATACTATAAACACTTGGTTTTAATTTATGCTTTTTTGCGGTTTTTTTTGAGTTTTGTTTGCTTGAGTGCATGAGCGTTTTGTTGTAAACACCGTCTAAACTCAGAATGTTGTTGAAGGTAACGAAGACAGAAAACATATAAGGAAAGAACAATGAGACAACCTCGTTTAAAAGATTTTTATCGAAAAAATGTAACAGGTGAGCTTAAAAAACAGTTCAATTTTAAGAACGTGCATCAAATTCCTAAACTTACGAAGATCGTTATCAACATCGGTTTAAGCGAAGCGAAAGAAAATATTAAAGTTTTGGATGTTGCAACTGCGGAGCTTGCGACTATTACCGGCCAAAAACCTTTAGTGTGCCGTGCGAAACGGTCTGTATCGAATTTTAAAATACGTCAAGGAATGCCGATAGGTATTAAAGTAACTCTCAGAAGTGCAATGATGTATGAGTTTTTAGATAGATTTATTAATGTTGCGGTACCTCGCATAAGAGACTTTAGAGGGATAGATCCAAATGGTTTTGATGGTCAGGGTAATTTTAACTTGGGTATTACGGAGCAGTATATTTTTCCTGAAATCAATATTGAGAAATCGGACAAAGCTAGAGGAATGAATATTACTATTGTGACAACGGCTAAAGAAAATGAGCATGCAAAGGCATTAATTGAGGCTTTTGGTATGCCGTTTAAAAAATAGACAATAATAATGGAAGACAGCAAATAAAGCAAAGGATATTTTTCTATGGCAACAACTTCAGCAGAAGCAAAGATGCGCAAACATCAGAAATTTTCGACGCGGCACAGAAACAGATGTCGTCTGTGCGGAAGACCGCGCGGTTTTTATAGAGATTTTGGTCTTTGCAGAATATGTCTGCGCGAATTAGCGCATAATGGTGAGATTCCTGGTCTTACAAAATCAAGCTGGTAGTACGCGTGACATGTTCTGCCTAAAACTCCTAAAAGCCCTTGTCAATTTTGAACTTGTTTTGGTGACTGACGTTATTTCTAAAACAGTGCCGGTGCGATGAATACGGAAAACATACCGAAACCGTGGGTTTTTAGACAGACCAGATAAGCAGTTCTCATCGTAATTGTTTCCTTGCGTATCGCGGGAGAGGGTAGGGCGAGAGGCCGTTTCTAGATTGAAAAGTGTCTTTTGCGTAATTTACGTGAAACTGATAATAAATTTTTAAAAGAGGTCGGTTGAATGATTACAGATCCAGTTTCAGATATGTTTGTGCGTATTCGTAACTCAAATGCAAAATTGCATGAAAAGGTTGATATTCCATTTTCGAAAATGAAAATGGAAATCGCTAGGATTTTAAAGGAAGAAGGGTATATCTCAAATTATAAAAACATTGAAGATCGTAAGCAGGGGATTTTGAGAGTTTATCTTAAATATACTGCTGCCAACAAAGCTGTTCTTCAAGGTATAAGGAGAGTTTCAAAATCTAGTTTGAGAATATACAAGGGCTATGAAGATATGCCTAAAACGGTTGGTGGTTTAGGGGTTACTATCGTTTCTACCTCTAAGGGTTTAATGTCCGATAGACAAACAAGAAAACAAAAAATCGGCGGGGAAGTGATAGGTTATGTTTGGTAGTTGCAGATCGAATTAATTGGGCAGTTTTATTATTTTCAAATGTTTGTTTAGCAAAAAATTTATATTGGGGTCCAAAAATGAGTCGCTTAGGTAAAAAACCAGTTCAGGTGTCAGAAAATGTGAATGCAGAGTTTAAAAATAGAGTGCTGGAAGTAATGGGTCCTGGTGGAAAACTTTCGCAGGTGGTTGATGATAGAATAAATTTAAAAATAGACAAGGACAATATTTTTGTCGAGGCTCTTGAGGAGTCTCGTGAATGCAATATGTTACACGGTCTTATAAGGGGACTTGTGGTCAATATGGTTGAAGGCGTTACGAAGGGTTTCAAAAAAGAACTTGAAGCTATCGGTCTTGGTTATAAGGCAAATATAGATAGCGGAAACAAGTTGGTTCTTGCTGTGGGTTTCTCGCATCTTGTAAATCTCACGATCCCTTCTACTGTAAAAGTTGCTGTAACTATTACTCAAGATAAGAATACTTTGATTGTTGTAACAGGTGCTGATAAGTATGAAGTTGGAGCATTTGCTGCTCAGATTAGAGCTGTAAAGCCGCCGGAACCTTACAAGGGTTTTGGTATAAGATATTTAGGTGAGAAGATTATAAGAAAAGCCGGAAAAGCTGCGGCTGGTGGTAAAAAATAATAGTTTTTTTGCCGTCATTAGAGGATATCAGATGAAAGATTCTAACAAAAGATTCGATTATCGCGTAAACAGAGTTAGAAGTAAAATTAAAGGAACGCAAGCAAGGCCTCGCTTAAGCGTTCATCGTGGACATAAGCATATTTATGCACAGATCATTGACGATAGCATGAGTATTACTCTTGCGTCTGCGTCAACGCTATCTCCTGAACTTAAGGATAAAATTAAAGTTACTGATACAGTTGCGGCGGCTAAGTTCGTAGGTGATTTAATTGCAAAAAAAGCAGTTGAAAAAGGCGTAAAAAAAGTTGTTTTTGATCGCAGGGGATACGAATATGCTGGTAAAATAAAGGCTCTTGCAGATGCTGCAAGAGAAAATGGCTTAGAGTTTTAAAATAAACGTAGGTGCTGTTTTTAGGAGGACAAGTTGGCTGAAAGAATAGGAAGACAACGAGGTAACAATGGCTTAAAAGAAACTGTTGTTGCCATTAACAGAGTGACAAAAGTTGTTAAGGGTGGAAAAAGATTCTCTTTCAATGCTTTGGTAGTGGTGGGCGATGAAGCCGGCAAGGTAGGTTGCGGTCTTGGTAAAGCGAATGAAGTGCAGACTGCAATTCAGAAGGGTGGTGCGCAAGCGTCGAAGCATATGGTTTTGGTTCAGTTAAAGGGAAGTACTATTCCTCATGAAATAATAGGTATTTCGGGCTCGGGAAAGGTATTATTGAAACCTGCTGCTCCAGGGACTGGCGTTATAGCGGGTGAAGCCGTTAGAGCCGTTCTTGAAGCTGTAGGAATTAGAGATGTGCTTACAAAGTCAATGCGCTCTTCAAATCCTTTTAACGTAGTTTATGCAACAATCAATGCCCTAAAAGGACTTCGTTCAAAAGAGGAAGTTGCTAAAATTAGAGGAAAAGAGGTTGCAGAGATATGATAGGTTTAAATAATTTGCAGCCTGCAAAAGGCTCAAAACATAGAAGGAAGATTGTAGGGCGCGGAGTGGGATCAGGGCATGGCCGCACATCTACTCGCGGTTCTAAAGGTCAGAGGGCTCGTTCAGGTGATGGAGCAAAGAAAATTGGTTTTGAAGGCGGGCAGATGCCTGTTTTTAGGAGAATACCTAAGAGAGGATTTACAAATCGGTTTCGTAAAGAATACGAAATCGTCAACATTGAAAGTTTAAATAAATTTGAAACTGGAGCGGAAGTTACTCCTGTGGCGTTAAGAGAAGCTGGTCTTGTTGCAAAAGCAGAGCTTGTTAAAATTCTAGGAGTTGGAGATCTAAAGAAATCTTTAACAGTTAAGGCTACTGCTTTTTCAAAATCTGCGCTTGAAAAAATTAAAGCTGTAGGCGGAAAAGCCGAAGTCGTTAAGTAAATGTATAAAAATATATAATGGTTCAAACAACTTTACTGGTGCATTGCGTTTGTTTTTAGGTGGATGTGATTTGCCAATGCGGAAGTAGTTGACTATAATAACGAGAATAAAAATATGCTAAAAAGCTTTGCTGATATGTTTAGGGTGCCTGAACTTCGAAAGAAGATATTGTTTACACTACTTATAATTGTTGCCTATAGAATAGGAGCGACTGTTCCTATTCCGGGTATAAATACTGAAGCCATGAAATCTTTGTTTGCAGCAAATAGCAATGGTCTGTTGGGTTTTTTAGATATGTTTTCCGGTGGTGCTCTCAACAGAATGTCAGTTTTTTCTATGGGCATTACGCCGTATATCAATGTATCCATTATCATGAGCTTAATGCAAGGTGCGCATGTTATCCCTTATTTAGACAGGCTTGCGAAAGAAGGGGAGCATGGAAGGAAGAAACTTACGCAAATTACAAGATACGGAACGCTTGTACTTGGTACAATACAGTCTTTTGGTTTAACTATGATGATAACTAGGTTCCCTACTCCTTCAGGGATGCCTATAGTTGTTGATCCGTCTTGGCCTTGGGTTATCTTGACAGTTGCCACTTTGATTACAGGTACGGTTTTAATTATGTGGTTGGGTGAGCAAGTTACAGAAAGAGGAATAGGTAACGGCATTTCTCTCATAATTTTTGCGGGTATCGTGGAAAGGCTTCCTCATGCGGTTTTTAGTGTTATAAAGCTTGTGCGGATGGAAGAGATTCAAATATTGAAAGCTTTAACTCTTGCCGTTATTGTTGTTGCGGTTTTGATTGCTGTCGTTTGGATTGAAACAGCTCAGAGAAAAATTCCTATTCATTACGCAAAAAGAATGATGGGAAGAAAAATGTATGGCGGACAGACATCATTTCTTCCTATAAAAGTAGATCAGTCCGGCGTTGTAGCCGTAATATTTTCAATGGCTATTTTGTCTATACCTTTAACTATAGCTCAGCTTGCTCCGGAATGGACAATTTGGGGTTTCCCTATAGCTAAAAGGATTACAAGCTTGTTTAACGGCGGCTCTGTAATATACAGTTTAGTTTATGCATCTTTAATTATTTTCTTTTGCTATTTCTATAATTCGATATCTTTTAATCCTAAAGATTTAGCGGATAATCTAAAGAAGTCCGGCGGATTTATTCCCGGCATAAGACCTGGAGATCCAACTGCCACATACATACAAAATGTTTTGGAAAGAGTTACTCTTGGTGGTGCATTATTTGTTGCATTTATTTCTGTTTTGCCGGATTATTTAAGACATGCAATGAACGCTCCGCTTTTTTTCGGCGGCACTTCGTTACTTATCGTTGTGGGCGTTTCTCTTGATACTATTGGACAGATAGAATCTCATCTCATTATGCGTCGCTACGAAGGTTTTATGAAAGAGGGACAATTAAAGGGTAGATGGTTTAATGTCAGATAGAGAGTCGTGTCTTTTAAATTTATGCTTCTTCACACGTTGACTTATAACTGTGTGCTTTGCCCCGCCGCAAGCGTCTTCTAAATTTAAAACGCTTCACTTATGATTGATTGATAAATTTGGAAGTGAAAAGTGGAAAAGCTGACAGATTCATTGTCATTGTAGTTTGTCGTTGTCGTGTCATTCTCGTAAAAACGGGAATCCATTTTGTCATTAAGCGGTAGATGGAAAAGCTGGTAGAATTCGTCTGAAAGCCAAAGAAGGCTCGAAGAATTTTTAGAAGGCAAAGATGAATTATATAATTATGGGACCTCCCGGAGCTGGAAAAGGCACGCAAGCTAAGGAGATTGTAGATGAATTCGGTTTAGTACATTTGTCTACTGGCGATATGTTTAGACAAGCAAAGGAATCGGACGAGGTGATAAGTAAACTTCTTGCATCAGGGCAACTTGTTCCCGATGATATAGTTATTAATATGATTAAGAATCGTCTTGCAGAAGGTAATTTAAAAAATGGTTTTCTTTTAGATGGGTTTCCTAGAACCGTAAAACAAGCTGAAGAATTAGATTTAATGCTTAAAGCTAAAAATATGAAAATTGCTGCAGTGTTCTTTATAGATGTTTGTTTTGACGAAGCAATTAAAAGAATAGTAGGTAGAAGAGTTTGTACTTGTGGGGCGAGTTATCACGTGGATTTTATTCCGCCTAAGATTGAATGGAAGTGTGACGTTTGTGGCAAAGATTTAATTCAAAGAGACGATGACAAAGAAGATGTTGTAAAGAATAGATTAGAAGTTTACGAAAAGCAAACAAGGCTGTTAATTGATTATTATAAAAAAACAGAGTTGTTTGTGAATATAGATGGTTCAAAGAATGAAAAAGAAGTTTTTAGTCAAATAAGTCGATTGATGATTGGCAAATAAAATAACGGTGAAAAATGCTGGTTGTTTGTTATGTTATTTTGCTTAAGTGTTATTGCTGGTGTGAAAGGCTGACTTGTTTTACGTCGAAGGAAAATTAAGTAACAGTTTATTTTGGCGAGAGCTTACAATGTGGTGTGGAGTCGTTGCGTGTTGTTAATTTTGTTTACAGTCAACCAAATTTTTGTACAAAGGGAAGACGACTTTGTCGAAGTATGCATAATGTGCGATTTTTAGGCGTAGAGGGAAAGATAACTTGTTTTTTAAAAAGCAAAACATAGAACTGAAAACAGCAAAAGAGATTGAAAAAATGAGAGCTGCCGGCAGGGTTGTTGGTGAAATTTTAGATAAGCTTTCTGAGATAATAAAGCCTGGAATAACAACGAAAGATATAGATGTTTTTTCAGAAAAATATATAAGGTCATTGAATATGACGCCGGCGTTTTTAGGAATACGTGGAGTGAAATATCCTTTTCCTGCTTCTGCGTGCGTATCAATAAATGACGAAGTAGTGCATGGGATTCCGAATGCTTCTCGTACGCTTAAATCAGGTGATATAGTTTCTGTAGATATGGGAGTTTTTTATGGAGGTTATTATGGAGATGCAGCAAGAACTTACGCGGTTGGTAAAATCTCTGACACTGCCGCAAAACTTCTTAAAATTACAGAACAGTCTTTATACGAAGGGATTGAACAGGCGCTGCCGGATAATAGGCTTGGCGATGTTTCAAGTGCGATCCAAAAAACAGTGGAGAATGCTGGGTTTTCTGTCGTAAGGGATTTTGTAGGGCATGGAATTGGCAGGGTTTTGCATGAAAATCCACAGATTCCAAATTATGGTAAATCAGGCACGGGTGTTAAACTTTTTGCGGGCATGGTTCTTGCAATAGAGCCTATGGTAAATGTTGGAGGTTGTGAGGTTTATATGTTGGATGATGATTGGACTGTTGTTACAAAAGATGGCAGCTTAAGTGCTCATTTTGAACACACTGTCGCGATAACTAAAGATGGATACGAAATTTTAACAAAGGTATAGAATGAGCAAAGAAGAGAAAATTATAGTTGACGGAAAAGTTTTGGAGTCTTTGCCAAACGCAGTTTTTAGGGTAGAGATTATTGATGGAGGGCATATAATTTTGGCGTATATTTGCGGTAAAATGAGAAAGAATTACATAAGAATCCTTCCCGGTGATAAAGTGAAAGTTGAACTTTCGCCTTATGACTTAACAAGGGGCAGAATAATATACAGAGAAAGGTAAGCAATACGATAAAATGTATAAAAAATACTTTACGATAGAGGTAGGTAGCCACCTTTGTCCTGCCCAAGTAGTCGAAGTCTTTGACTTCTAAAATATATGTTTCTTATGCGTTTGTTGTGGTGGGATTTGAAATAATATCTGACAGATACAGAGATGGAGGAAAGCGCTTTGGGTTTTGAAGTTTAGTTTGATAACCGGTTGCAGCTGTTGAGATGGGGATGTAGACTGATCGGACGATTAAGTGTTGCAGCTAAGTCCGACCTTGGGTGGACGGTGATATGGAGAGCTGGGTTTCGAGGGAATTGGTATGATACCGTTGAAACATTTTGGAGATTTGATTTATAAAATTATGGGCACGTTGACAAAGTTAGTGAATGTAAATAGTAGGATAGGCAGTAATTGATGGGTGCAGGCAGAAAACTATCTGCTGAGGTTGATTTGCTGACTATTATGGAGAGCGGATATGAACAAGCTAAATGATAAGATTAAGGAAGCAGAAAAAATAGAAATATGAAACGGGAAATCGGCAGCTATGGAGCTGGAAGAGGCAATTGGTGAGATTAAGAAACTAAGTAACAACGTGGTCATATTAGATAAGAAACATCGAGAGGCGCTGTTTTGATTATGATAAAGCAAAGTTAGGGTCAGATGATTATAGATCTGTATGGAAAATGAGATGCCGTAAATAATAAGCTGGACGATGCTGGGGGGGGGTAGGTGAAAAGAAGGCGTAATAGCAGTTCTAGCCCTTCGAGCGGTAGCAGTTCTTCGGGAGACTATGGTGATTGGTGGGTGGCAGTGTAAGATTATATAGAGTTGTTTTGGTAAAATAAAAATAAAAGAGCTTGAAGATAAAAAAGAGAAATGATTTTTGACAGAGTGGTCCAAAGTGTCAAAAGGCAACTTTACGCGAAGTCAACTTAACGGTATCAAAATAGGTGGCATTTGCTATTCTTAGGATAAAAAGAAGTCCGTAATGATTCGAAATCGGTTATTTTGTGGTATAATGTGAAAGTTGTGGCATATCATAGGTGTGGAACGGAGTATAAAATGAAAGTCAGAGCATCGGTAAAACCAATTTGTCGGAAATGTAAAGTAGTAAAACGCAAAGGTGTAGTGAGGGTGTTATGTTCGGATCCTAGACACAAGCAGAGACAAGGATAATTGTCGCTAGTCAAAGTTTGGAGAATGGGTCGGGTGGTTTTTTGTCTGTTTCTTCAAAGTAGTATTTGGGTAATCATCTTAATGTGTTGTGATAGATTAAAAAATAGAAGCAAAAATCTGGAGGATAGATAAATGGCCCGTGTAGCTGGAGTAGATTTACCAAAGAACAAAAGGCTTGATATAGCGTTAAGATATATTTACGGTATAGGACCCGCCATATCAAATGAAATTATTGCAGAACTTGCTTTAGATTCTGCAAAAAGAGTTAAGGATTTAACAGAAGAAGAAGTTAATAAGATAAACAGTATCATTACAAAGAATTTAAAAGTTGAAGGAGATCTCAGAAGAGAAATTCAGGCAAATATTAAAAGACTTATAGAAATAGGAAGTTACAGAGGCTCTCGTCATAGAAGAAATCTTCCTGTAAGAGGACAGAGAACTAAAACTAATGCTCGCACAAGACGCGGTAAGAGAAAGACCGTAGGAGCCGGTAAGGCCGCAGCTCCTGGTAAAAAGGGTTAGACTAACGCAAAACACAGACTGCAAGTAACATAAGCTAGCTGGCTATATAAACGTAAATAAAATACGGAGGATGTATGGCAGATGAAAAGAAGACAGGCGGATTTAAGAAGAAAAGGTACACCGCTGGAGTAGCGAGAGCTCATATATTGGCAACGTTTAACAATACCATTGTTAACATAACAGACGAAAGAGGAAACACTTTAACTTGGGCATCATCAGGCGCCTCTGGATTTAAAGGCGCAAAAAAAGGAACCCCTTTTGCAGCTCAGATGACAGCTGCGGCGGTAGGTAAAAAGGCTATGGATATTGGCGTTAAACAGGTTGCAGTTTTTGTAAATGGACCAGGACCCGGAAGAGAAACGGCAATAAGAGGTTTACAGAGTGCCGGTCTTGGAATAACGGTTATAAAAGACATTACTCCTGTTCCTCATGACGGATGCCGCCCGCCAAAACTTAGAAGAGTATAATAATAGTCTATTAGCTTTATATTCATATACTGCGTTGCTTAAGTTTTTGGGAAAATTTTGGATGTTTTAGTGAACATACTGACCAAATAGGATATGAGCGGAGAAATTCGTGAAAATAAAAATGGTAAAAATAGTAGCAATCACAGTTCTATTTGGTTTGGTGTTAAGTTCGTGCGATAAAAAGAATGCTTTCCTTGTAAACAGAAGGATTGCTACTTCGGAGAGAATAGAAGAAATAAGAAGAGTAGCAGCTAAGTCTGAGTATCTGGCAGCTGTTAGGGTGTATAAGGCGGCAGTTAGAGAGTATTTGAAAGAGTATTTGCGACCGACGCCGGTAGTAATGGAAAGGGATGGATAGATGGATCTTTAATTGTCCCTCTGTTGGGGGAGGGGGTGGGGGTGGAGGATTTCAAGACTGAGTTGTTGAATATGGATGATATCCCGAATGACGATACGAAAGAGATGATTAATGCTGCTGTGGCTATGCTTGATGCTAGGGATAAGGCCAAGGCTGCTGGAGTTTTGGAAAAGTTAGGTCAAAGGCTAGGTCTATCGGATGAGATTTTAAAGGAGAAGGAGAGAGCAGGCGAGTTATATAGGATCGTTTTTGGGGATTGAGCGTTGCCTGCCGTCACCACCGTAAAACGGACGACTACTGGCATGAGTTCACTTAGGGTTGAAGTCAGTTTCTTTGAAGATTTTTTATGCGTTTGTATAGCGAGCTGACGGGGCAATAGCGCACACATCTCTCTTTCACCGCCGCAGTGTGCTTTTTTAGCTAGCTCATTAAGGATTATCCATTGGTTCCATATTATATTAGCTGCCGATGCCGCCAAATATGCTGATCATAAGATTATGGTACGCTATTTCAAAGATGCGACACGGGTAATGATGATGATAATGATAGTAACGATAACGATGATGTTGGTAAAATGCTAAGAGAAAGGACCTTCAAGAAATCACGGAGCAAAGTGTGTATATGTTTAGCAGGAGAAAAAATGGAAGCAAGAACGATTATCTTCAAGTATACAATTTGAGAATGTGATCTATGTAGGAAGTTTATTAAAGTTGGTTGGCTTGCAAGCAAGTGGTGTTCGGCACAACGGCTGCTGCCGGGCATTTGTTTGAATAGAATAAGGAGTGAAAATAAACCTTGGAGGATTTTAATAGATGTCACGTTATTTAGGGTCAGCATGCAAGTTATGTCGTCGTGAAAGAGAGAAGCTTTTTCTTAAAGGGGAGAGATGTTCTTCAAGAAATTGCACTCTTGATAGAAAAAGAGGCAAAAACGGTCCAGGACAGCATGGAACAGTAAAGGGGAAAATGTCTGATTACGCAAAACATTTGCGTGAGAAACAGAAGGCAAGAAGAGTTTATGGTTTAACGGAAGAGCAATTTAGTCATTATTATGAGGTAGCGGAAAAGATGAAAGGCTCTACCGGTGATAATCTGCTTAAAATTCTTGAGTTGAGACTCGATAATGTAGTGGCTCGTCTCGGACTTGCTTCATCTAAAAAAATGGCAAGGCAGCTTGTAAATCATGGAAATATTTTGGTTAACGATAAGAAAGTAGATGTGCCACGTTATCAAGTAAAAGTTGGTGATGTTATAACGGTTCCTGAGAAATATAAAGTAAATACTGTTATAAAAAAACTTGTTGACAGGATAACATTAAGTGTGCCGACATGGTTGAGTTTTGATAAAAACAAGATTGCCGGAACAGTTGTAGGTGAGCCGCTTGCAGGAGAGGTTTCGCATCCTTTAAATAGCCAGCTTATTGTTGAATACTATTCAAAATAAATTAATAGTCGCTAGTGAGGTTATTAAAAATAATGAAAACACAAGATTTAGAAAAATTACGTAAGCTTGCTTTGGATGAAAAAACCGCTACGGCGTTTTACTGTCGTTTGACCGCGGAACCTTTTGAGCGTGGTTATGGTCACACGATAGGTAACTCGTTGAGAAGAATTCTTCTTTCAAGTCTTGAAGGTGCTGCCATTACTTCCGTTAAAATTACGGGAGCTTTGCATGAATTTGCAGTTTTAAAGGGTGTGAAAGAAGATGTGGCACAAATTGTTTTAAATTTGAAAAAAGTGAGAGTAAAGCTCCACTCAGACGGGCCGGAAAGACTTTATTTAAAAGTCAAAAAAGCTGGAAAAGTAACTGCGGAAGATATCGAGTCAAACATTAGTGTCGAAATAATGAATCCTGAACAGGAAATTGCAAATATAGACAATGGGACAGTTCTTGAAATGGAAATGGAAGTGTCTTTGGGTAAAGGATATGTTCTTGCTGAAGAATTTGAGACGAATAAACATTCAGTAGGTGAAATATTTCTTGACTCATTGTTTTCTCCTGTGACAAAAGTTAGTTATGAAGTAGAAGATACTCGTGTGGAACAGACTCTTAATTATGATAGGCTTGTTATAGAAATATGGACTGATGGTTCAATAACACCTAAGGATGCTTTGATAAGATCGGCTAAAATATTAAGAAACAGTCTTGTAATTTTTACAGGCGATCCCGTTGAGTCTGAAGACGAAAATTTTGTTATAAAAAACGACTTTGAAAGCAACGATAAAGTTGTCCATGCACAAGAAGAAGTTCTTGATAAGCCTATAGATATTATAAAGCTGTCGACGAGAGCTTCAAACGGTTTGAAAAATGCAGGAATCGAAACTATTGGCGATCTGGTTAAGATGCAAGAAGAGGATATTTTAAGTTTTTATAATTTTGGGAAACGTTCGCTTGAAGAAGTTAAAAGCAAACTTGAAGAATTAAACTTGACGATTGGTGTGGAAATTAAAAACGGAGCAAAGAAATGATAAAGACTTATAACGGGAGTAAGCTTGGAGTTACAAGTTCGCATAGAAAGGCGATGCTTCGCAATCTAGCAAGAGAGTTGTTTCTCTATGAAAAAATAGAGACTACATTGCCAAAGGCAAAAGAACTTGTAAGCTACTCTGAAAAACTTGTGACAAGAGCGAAAAAAGCCGATTTAAGTGCTATAAGAGCGATAAGTGGCGAAATAAACAGTAAAGATGTTGTAAAGAAAGTGTTCGACGTTTTGGTGCCAAGATATAAAGAAAGAAGTGGTGGATATACGCAGATTATAAAAGCTGGGACAAGACGTGGTGACAGTGCGGATATCGCTATAGTAAGGTTAGTTGTATAAACAGGTCTCTCTAAAATCCATAATTTTGGGTATTGTTCTGGGTGATTGTGGTATTAAAAGTTCTCTTTGGAAAACTTCTAATTCCATAAACAATTAGATATCTATGCCAAGATAACAGGAGGAATTATGAAAATAAAAAAAAGTGTTAATTGTGACTGTTTTGTTTAGTCTTGCCTTAAGTTCGTGCGATAAGCGCAGTGAAGATAATATTACAAAAAGGTCTAAGCCAGGTAATTGTGATACGGAGAAGATGATGGATATGTCGAACGACGAGCGGTATTATCGGCAGGATTTGCGTAATACATATTATTGGCAGCCAGAGAGACGGGTTTCGATTCAGTATCAGCGGGCTCAACAGAGTCAGCCAAAATCGGGAGCAGCGGTGGTTTCAGATGCTGCAACAGCAGCAACAAATCAGTTGGCTTATCGGAAGCATGGGCAGGTTCAGACTCCGGAGGAGTGGGCTCAGATGTTTCTACGACCAACTCAACAGACTCAGCAGAATCGGAAGCGGTGATAGACTCAGCAGCGGGGTCAGATATTTCAACCAACTCAACAGACTCAGCAGTCTCAGCAGCAAGCGGACTCAACAAATAAAACAGACTTAGCAGGAACGGAAGCGGCAGTGGAGGACGCAGTCCCGGCAAAAACGGGTTCAATGGATGCCGGTTCAGCGATGAATTCAGACCCAAGCGACTGATTTGGAAGAGTTGAAGTGATCATACTGAGAGGTTTAAAGAGATTAACAATGCCAAGGGGAAGCTAGGCAATGATTTGGAAGAAGGATATATAGGTTTATTTGCAGACTAATTTCCCCAGACCGTAAGGTGTCGGGGCGTTTGCACGGGCATGGATGTTGCTTAAAATCTAAGCGGACTATGCTCTGTATCATTTTCGTTGGTGTTTATGTAGTGTTTTATAGTTTTTTTGTGTGGCCTTGTTGTTGAAGCAAAATAGTCTGCCGAACTATATCGTCTGGTATTTGGCTCCATTTACAGGTAAAATCATATAAGTCTTTTCGTCTTCGACTCTTTGATTTCTTAATTTTTAATACAAAGGAAAGTAAATGTTCAATTATATTTTTGGATTGTTTTCAAACGATATGGGTATAGATCTTGGAACAGCTTCTGTCCTTGTTTTTATTAAAGGGCAGGATATTGTTTTAAGAGAACCGTCCGTTGTGGCTATGGAACGCGATACAAAACGAGTTTTAGCTATAGGCACGGAAGCAAAAAGAATGTTAGGTAAAACTCCTGCTAATATTATTGCTGTAAGGCCTTTAAGAAATGGTGTTATTGCGGATTTTGAAGCGACCGAAAAAATGATTAGATATTTTATAAAGAAAGTGCATAATAAGAAAACGCTTCTTCATCCGAGAATTGTTATAGGTGTTCCGTCCGGTATTACTGAGGTTGAAAGAAGAGCTGTCAGAGAGTCTGCTGAACAAGCCGGAGCTAGAGAAGTTCATCTTATAGACGAACCGATGGCCGCGGCAATAGGCGCGGGGATACCAATTCAAGATCCTGAGGGAAGCATGATAGTTGATATTGGTGGTGGCACTACTGAAGTTGCCATTGTATCGCTGGGTGGAATGGTTGTTGCAAAATCTCTCGATATCGCTGGTGACAAAATGGACGAAGCGGTAGTTCAGTATTTTAGACGTAAATATAATCTTACGGTTGGTGAAAATACTTCTGAATCTGTTAAGATGAAAATAGGCTCCGTATCTCCTCTTGACCAAGAACTAACAATGGATATAAAAGGCAGGGACTTGCTTACTGGTCTTCCTAAGACTGTTAATGTTACTTCAGAAGAGGTTAGGAATGCCTTGGAAGATCCTATCAGAAAAATAATAGAAGTTGTAAAGAATGTTCTTGAAGAGACTCCGGCAGAACTTTCTGCAGATCTTGTAGATCGTGGAATTATATTGAGCGGGGGAGGCTGTCTTATAAAAGGGCTCCCTGAGCGCTTATCTCAAGAAACTGAACTTCCTGTAAATCGCGCGAATGATCCTCTTACTTGTGTTGCAAGGGGAACGGGTGCATATTTAGAAGAATTGGATAACATAAGAAAGTCCAAGAAGAAAAATATGTGGGTGTAATAAGTAATCCTTTGAGCTGCGCACTTTTTAGTAAACTTAGTCTGTTTTATTTGATTAATGTGGTTTTGGCATTATCTCTTGCAAAACAGATAAAACTCCCCTATATTCTTCCATATCGGGTTTTTATAAAATGTGTCAAAATCAAAAATCAAGAAACAGTAATATTGTCTTTGCAGTTCTTATTCTAATCAGTTTTTTTTATAATAGGCAAAATCTCTGCTCCAGTAAATTTTATAAAAAACCTTGTTTATTACATTGCCTACCCTAATTTAGGTGTGGCAAACTATATTTTTTGTTGCTCAGATGAGATTGGTGACAACACTAAGACAATGGTTAATCTACGGCAGGAAAATATCGCATACAAACAAAAAAATCAAGAACTTATCGATAAACTTCGCAACTATGACGCTATGTCTCAAGAATACGAAAACCTATCAAAACTTTTAAAAATAAAAAAGATAAGTAATACAACGTTTGTTTTTGCTAAGACTTCTGCCAGAGAGCCATGCGAATGGTATCGATGGTTGATTATAGATAAAGGCGAAGACAATGGTTTATATAATGAGCTTTCTGTCGTAATGTTTAACAAAGATAATGATACGCTGTGCGCCGTAGGAAAAATAATAGAAACATATAAAACATCGTCCAAAGTTATGCTTGTAACAAATTCATTTTATACTTTGCCTGTCGAAATTAAAAACAAAGGTGTTAATTGTCTTGCGAAAGGTTTTGATTCAAACTTGCTTAAGATAACTTATATCCCACAGGGCGCAGATATTAAATGCGGAGATGAAGTAGTTGTTAGCGAATTAAGCTCTGCCTTCCAAAGAGGTATGCGTGTAGGTGTTATTAAAGATGTGACAGACGAAAAGTCTACATGTTCTCAAACTGCTACGGCGGAAGTTTCTTTCGGGTCCAATAATCTTTATAATGCAATTATCCTTGTTCCTAAGGTGGACGGCAAATGAGAAAAATAATTCATTATATTCTCATTTATATTGTTTTTTGTTTAGTACAGTTTTCTTTTGGTAAGTATACAAATATCTGTGGGATTTTTCCGAATTTTATACTAATCCTTATTGTTTATCTTGGTCTTTCAAAAGGAACAATGGAAGCGCAACTGATGGGCTTTTTGTTTGGTTTAACTTGGGATATATTTTCAACGGATATTTCTGGCACAAGAGCTATAATGTTTACAATTATAGGTCATTTTTTAGGTAGATTGAACAAAAAGCTTGATAGAGACAAAATTTATACACAGTTTGTTATAGTATTTTTGGTAAGTATTGTTTATTGGTTGGGAGTTAGTTTTATTTACTGTATCAGTTACTGTATCATTCATGGTAGTGGCAATTATAATTTTACTTTTTTTACTCTAAGCGGTGCAACAAAAATTTTTGCTACAGTGCTTGTCGCTCCTGCGGTTTTTTATGTTTTAAACTATGCGCTCAAGGAAGCGTAAATGGTATGGCAGAAAGAAGGTCAATTTGCTTACAAAATTTTCCTTAAAAAACATAAGGTAATTCTTGTGTTCTTTAGTTTTCTGTTCGTCTGTCTTTCAATACGTCTTTTTTATTTACAAATCATTAAAGGTGATGAATATACAATAATTTCACAGCAGCAGTGCTTGCACAATACTTACGAACACGCTCCAAGAGGAATAATTTATTCTGCCAGTAATGCAGCGCTTGCTGAAAATGAGTTTACATATGTAGCGCTATATCGTCCATATGATCATCATCAAAACCCTTCAGAGCAAATCATAAAAGAACTTACTAAAATTTTAGGAAGAGAAATAAAACCTGTGGTGGATAAAGGTTTAAAGTACGGTAAAGTTGTAATGCTTGTGGATAATCTTACAAAGGAAGAGATGTTTAAAATCGAAGAAAAAAATTTAAGTTTAAAAGGAGTCTCTGTTGTAAAAGACTTCCGTCGTATTTACTCTTACCCGGAAATAACAGGCCATATAACAGGATATACAAGCAAAATAAGTTCACAAGAGGTTGAGAATTTATCTGAGCAAGGGTATAAAATGGGAGATTATATAGGAAAGGGCGGTATAGAACAGGCTTATGATAAATATCTTCAAGGCAAGGATGGTGGGTGGAAAGTTGAAGTAAACGCAAGAGGTCACCAAGTAAAAGCGTTTAAATATGTTGCTCCTGAGATTGGAGCGGATGTATATTCAACTATTGATTTAAAACTTCAGAAAGTGGCGTATGATGCGTTAAAAGAGAGTGACGCAGCCAAGGGCGCTGCTGTAGTGCTTGATGCAAAAACAGGAGCTGTAAAGGCTTTGGTTTCATGCCCGGGTTTTGATACAAATAAAGTAAGAAGCAGAGATTTTGAAAAATATTCAAAAGATGATAAAAACCTACCTCTTTTTAACAGAGCATTACAGGCTCATTACCCTCCAGGATCTATATTCAAAATAGTTACATTTGCCGCCGCTATGGATATTCTCCCTAGTGATTCTTTAAATATCATACACTGCACCGGAAGTTTTGAGTTAGGAGACAGACATTATGCATGTTGGTGTAAACAGGGACACGGAAAATTAAATCTTATTTCAGCCATGGCGCAGTCATGCAATATTTATTTTTATCAACTAGGTCTTAAGCTTGGCATAAAAAATCTTGAGAAATATGCCAAGAAATTTTATTTTGGAAAAAAAACAGGGATAGATCTGCCTAATGAAAAAGAAGGTTTTATTCCTAATCCTGAATGGAAAAAGTCGAAATCAAAGGTGATATGGCTTCAAGGGGACACTGTTATATTTGCAATAGGACAGGGTGCTCTTTGTGCAACGCCTCTCCAAATGGCGTGTACGATTTCTGCTATTGCAAATAATGGCGTTTGCCGCAAGCCCTATATCGTAGATAGAGCTGTGAATATTAGTGGCAATGAGGTATATAAGCACGAATTAGAATTTGATGATAAATTAGAATTGACGCATAAAACATGGAAACTTCTTCACAAAGCGCTTTTAGAAACAGTCGAAAATGGTACCGGAAAAAAATGTAAACTCCCTGGTATTAAAGTTGCAGGTAAGACAGGAACAGCGGAAAATCCTCAAGGAAAAGATCATGGATGGTTTGTTTCTTATGCACCTGCGGATAATCCTGAAATTGCAATGGCAATCTTTGTTGAACACGGTGGTGGCGGTGGTCTTAATGCTGTTCCTATAGGTAGAAAAATATATGAAGCCTATTTTAATATAGCTAATGATAAAGAAGAAAAGGTCGTAAAACAATGATTCAAGAAAAAAACTTTTTTCAACGTCTTATTTCTAATATAGATTGGTGGCTTGTTTTTGCGTTTGCCGTTTTAATGCTGATAAGTTTTTTCGCTATATACTCCGCGGGAGTTGTTTACGGAAACCCTTTTAGATATCTTTCAGTGCAGATTTTAGCGTATCTAATAGGGTCCGTGGGTCTTTTACTGCTTACAAGTTTTAATTATCAGCATTATAAACATCTGGATAAACTGATGTATGTTTTATCTTTGTTACTGTTAAGTTCTGTATTAGTATTTGGATCGGCAAAAAGAGGGACGAAAGGCTGGTTCGATTTTGGTTTTGTTTCTTTTCAGCCTGTGGAGATAGCAAAAATAATGTTTATTTTAGCGCTTGCTTCATTTCTTGATGCAAAAGTAAAAGAAGTAAAGAAAATATCATTTTTGATTTCTGTGTTTGCAATGCTTGCAGGACACCTGATACTTATAATGCTGCAGCCGGATTTTTCTTCTACTCTTTCTTATCTTCCTGTTACTTTTGTTCTTCTTTTTATAATAGGATTTGAGCCTTTTTACTTGCTGTGTATAATAATTCTTGTAGGTCTTGCAGTAGGTATCCCTCTTTTGGAAACATTTGTGGATATGCAACTTAAGGTTTTGCATAATGAAACATTTTTAACTAACATTGCATTTTTTTTTAAAACAGGATGGAACGAATTTTATATAGTTTTTATGGGATTGTTTTTAATAATTGCGGGTTTTTGGTTTTTGCGGAAATTGAAGGTTACGATTCCTGTCATTTATCCTATAATTTTGTGCGTGGCAATACTTATTGGATGTGCGACTTCTGTACCAGTTGGAAAATCGTTAAAAGATTATCAAAGAAAAAGGCTTATAGTGTTTTTAAATCCTAAAGTGGATCCAAGAGGTTCAGGTTATAATGTAATACAGTCTAAAATTGCAATAGGTTCAGGAAAATTTACGGGGAAAGGTTTTAAAAATGGAACGCAGACACAGCTTGGTTTTTTGCCAGAACAACATACGGATTTTATTTTTTCCGTTATAGGGGAAGAAGGCGGCTGGATTATGGCTCAACTTACGCTTTTTTGCTATTTTCTTTTTATCTGGAGAGCTCTTGTAATAGCAAGAGAGGCTCGCGACAGATACGGGGCTCTTGTTGCGTCAGGAGTTGCCACAATGTTTACCTTTTATGTTACAATTAACGCCGGTATGGTTATGGGTATGATGCCTGTAACAGGAATGCCTTTGCTCCTTCTTTCTTACGGAGGTTCATCGGTTTTTTCGTCTTTGTGCGCTATCGGTATTTTGTGTTCTATACATATGAGAAGACATACTTATTCTTAGTTTCATCCGCAAAGTTTTTATGTTTTTGTTGTGATACTGTATTTTTGAATTTAGTTTGCGAAGAATTAAGAAAATGTTTATATAAGTTGTTTGCTGGTACTGTCAAATAATTTAAAAGTGATGAGAAGGTTCCCGCTATTTGCGTCACGACAAACGCATGAAAGCTCCTTTGGTTTTTGATTGTCGCAAGGCACAATACCAAACTGCAGCTTGTAAAATTTGCTTTGAGTCTAAAAAATCAGCCGCCTAAAGAAACTTTTTCCATATGTTTGTCGTGCTATTTGTGTTGTCATAGATGACAAAGCAATCTTGAAAATGATATGTTTACGTCGATGTGTTTATATACTTGTAAGAAAGATATCAAAAATATATCATAAGATTTTACACCGGTTTGCTTTTATGATGGTTATTGTATTATAATTCATACCACGGTTTAAAAAGAGGTCTATTAATGGTGCGGGCGTGGCGGAATTGGCAGACGCGTATGGCTTAGGACCATATACCGCAAAGGTGTGGGGGTTCAAATCCCTCCGTCCGCATTTAAGTATATTTCGAAGTGTCACCTCAAGAAACTTTTTCATGTGTTTGTTGCGGCAGCAATTTTCCCTTTTTTTGTTTTTTTCACTAACCTGCAAATGGATTACCTTTTTAGGATACAGGTCACTACAACTTCTTGACTCTGTATAAAATTTATGTCAGACCCTGTTTGCTTTTTTCATGGAGACAGAGGCTTCAGTCTCTGGCTAAGATCATCGCAGGACGGCCTCTCCAGTCTCTCCCGCAGCTCTTTTTCTCTTAATATCAGCTTTTTTAAGAGGCCTATATTAAAAATTCTTTTCAAAGTTCTTGCTCCCGTGCTCTTCTGTTACGTTCTTCAAAATATTTTTCAAGCATTCCTATACCAAAAATACACCTGTATAACCTTATTGTTTATACGGCGTATCTACATTAATACTTCTAAGATAAACCACATCTGCTTAAAGGCAGGAGGCTTCCTGTTTTAATTTAAGTAGGTTAAACGTTTTATGTCTTTATTTTTTTAGATTCTGCTTCAAGCTCTTCGTAACCCGTTGCTTTTGCTTTCCAAGCAAAAAAAAGTAAAATAGACCCAATGATACCCAAGGCTGTCGTAAGTTGTAGAGCAGGCTGCCAGCCATATTTTCCTTGCACAAACGAAAACAATATGCCAGTAATCGCAGTAGCGGAATAACCCCAAACTCCAACAAACCCGTTTGCTGTTGCCGCTGCGCGTTTTGTCGCCATGCTGGAAGTAACTATAAGAATAAGCGATTGTGCTCCATTGATAAAAAAACCTGAAATTACCAAAAATGTTATTAGTATCCATGTAGGTAAAAAATTTGCCTGCACAAACAGAAATATAAACAAACAGGAAAGTGTCATAGCAATAGCGCAAACGTGATGACCTTTACCGTTGAAATATTTATCAGTAACCCAACCGCATACAATAATACCAGGAATTCCTACAGCTTCAAACAAAGCAGTGGTAGATGTTGCCTCAGCAAGACTCATGCCTTTCCACTGCAATAATAGAATCGGGCCCCACATTAAAACTGTAAATCTCACAACATAAACAAATAAATTTGACACTGCAATAATCCACATATAAGGATTTTTAAATACTCGTTTTTTTATAAAGCTCTTATATTCTGCTGATTCTTCTTTTTCTCCTCTCGTGCCTTTAACTTTTTTGGAATTTTCACCTACTGAAATCTCAGGTAAACCTACGGAACTCGGAGTATCTTTGATAAGGAATCGTACCCCTACTGCCATTATTACGGCAAATATAGCAGGCGCAAAAAAAACATTTCTCCAACCGCTCCAACCAAAACTTAAAAAACTTAAAGGAGCGGCGGCCAGAAGTATTGCAATAGTGCCTACACAGTGAGAAGTATTCCAAAGTGATGTTTTTGTTGCAAGTTCGTTAGGTGGAATCCAATATGAAAGCAATCTTGCAATTGGAGGCCAAAACATACCCTGAAACAAGCCCTGAATAAGCCACATGGAACCCATAACATACGTTCCTGAACTGAAACCAAAAATAAAACTAGTTGCAGCACATACAATAAGACCACAAGCAATAAAACTGCTAGCCTTAAACTTGTGAGCAACAAAACCATTTAGAAACTTTGATAGTCCATACATTGCTCCATGTGCTGTCATAAAAGCCCCAAGTTGAGCTTTTGTAATATCTAAATCTACTGCCAACATTGGCATAGCAACAGTAAGCGTATGACGCATCACATAAGACATAGCGTATGCAACCCAAGTTACTGACATCATACGAAACTGCCAATACTTAAATTTTTTGGCTGTTTCCGATCCCACTGATGATAAAGACATTTACTTTCTCCTTGTCCATCAATTTTTTACAATAGTATGACTACAAGAACACTAAAATCGAAGACTTACGATTTTGTCCCTATAAAATCAAACCAAGTAATTATACTGTCTCTAACGATAGCATTTTACACTTATAATATCAACTTGGATCTGTCTAAAACAATAGCAAAGTCGCTACCAACACACCTTCGTGTTTTTAGTATCCGACACTATTTTTACAGCAAGATGCCTAAATACAAAGCCGTTGCAATAAATACAAAAAACATGCAAAAACATATAGACCTCTAGCATAACCAACACATAAAAGTACAATAGAAGTACTATGAAACAAAAAAGAAAGCAGTTAGGTCATATGTAATGGATTTAGTATTAATGGGAGTAAAGAAAGCATTTGATAAAAGAG
>BNVT01000005.1 GCA_025998295.1 Endomicrobiia bacterium
CTCTCCTTGCTATCCTTGACTCTTTTATCAAATGCTTTCTTTACTCCCATTAATACTAAATCCATTACATCTGACCTAACTGCTTTCTTTTTTGTTTCATAGTACTTCTATTGTACTTTTATGTGTTAGTTATTAAGAGGTCTAATGTTGTTAAAAGAATGTATGTGCTTAAGTGCTGGTATTGGCCAAAAAACGTGTGATTGATGTTATTGATAGTGTGATTTATTGGTGCGATAAAAACTTCACTAAAAACAGCCAACACTAACCCCAACCAACTCCAATATCCGAACAAGTCAAAAATACATAACGATACATTATGGGAATCTATAAGGCAAAAACAAAACTGCAAAGTATAGTACAAGCAGTCTTATCCCTTTGAGAGATAAGTAAAGATGTGCAAAAGTGTCGTTTTCTCTACCCAGAAATCACGACTCTCAAACGATAGCTCCTTGTAACTGCAAAGCTGCGTAGGAGTATAGTTATACCTAGCACGCTAAACAATTTGGTTATTCAACCGTGGCGAAATTGGTAGTGACAACCCCCGAGCATTATAGGAATCTTTTTTAGCATTGTGCATGCAGATAAGACAATATGATCAATTTGTGCGGTGTAATGTGCAGTAGTCGCAAGGAAGCGTTGGCCTTGACAACTAACACTTTAGTTTTTTGACTTTATAGTGGTAAGCTGAGGGCGTTGGCGGTGCTACGACGGGCAGCGGGGGCGGCGAGGAGGGCGGCGGTGAGGGGTGAGGGCGGTGATGACGTCGGCGGTGGCGTCGCTGAAGGCGATCATGGCATTGCTGTGGCGGGCGTCGCCGATGAGGGTGAGGGTGCGGGCGACGGCGAGGGCGGCGTTGGCGAGGGTGGTGGTGGCGGCGGCAATTGATAGTGCTGGTTGTGGTTGTTCTGGTTGTTCTGGTTGTGGTGGTTCTGGTTGTTGTGGTTGTGGTTGTTGTGGTTGTTGTGGTTGTGGTTGTTGTGGCCCATCTGGTCCATCGCTTGGTTGCGGTTGTTGTGGTGGTGGTACATCACCTTTTCTCTCTGGAGTAGCAGTCATTCTGTTTACAGGAAAAGCGTTCTTTTTATCGCATGAACTTAAAGCAAGACTAAATGCAATAAATGTGCTTAATGCTGCTTTTAGTGTTTTTGTTTTCTATAGACTTTTCTCCTGTTGTTTTGTCATATAATCACTTTGCTACCTAGCGAGGTTTATTATAGTATAAATTCTTTGTTAAGCAACTACTCAACGTAGACTGTATGCGTAAAACCATATTAAGTTGTCATGGGCAAATATCAGAAAATTTTAATTTCCAACTAAAAACTCAAAGCAACCTCTCTTAATGTGTTGATTTAAAATGCGACTTACGCAAGGGATCTGCTACAGCTATACCATTTATCCACATACTCTTTGGGCACTTTCGACCCCAAAGATATTTCAGGGCGTTTCCTGCCGTGGTAGTCGCTGCCACCAGACACAAATAATTTTTTTTCGTTACAAAATTTTAACAAAAATTCCGTTTGTTCATTTTTAAACGAGGAGTAAAAACATTCCACGCCATCGACAAAATCAGCCAATCCACCAAGTACGTCGAGCGCATTTTCCTCATACTGAAAAACGTGTGCAATAAATGCCAACCCGCCAGCATTATGAATAATCTCAATGATTTTTTTGGCAGATGGAATTAAATCGCTTTCATCTATATAAAACAAACTGTTTGGATTAGAAATATGGCGTTTAAAAAAAATTGACTCCAGCATTAAGCTTTCGTTATCTGGGATAAACCGCTTGTTGTATTCGCTTTTTTTTATCTCGTTATGTAGATATTCAGTTGCATAATAAATATCACTCTTTTGATATTTTTCAATTACGTCGTACTCAAATATCATACCTATGTTCTTACAAATGTCATATAAGCGTTTCAATTCTTCGTTATTGACAACATCAAATGGTAAATATGACTCTTTAGTTAATTTCTGCATTTTTGCAACGTTAAAACCGTACCCCAAGATTTCAATAGATAATCCCTTGAAATATGTTTGCAACTCTATTCCTGTTATTATTTTACCTGAAAAGACTTTATTCCAATTAGCCACATCATTGTACGCGTTACAATTATCGTGATCGGTTATAGAAACATATTCAATCCCATATTGCTCGCATTTTCTCAGTAGTTCTGTTGGGGTATCTGCGCCATCGGAACAATTAGAGTGCATGTGCAAATCAAGCATTAAAAACCACCTTTTTCATTTGCGATTTTCAAGTTGCCCTCTTTTGTGTGTCGCTTAGCGAATTTAGCGCGTATATCTTTTGGCGTTATACCGCTGATAAACATCAAAACTTCCAAATGATATGCCAAATCAACAATCTCATCAATTAAATCATTTTTATTTTTATTCTTTGCAGCTATAATGACTTCGCTCGACTCTTCACCAACTTTCTTGCAAATTTTATCAATACCTTTTTCTAAAAGATAGTTAGTGTATGACTTTTCTTTTGGACTATTTTTTCGGTCAACTATCTGATTGTAAACCTCATCTAAAATCTCATATTCGCTAGCGTTAACACCAAAACAGCTGTAGCTTCCTGTGTGGCAAGCGCCTGTTCCGGTTTGCTCCACCTGAATTAGCAACGTATCGCTATCACAGTCAAACGCCATATTTTTAATTTTTTGCACGTTACCAGAAGTTTCACCTTTGTGCCATAATATTTGACGTGAGCGTGACCAAAAGTAAGTTTCACCATTTTTAAGCATATAGTCGTAACTTTCTTGATTAACATAGGCAAGCATTAATACCTTGCCTGTATACCAATCTTGCACGATAGCGGGAATTAGTCCATCAATATTCTGCATGGTATATCACTCCTTTCCATTTGAATTTTTACATCCCTTACTGTTGCCATTGCATAGTGGAAGAGGCTTGCTACTAATGCTGCGTCACAGTTAGTTTTCCTGAAAACATCGATAATATCATCTACACTCCCGCACCCACCGCTTGCGATTACTGGAATATTTACGCTATTGCAAACCGCATTTGTCATTGTAATGTCGTAGCCATTTTGCGTACCATCTCCATCCATAGAGGTGAGAAGAATTTCCCCAGCCCCTAAAGTTTCGCATTTCTTCGCCCATTCGACTAAATCTAGCCCTGTGTTCTTGCGCCCACCTTCAACAAAAACTTTGTATTGGTTGTCAAGCAACTTACCATCAATTGCTACGACAACGCATTGTTTACCAAATTCCTCGCTTGCCTTGCGGATTAAATTTGGGTTGGCAACCGCAGACGAATTTATTGTCACTTTATCTGCTCCGCAAGATAGAATTTTGCGAAAATCATCAACCGTGCGAATTCCGCCTCCGATGGCAAGTGGAATAGAAAGTTCTCTTGCTGCCCGTCTGATTAAATCATAGATAATATCGCGATTTTCATAAGTAGCGGTAATATCAAGAAATACAACCTCATCAGCACATTGCTGTTCGTATCGCTTTGCAACTTCAACAGGATCACCAACATCAACTAAATCTACAAAATTAACGCCTTTTACAACTTTTCCATTTGCAATATCCAAACACGGAATTATCCTCTTTTTAAGCATCGCTCTAAATCCACCTTGCCCTCATAATATGCCTTGCCAACTATCACGCCATAGTATTTGTCAGCTTTTTTAATGTCATCATTACTAGCTACGCCACCGCTAACTATAATTTTTTTGTTTCTAATTTTTTCATACATATCCCAGTTTGGTGAAGTTAGCGTACCATCTTTGGAAATGTCGGTAACGACAACAACTTCTACAGGTAAGCTATCGATAAATTTGAGATAATCTTCACCAGTGTCCTGTAGCCAACCATTGATTGACACTTTTCCATTGCGAACGTCAACACCTACGACAATTCTATCCGCACCATACTTATCCACCATATCGCGCACAAACTTAGGATCTTTTACGGCGATAGTTCCTAAAATCACTCTATTAGTAATTTGTAAATATCTTCCGACAGCCTCGGCCGTTCTAATTCCACCGCCTACCTGAATGTGGATTATTTTGCCTATTTCTTTAATTATTTCGTAGTTTGTGGTTAGTCCGCTTTTTGCACCGTCTAAATCAACGATGTGTAAAAATTCTGCACCCATATTCTTGAAGTTTTGTACGATTTCAATGGGATTTTTACTATATACAGTTTTTTGCCCATAATCTCCCTTGTACAAGCGAACAACCTCGCCGTCCAACAAATCAATAGCAGGAATTATCATAAATTTGCCATCCATTTTCTTAAAATTTTTTCACCAACTTTTCCACTTTTTTCAGGATGAAATTGACAGCCCATAACATTATCCTTTTGCACGATTGCGGGGATTTTTACATCGCCATATTCTGCGAATTCAACGCAATCGTCGGTAAAGTCTGCCATATACGAATGGACAAAATAAACATCGCCCACGCTGATATTATTCCAACCCATATGCGGTAGTTTTGCAGTGGTCTTAATCAAATCTACATTGCCTTTTAGATACCCAAGCCCTGCTGTTTCTACACCTTCAAAGCCTTTTTCAAATAGAATTTGCATACCTAAACAAATGCCCAATATTTTTGTACCTTTTGCCTTGCAATCGTTTAGAATGTCTATCAATCCAAACTCTGTTAAATTTCGCATAGCCACACGAAAGCTCCCTACACCTGGTAGAATTATACCGCTTGCTCGTTTAATTTTATCGGATTGCCTCATGAGCTGGGCAGTCACGCCCAAACGTCGGCACATATTCAAAACGCTGCTGACGTTACCCACATTATAATCAATAACAGCAATCATTTACAGTACCCCTTTCGTCGAAGGAATATTATCACTGCTAATTTTTATCGCCTCGCCTAATGCTCGCCCAAACGATTTGAAAATTCCTTCAATTATGTGATGTGTATTCTTCCCATGTATAACGTTAACGTGCAATGTTATTCCTGCATTTACGATAACCGCCCTAAAAAATTCCTCCACCAGCTCCGTTTCAAAATCGCCAATTTTACAAACGGGTAGTTCCACATTAAAAACAAGATAGGGACGGTTAGAAATATCAAGAACCGTTTCAATCAAAACCTCATCCATCGGAATTTTTGCACAACCATAGCGGTTAATACCTATTTTGTTGCCAAGAGCATCCTTCAATGTTTGTCCCAAAATTATTCCAATATCTTCAATCGTGTGATGTTGATCTACATTCAAATCACCATTTGCGATCACTTTTAGTGTTATTCCTGCCTGAAAAGCCAGTAGATTTAGCATATGGTCAAAAAAACCAACCCCTGTACTGATTTTATTTTCGCCTTTCTGGTTTAAATTCAAGGCAATTTCAATTTCAGTTTCCCTAGTTTTTCTTGTTGAAGTTGTTTCACGCATTGTATAAATGCCTCCGTTTCTTCTTTGGCGCCTATTGTTACTCGTAAGAATTTGTTAATCCTGGGTTTATCCCAATAGCGTACTAATATTTTTCTTTCAAACAACTTTTCATAAACTTCTTTTGCATTCTCAAATTCAACAAACAAAAAATTTGTACTTGAGTTTAAAACATTCATTCCCAACTCTTTCAAAGCCTTGACCGTTTTGTCACGGGTGACAATTATGCGCCCCAAGTTCTCATGAAAATATTTTTCGTCCTGTAATGCCGACTTTACCCCAATTTGCGCTAACATATCCAATGGGTAGGAATTAAATGAGTTTTTTACCGTAATCATCGCACTTATTAATTGGCTGTTTCCAACTGCAAACCCTGCGCGCAAACCCGCGCATGAATACGATTTTGAAAACGTGCGGACGACTAGCAGGTTACCATATTTTTTTGTTAAATGAATTGCTGTTTCTGCTCCAAAATCCACATAAGCTTCATCAACAATTACAACACCTTTTGGATTGTTTTTAACGATTTCTTCAACTTCTAATTTAGAAAGAGCAATAGAAGTTGGTGCATTGGGGTTAGCAATTATAACTCCATTGCCATTTCTATATTGGCTAACATCAATGCTAAAATCTTGATTTAATGGAATTTGCGTTAAGCCAATATCATACATTTGCGCCCAAACACTGTAAAAGCCGTACGAGATGTCTGGTGTCAAAATATTTGTTTTTCCGCTAAAAAACGTTTGTAATGCTATTGACAAAATTTCATCCGAGCCATTACCGACGAAGCAGCACGCCGTTGCGCCCAAACTAAATTCCTGAGATATAGCCTCACGCAACACATTGCTATCGCCATCTGGGTAAAAACGAAGCCTTGCAAAGTCAAAATTTTTTATAGCATTTGCAACTGTTGAAGAGGGCGGATATGGATTTTCGTTAGTGTTTAATTTTATCCAACCATCGCCAATTGGTTGAATCCCCGCGACGTATGGTCTTAATTTTTTAACTTTTTCACTAATCATTAAGAACTCTCCTCAAATCTAACTTTAATAGAATTTGCATGCGCATCTAACCCTTCCAATTTTGCAAATTTTATAACGTCATCTTTGAAATCTGCCAAAACTTCTCGTGGATAGTAGCTGTACGAACTAAACTTCACAAAATCATAAACGCCAAGTGGCGAGTAGAATTTTGCTGTTCCCCCTGTTGGTAAAACATGGTTGGTGCCACTCATATAATCGCCCAACGGTTCGGGCGTGTTCTCACCTAAAAATATCGAGCCTGCATTTTTAACTTTTGGCAATTTCTCCAATGGGTTGTCTGTTAGAATTTCCAAGTGTTCAGGAGCGATTTTGTTTGATAATTCAAATGCTTTTTCTAAAACATCAACCACAACTGCGACCCCATAATTCCTAAGTGCACTCTCAATTATTTCCCGTCGTTTCAAATATGAAAGTTGCCGCTCCAATTCTTTTTCGGTATCAAGCAAAATTTGCTCATCTGTTGTGATAAGTATTGCGCTTGCTAGTTTGTCATGCTCAGCCTGGCTCATCAAATCCGCAGCAATATATTTTGGGCTTGCGGTTTTGTCGGCTATTATCAATACTTCGGACGGTCCCGCGATCATATCAATGCCAACCTTGCCATACACCTGCTTTTTGGCCGTTGTAACATATATGTTGCCAGGGCCAACTATTTTGTCAACTTTTGGTATGCTTTCCGTGCCATAGGCCGCCGCAGCTATTGCTTGCGCGCCGCCAATTTTGTAGATTTTATCTACACCTGCAACAATTGCCGCCATTAAAACTTCGTCATTTGGGTTTGGACACAGCATTATAATTTCGCTTACACCTGCCAATTTTGCGGCAATAACATTCATCAAAACAGAAGAGGGGTAACTCGCCGTACCTCCTGGAACATACACTGCCACACGCTCCAGCGGGCGCACAATTTGCCCCATAATCACACCGTTATCTTTGTTTATAGACCACGATTTTTCGATTTGATTTTTGTGAAATTCTATAATTTGCACCTTTGAGCGTTCCAGAATTCGCATAAAGTCTGCATTTTCTTTGACAGTATTTTCAACTTCAAAACTATATCCAGCAAAACCATCGAATTTTTTCGCATATACTTTAACCGCGCTGTCGCCATTTTTCTGCACATCATCAAGTATTGCCTTAACCGTTTGTTCCACTTCAACATTCACATCTTGCCACCGTTTTTTTACGACCGACAAATCCCTACTTAATAACATTTTCAAGTCTCCCTATCATTTTTGAAATATTTTCATCGTATTTTAATGCTGCTTTACTCACTAAAATTTTAGTTTTAATTGGCATAGCCTCCTCGAAAATTATTAATCCATTTTCCTCCAATGTCCTGCCGCTCTCGACGATATCAAATATTGCATCAATCTCACCATGTTTAGGCATTATTTCCGATGAACCTGTAATCGTTATAATGTCAACTACCATATTTTTCTTCGAAAAATACTTCGCCGCAATATTTGGATGTTGAGTGGCAATTGTAAGGATTGTATCGTCATTTTGCTTACATTGTTCATAAAATTCCAATTCCTTTGGTTCGCCTGCAACGCAAAACCTTGATTTTTCACACAACTTCAAATCTGCAAAAATATTCGTTACGAAATTGTCACCATACATTGAATACCGAGAAGCCGTGCTTTCCAATTCGTATTCACGATAACAGTCAAATGCAGAAATCCCGATATCTGCCCAATTTTTATCTACATACTGCGGAATGTCTGCAACACGGGCAAGCAGAAATATCGCCTCACCATTGCCGCACCCAAACTCTAATTGTCTCAACTCATGCAGCTCAATTTCCCTTTCCAAAGATTGTGACGTATAGCCTGCCTTTTTAAAAATGTCATACGCCTGGATTAAAAGTCGTCTGCCTTTTGGCAGTGCAATAATAATTTTTCTCATAAATCTCTCCTATGATAAAAATCAAATCTAGAAACAAGAAACTATCCTAAATTCAACAGTATTTGTAGCATTTTAACTAAAATCAGGTGTCTCTAAAATCCATGGCTTTACAGATTTCTGTATTTACCATGCCAACCTTGTTTAAGATATCTCGTCGTAAAAATAACATCGGGTACCAAAAACAAAGACATAGCAATAGTGACCAGTTAGAACTTATTAGAGGCACCCTAAACATATACTGCTTGTCTTGTTTTACACTTCTAACATATTCTTGATAATTTGATAATGATCTCCAAAAAATTTATCTTGCAGTTCGTCTAAATTTTTAAGAGGCATCCATTTGACTGCACAAGCATCACCGGAAGACTTAACGTTTGGTAAATCATCTAATTCTAAATCAAACAAATGAACATGTGCAATACTTCTTCCTCTTTGGTCTCTAGATGGATCGTCAAATACTTTCACAAAAGACAAACTCTTTTTGAGAGTGCTAGCATCAACATCAATTTCAATTTCTTTCTTTAATTCTCCTATAGCGCAGTTGGCGATAAACTCTGTTTGCTCTAAAAAACTACCAGGTATTGCATAAAGACCTTTTCCGGGGTTACTGTTTCTGTGTATCAAAAGAATATTTTTTTTACAAATTACAATTGCATCTGCAGTTACAAAAACAGGGGCAAGAGGTGCTGATTTCCACATGTCCTTATAGCCTTTGATGTAACTGTATTCATCTTTTAAGGCATTATAAATATTTTTATTGTTTGAAATCCAATTATTTAACCATTTGCTTACTTCATCAGGTACACGCAAGATATAATTGTTTTCAAATAACTTTTCTCTTATTTGTGTTGCGGACAAACCGTTGTATAATTTAGGCACTTCAGCAAATTCCCATTTTGGAAAATAATCCAAATAATAACTTGTATTATCCTTTTTATGTCCTACTATGCCTACTTTATCGTTTTGATTTGTATTTTGATTTACTATTTTTTCAACTTCAGCCAACCACCACGAAAAATCGTAGTTACTGTCTGGCATAGATGCAATGACCAGTCTTCCGTAGTCAATTTCTTTAACCAAACCCAGCATTTCAATTCTTTCTCGGGCAATCCAAGGGTTATGAACGCTTCTTGCTTTTTTTGCAGAGCATACTATTGCTATAACTTTTTTAGCTAAGTGCTGTGCTTTTTTTATTATTTCAAAATGAGCAAGCGTTGGTGGTTGGAACCTCCCTATGTAAACTATAACATCTGTCATTTTTATACCTCTAAACAACTACATTATGGGCCTGTCTAAAAACCCATACAGCAAAGCCGTCGCTAGTGTGCACCCGATGTTATTTTTACGACGAGATACCTAAAGCAAGTTGAGCTCCAATTGCAGATAAAGTCATAAAAGCCTTCAGCCATCAATTTTACAAACATTAAGATAAAAATCCTAAAAATTTGTCAAAATATAAGAAACCTTTTCTCTTGTGCAAGTAAAAATTGCCTCTGCTTTCCAAAAAAATTATATCTTTTTTTTATCAAAAAAGATATCTTTTGCGCTATCCTTTTTTGATAAATTTTAAGAGTTTTTAGGTAGACTCAAATTGCTATTTTGGGCGCAAAAATGGTAGTAAGCATTAGAGGATTTGCGTGTTTGTTCAGTTGTATAGGGTAAAATTATGAAAAGAAAGACTTAATATCAACCAAGCCTAAGTATTGTAAACTTTGTGCCCGTTTAAAAAAAGTAATTGACAACTATAAACCGCGGTATAGGAAATGACTACCCTAAATGAACAGGAACATTGAAATACAGATATTTGACTACCTATCTAAGCATCTAAGTCCTAAAAGATTTGAACACTCTTACAATGTCGCTATGATTGCGGTAGAACTTGCTTCAAAAAATAATGTAGACTTATTGAGTGCCCAAATTACGGGACTTTTACATGATTGTGCGAAAGCCATGACAAACGAAGAACTTATTGATTTTTTTAAAAGACGTAAAACTTTTGAATGGTTTAAAGAAATAGTAAAATTTTCGCCGCATTTACTGCATTCCTTTGCCGGTGAAATTGTCGCAAAGGAAGAATTTAAAATAAAAGATAAAGATATTTTAAATACGATAAGAAATCATACTCTGGGCAGAAAAAATATGAGCGTTCTTGAGAAAATAGTTTTTGTCTCAGATTCTGTTTCTCATGACAGAAAATGGAAATATGCAAAAAGAATACGAGATTTAGCAAAGAATGATTTAGATAAAGCTTTTTTTGAAATCCTTAAGAAAAAAGTAGAATATGTTATTGATAGCGGCAGTTGGTTGTGTCCGCAAACTGTAGATACGTGGAATTGGTATGTCTCGAATTATAAAAAATATAATTAAAATAACAGTTGTTATTTTAGGCATAATATTTGTAATATTACTTTTGTGTATTTATGTGCATAAAAATGATGCTATCGGGAAGGAAATTAAAAATAAGGGTGACGTTACTTTTTCTGTTTTATTATACGGTAGTGAGAAATTATTTCCTGGGAGACTTGATGTATATACCATTTTATATAACAGAGGAGCCAATGTATTAAAAGTATTATCTGTAAATACTGATGTTGTTGTTTTTAAGAAGAAAGAAAAGGCGATAAGCTTTAAAGCGCAGTTTAATGAAAACGCAAAAAAAGATTTAAACTTTGCTATACAAAAATTTTATTTAGATTTACATGAAACTTTAGAAAACACGCTTGAACCTAGTTTTTATATTAATATGAGCTTTGAAATGCTTAATGCTATAACAGGTAATAATAAAGGGCTCCAGTCTCTTATTGCAAAAGATAACTTTGAAAATAAAGATTTAGAGTCTTTAAACCGTTATGAAACAATAGAATATGTCTTAAATTTGATACCGTATAAAATACTAAATATCTATAAAAATCATCATTTTTTAGATACTAATATTTCAAGAATATCATTTGTAACTTCCGTTTTGAGATTTAAAACCTTAAAACCTATACTTATGTTTTGCGAACTACCGGTAAAGTACACAAAAACGAGGGTTGAACCTGATAAACAAAACATTAAAGAATTTTTAGATACAATATACTGTGTTAACGTAAGTTCACAGACAAAAACAAATGATATATTGGTTGATATCAAAAATGCTTCAAAAAAACCTCGAATAGCAGAAAAGTTAACATGGGTTTTAAGAGATAATAAATTTGATGTATTGGATTGGAGTAATTTTTCTACATCTTACGAGAAAACTTTGATAAAAGACTATAAAGGAAAATTCTATCAAGCTTTAAAGATAGCAAAGATTTTAGAGACCAATAAAGTGATAGTCTCTTATGACAATAAGGCGTATGTAGATATTGATGTATTTCTTGGTAGGGATTGTATAATATACGACAATCTTGATAAAAGAGGGGAACATGCCGGCAAAAATTGATTTTTACGAGTTAGCTCTTAAGGCCGCATGGATAGCTGACGATAAGGAAGCGATAGATACTGTTATTTTGAATGTAATTTAACTACGATTGCAAACTATTTTGTTATAACTACAGCCCAGTCAACACCGCAGATGAACGCAACATCGGCTGATATTGAAAAAACTTTTAAAGAACAAGATGTAAGATCTTTAAGAAGAGACGGCATATCTTCTTCAACTTGGCAGGTTATAGATTACAGTGGTATTATTGCACATATTATGTCTCCCGAAATGAGAGAATTGCACAAACTTGAAAAACTTTGGAATAATGCCGATGTTATTGATATTAAAAATTTAAAACATAAAAACAACTGTGTCAAAATGAACAATATTAATCAATAAACCAGACTAAATTTACTAAAACGGATGTGGTTATGGTTCAAAAAGGGCGTGCTGCATCTTTTTTTGAGCTAATGCAAAGGTGTGTTGTCAATAAAGTTAAGTGTCTAAATTATCCTGCATATCAAAGGAGGTCTTTAATTCTGCTGCTTAGCTGCTTGAATTTACACTATTATGAAAAAACAAATGCCTAAAGGTTTATATGCAATTACTGCCGAAAATTTTTCAAACGGCAAAGACAACGTTACGGTTGTCAAGCAAATGCTTGATGCAGGTATAAAAATCCTGCAATACCGCGATAAACATAAAGCAAAAATTGAAAAGTTTAAACAATGTGAGATTATACGCAAACTAACTTTAGATTACAGCTGTTTTTTTATAGTAAACGACGATGTCGATATAGCGTTGGCTGTTTGCAGTGACGGCATCCATATAGGTCAAGACGATTTGCCCCTTATAAAAGTAAGAGAGTTCGTAGGAGACGACATAACCATAGGAGTATCTACTAATTTGCCAAAACAAGCTTTACTTGCAGTAGAACAAGGTGCTGATTACATAGGCGTAGGTCCCATATATAAAACTTTCACAAAAGATGATGCTGCGGATCCCGTAGGATTAGATTATTTAGATTTTTGTGTAAGGAATATAGCAATCCCTAAAGTTGCTATCGGAGGAATTAAACTTTCAAATTTGCTTGAAGTGTATAAATATAAACCTGACAATATTTGCATGATAACAGAAATAACATCATCGCAAGACATATACGTTACTGTAAAAAAAATACAAGAGGTAGTAAATGCTTACCGTTAAAGTAAGTGGGCAAAATAAAGATAAGTTTGCATTGTACCTCATAATATACAGTTACAAAACAGTTTAGGAGGGGAGGGGGTTAAAATTACTTTTTATGCGTTTGTTGTGAGTTAGCTATAATAAAAAAAATAAAAACAAAGGTGTAAAAACATGGCACGGAAATCATTCAAGACTTCAGAAATTCAAATTGAGAGGACAAGATTTAAACCCGTACTTCCTAGTATATTAAGAAATGGTGTGACTTCTGTAAAACCAGCTAAAGGAAAACTAACACAGTCCGTAGCAGATCAAGATAAAGTTATGGGATTTTTTAAAAATACTTACGGGTTGCCTATAGTTACATTTGAGAAGGGATCAAATATTGTCGTTAAAAAGAAAGTTATGAAAGTTGCAGTAGTCTTTTCGGGAGGTCAGGCTCCAGGAGGACATAACGTCGTCGCAGGGCTTTATGATGGGTTAAAAAAAGCAAATAAAAAAAATACCCTAATAGGTTACATTGGTGGCTTGTCAGGAATATTAAAAAACAGGTACAAAGAAATTTCTGAAAAAGTTCTTGATGAGTACAGAAATACCGGAGGATTCGACTATATACAGGCCGACAGAACAAAAATTGAGACTGCGGATCAGTTTTATTTGGCAAAAAAAAATCTTGAAATATGCAATGTTGACGCATTGGTTGTTGTTGGCGGTGATGATTCTAATACAAATGCGGCAATGATTGCAGAATATCTCAAGCAGGAGAATATAGATAAGTGTGTTATTGGTATTCCAAAAACTATTGACGGCGATTTAAAAAATAAATATGTAGAAGTTTCGTTTGGTTTTGATACGGCGACAAAAATTTACTCTGAACTTGTTGGTAATATCTGCAGAGATGCAAATTCATCGCGTAAGCTTTGGCATTTTGTCCGTCTTATGGGCAGAAGCGCTTCGCATATTACGTTGGAAGTTGGTTTCAAAACTCAGCCTAACATTGTTTTGATTGGTGAAGAGATTTTGGCAAAAAATATGACTCTTGTCAAAGTTGTTGAAGGTATAGTTGATGTTATAATAAAGCGTTCGCAAGCGGGAAAAAATTTTGGTATCGTTTTAGTGCCTGAAGGTATTATAGAATTTATACCTGAAATAAAAGAACTTATTTTAGCTTTAAACGATATTTTAGTTGAAAATAAAGATGCACTTTCGAAGATCTCTTCGGTTGAAGAGAGAAAAAATTTCGTATGTGGCAAACTTTCTAAAGAGTTCTCGTCATTGATGGCTAATCTGCCTGTGGAGATTGCTTTACAACTTATATCGGACAGAGATCCACACGGCAATGTCGCAGTATCGTTGATTGAGACAGAAAAACTTTTAATTGAAATGATTCGCAAGAGACTTATGGAGCTTAAAAAAGAAGATAAATATAGTGGTAAATTTTCGGCTATTACGCATTTTTTCGGGTACGAAGGGCGTTGTGGCATTCCATCAAATTTTGATGCTAATTACACCTATGCTTTAGGCCATAATGCCGCTTTGCTCATTCTCAATGGTTTTACAGGTTATATGTCGTATGTAAGAAATCTTACAAAGTCTCCAAATCAATGGGAGTGCGGTGGAATTCCTCTTACAATGATGATAGGTATAGAAAAGAGATGCGGTAAAGAAAAGCCTGTTATACGAAAGACATTGATCGATTTAAATGGCAAACCATTTAAAGAATTTGTTAAACAAAGAGATAAATGGACTATAAACGAAAATTATGTCTTTCCAGGTCCTATACAATATTTCGGACCGGCGCATATAACAGAAATGATCACCAAAACGCTAAAATATGAACATTCAAAAAAATAAATAAGAGTATAGCCATGGACCGTCAAGCTAACCCACGTAGAGTCGGCCTTTGGCATGTTTAATTGTAAAACTATTGCCCGCGAAGCAAGCTGTGCGCAAACCGCTTAAAGTAGTAGAATTAGGCTATGGAAACGCTCAAAAAAGAACAGACAGCATAGTGCATATTAAGATACACTATCATTTTCTAACGCCCATAAAGCATAGAAAAGCTATATTTGGAATTTAGAGCGTTGTAATAGCCTAATTTGAATAACAAAAGAAATTAAAGAAGAACGGTACGAAGTGGAGTTTGGACAAGAACAATTACAGCTCTTCAATTTCCCTCCCGCTGATACCGCGCGTCTTGCTATGCAGAGGTTCATTGTGCAAGAGATCTAATGTTAAGATTAACATTCAATCCTTTTGTTTCAAGACAGCTTTATGAAAGAAAGTCTTTTTTAAGAAATCCACAATGTTATAAAATTAAAAACCCGACAGCGTTTAAATTCTTGATAAGTTACGATAAAAAGATCTTCATGGGCAACAAGCTTAAACTTACTCTCAAAGAAGTAACCAAAGATTTACAAATTGACTATAAAAGAACAGATCATATCGTTGAAGCCTTCAAAACAGCTTTTAAAGAATTAAATGGATACGAGATTAACAAGAATTATGATCTAAAAGTAGAATTAATCAAAGAAAATAAACAATATTTTGTCACAGCTGGGCGTAGTTCAAAAAACAAACAGATTACCACATCAGCTTGGTTTTTATCGCTTACTAGCTATCGATATGTGGCACCTGCTAATTACAACTGTGATGGAAAATAACAGGAGTAAGCAATGAAAAAGGAAAAAGTAGTGAGCACAATTGTTTCATTTGGTCTTGCATTAAATTTGTGCCCATGTTTTTTTGAAAAAAGACACAAAGAAGCGCTTTGGGGAGATGAGGCAGAGCGGGGAGTACCGAGAGAAGATCGGGCAGCGCTGCTAGCAGAGCAGTGGGAAGCACAGGAAAGAAGAGAGCAGTGGGAAGCGCTGGGAGAAGTGCAAAAAGAGCTGAGAGCACTGGTAAGAGCACTGGTAAGAGCGTGGGACACGCTGCAGATAGCGGAGAATAAGCTGAGCGCACTGGAACCGCCGGATAAAGAGCCGATGAGTGAGCAGGAAGCGCTGGAAAGAGATCAGAGAGTGCCGGGACTGCGGCAGGAAGTGCTGGGAGTAGTGCAGAACATGCTGCAGCAAGCACAGCGAGATCTGGCAGCAGCGCTGGCAAGAGTACAGAAAAGAGCACTACAGTATAACATGCTGCAGCAAGCGCAGGAAAGAGTAGAGGAAGCACTGGAGGCAGTGCAGAAAGCGCTGGCAGCGCAGGAAGGGAGGAAAAAGCTGGAAGAAATACAAGTAGCGAAAAGGAGTGCTAGAGGGGTGAAGATAGAGCTGGAAGCGCTGCTGAAAAGAGTGCAGGATTATAGCGCGGTATGAGCGGACAAAGAAACAAAAGAGCTGGAAGAGCGGGAAAGAGCGGTGTAAAAAAGTAGAAAGAGTAGGCAAAGCAGAAAGTGCGGGAAGAAATAGCAAAGTAAGTTTTAGGGGCACCCATGTTAAGTATCTAAAAGGTAAGGTAAATATGAAAAGTAAATTGTCGATCTCACTTGTTTTACTTGGTTTTTTATGTTTAAGTTCGTGCAAAAATTGTCCTGATAAACCAATAGAAAGGATTGTTACCCCAGAGAAAGTAAAAGAAATAAAAGAAATAGAAAAAGCAAAATCAGAGCCGGTACTGATAAAACCTAAAAACGCACCCAATGGCCCCGTCGACCTAAATCCATATGCCATCCTCAATCATAACGGTAACAATTTTGCCATCTCCGATACCCTCCTCACCCTCGCCCACAACGACGGTTTCAAGGATATCGAAGACGCCATCTTAAACCCCACCCGCAGACAAGGTTTTAATAATTGTAAAACATTTCTCATGACCCTTCACGCCCTCACCGGCCCCGGCCACTACAGTGATTTTTCTAATCTTGTCCACGCCATCGTCTTCCTCAAAGACGATCGCGATATCTGCCACCTCCTCCTCACCCTTGTTACCCCCTACACCCTAGCCACCGACGCCGACAACTGTCATCGTCTCCTTTCCCTCATCACCACCGACCCCCAAATCAATGAATACATACAAGACCTCCTCGTCGCCCTCACCAAACCGACGACAACCCCCGAAGCCAACCACCAGCTTCTCACCGCTCTCGACAAACCCACCTTCCCCTCAGACCGCCAAGATTATTCGACATCCTACGCAAAATCCCAGTCGCCGCCCACTCTAACTTCATCTCCGCCACCGTCCGCCTTAACCGCCCTAACGACGCCGCCAGCCGCGATTATCTCTTCAAAATCTTCGAGGAAGATGACGAAGATTTTTACCACATCACCAACAACGAGCGCATCAAACTCCTTGACTTCTTTATTGACCCCACCTTCCTAGATATCGAATACTGTTTTCGCCTCCTCTTCAGCATCGACATGGGGTACGTCCACTGCGATGAGGTCATCTCCACCCTCCCTGCGTTAGGTCACAGTGCCCGTGAACTCTACATTGACAAACTCTCCCTCCTAAGACCTTCTTATATAACCAACACATAAAAGTACAATAGAAGTACTATGAAACAAAAAAGAAAGCAGTTAGGTCAGATGTAATGGATTTAGTATTAATGGGAGTAAAGAAAGCATTTGATAAAAGAGTCAAGGATAGCAAGAAGAAAAGAAAAGAAAAGGAGGAAGAGAGGTGAGCAAAATAGTTTCGAAAGATAGATAAATAATAGCAAAAGACCTTTTGGACTGCGATTTAACTCCAAGTTGCAGGTATTTGTAATTCTAAAATTTAATACTTAAGTTGTGCGGGAGGTCTAATGATAGAAATGGCAAGAAAGAAAGCAGAGATAAAGGGAGTGGAGATAACGAATATACTGTTGACGATTATAAACGAAGAAATAAAAAATTTTTTGTAAAATTTTTGAAGCAATCGAGGGAGCTAAAGCGGTCAAGCCAGAAGGAAATAAAATGCAAAATAAACGTGTAAAAATTGGCAAGGGTATCGTTTTAGCAAATGATAAGCCTTTTGTTGTTATAGCAGGACCTTGCGTTATTGAAAGCGAAAAGCATGTTTTAACACTAGCTGCGAATTTGAAGACAATAACAAATAAATTAAAAGTTTCTTTTATTTTTAAAGCATCTTACGATAAAGCTAATCGTTCCTCGGGCTGTTCGTACAGAGGTCCCGGCATAGAAGAAGGTCTTAAGATTCTTGCTAAGATTAAAAAAGAGCTGAATTTGCCTGTTATTACTGACGTTCATACGGAAAGCCAGGTTCCTAGTGCTGCAAAAATTGTAGATTTTTTACAAATACCTGCGTTTTTATCGCGGCAGACAGATCTAATAAAAGCCTGCGCTCTAACTGGTAAACCGATTAATATCAAGAAAGGACAGTTTTTAGCTCCTGAAGATATGTTCAATGTTGTCAAGAAAGCGGAAAGCTTCGGTACTAAAAACCTGTCTCTTACGGAGAGAGGAGTTTCTTTCGGGTACCATAATTTAGTTGTTGATTTTAGAGGATTGGAAATAATGAAGCAAACCGGATATCCCGTTGTTTTTGATGCGACGCATAGCGTTCAGCTACCCGGCGGACAGGGAACATGTAGTGGTGGGAACGTAGAATTTATTGCGCCCCTTTCAAAAGCAGCGGCAGCAGTAGGTGTAGCGGCATTATTTCTTGAAGTTCACGAAAATCCAGATAAAGCTCTTTCAGATGGGGCAAATAGTCTTAATTTAAGATATTTTGAACAACTACTTAAAGATATTAAAAATATAGACAAAGTGATTAAAGGACAAAAAGTTTAAATAAACAACATCACGTGCAAAAAATCAAATGTCTCCGAAAAAAGTTGTCAAAGAGGTGTTAGTTGACAACAAAGAAAAAACAACTGTTAGTGTTTGAAGTCCGACATGCGAATGATATATTAAAATTGCAGCCATGGTCCTGATTCTTTGGTTGTTATCTTTTTTATAAAATATGGTTTCAAAACCTTACATGAGACAGAGACCTCATGAAGCTGCTCCATGGCTTGATAATGATATAAAAATGATGGTAAAATATGAGTACAAAAAAAACTATAACACAAAAAGCAAGGAACATTAAATTGTTAGCGTGCGATATTGATGGTGTTTTAACACGAGGAGAAATAATAGTATTAAGTAACGGTGAAGAAATAAAGATATGGAACGTTAAAGATGGAATGGGATACAACGAGCTTTTTAAAACATTTCCCAGAATTGAAACTGCGTGGATATCGGGAAGAAGATCTCTCCAAAACGAAAAGCGCGCAAAAACGCTGAAAATTGATTATCTTTTGCAGGATTGTACAAACAAAAAAGAAGCTTTGAAAAAAAATATTGGATAAAAGTGGTATTGATGTAGGTGAAGTTGCATATATTGGGGATGATGTAATAGATATTCCTGTTTTAAAAGCAGTGGGGTTTTCGGCATGTCCAATAGACGCTTGTGAGGATGTGAAAAAAACCGTCGATTATATTTCGTCTTTTAAAGGCGGGGAAGGCGCTATGAGAGAACTAATAGAGATTGTTATGCAGTCAAAAGGCGAATGGAAGAAAGCTTTGAACAGACATTAAAGTTAGTTGAAGTTAGTTGGCTATATATGATAGATTCTTTAAGAGCGGTGGGTATTGTCTCATAAGAGATGGAAAACTTAACTACCTAGAATTAAAGTTCGAAAACATTTCATTAGCATTGTCATAGTATTATTAAAAAGGAAGTATGAGTGAATTTTTGGAAAAAATGTAGTATATACACATTGGTAACATTGACTGCTTCTCTCTTTTTTTGTTGCAAGTCAGAAAAAACTGTTGCAGAAGAAACTTCTTCTGTGTCTAAACAGACTATTAGAAAAGTTTTTATGACTCAGGTTGAAAAAGGAAAGATAAAAGTTACGGTAGAATCTGAGTCAGCTGTTATAAATGAAAGTGAAAATGTCGCTTATTTAAAACTTCCGGTAGTCAAATTTTACGACGATAAAGGGAAGCTTACTTTGAGTTTTGTTATGGAAAAGGCAAAAGTGAATATATTAACTTATGATGTCAGTGGCATAGGCAAGTGTACTATCGACAGTGTAAATAACGGGAATCTTCAAACTTCAGATTTATTCTACAATGCTAAAGAAAAATTGCTTTATGGTAATCATGATGTTAAAATTATAAGATCAGGCGAAATAGTGGATGGGAAAGGTTTTAAGTATGATGTCAAACTTGATAAGATGATTGTTAAAGATCAGAGGACATCAATTGAAAAAATTTAATTTTGTGTTCGTTATTATGTTTACTGCTGTTTGTTATGCAGATGATATTATTGCGGGAAAGACTGTTATGACCAGCGATGAGGTGGAAATAAAAAAAACGGATGGAGTTACAGTTATAAGTTACACCGGAAATTCAAAAGCAATTAATAATTGTAATGAGATTACTGCCGACAAAATGACTTACTACAAAGAAAAATCCGATCTTTTGGCAGAAGGTAAAGTTCAGTTGTCATTAAAAAATAAAAAAGGGGAACCTATTGAAGCTTCCGGAAATTTTGCAAAATATAACACAGCCAGCCAAGCCGGAGAAATATATGGAGACAACGCCTTAATCAAATATTTTATTGAAGGTTCTACCGTTCCCTATACCTTGTATGCGAAAAAAATTGACATTGATAGAAAAAATCAAATTTTAAAAGCTTATGATGATGTTAAAGTTATAACTTCACATGGGACGATTCGTTCTGACAACGGTGTTTTTGATCAAGACAATGCTAGTATAGTTTTTAAAAAAGATAAAAAAAAACCGATCGTTGATGTTCATCACGATGGAGAAGAGGGACGTTATGAAGCAGATGAGATGATCTTTTACAATAAAGGCAATAGAATAATCATGAAAGGCTCGATTACAGGTAAAATTAATATGAAAAAAGATATAAAATGATACTAAGAACCGAAAAATTATTCAAGAAGTATTATCAAAATAGAATGGTTGTTAACGGTATAAGCATTAGTGTTAGACAGGGCGAAATTGTCGGATTACTCGGTCCTAACGGTGCGGGTAAAACGACAACTTTTTATATGACGGTTGGTCTTCTTAAGCCTTATGATGGCAGTATTTATCTTGACGACATGGAAATAACTGATTGGGCTATGTACAAAAGATCAAGAGCTGGAGTAGGGTATCTGTCGCAGGAGCCATCGATATTTAGAGGTCTTAATGTTGAAGATAATCTTATGGCTATAGCTCAAATGCTTCCCATTTCAAAAAGCGAGCAAAAGAAAAAAGTGGATAGTTTGCTTTCGGATTTTGGTCTTACAAAATTACGTGGACAAAAAAGTATTACCTTATCTGGTGGAGAAAAAAGAAGACTTGAAATTGCAAGAGCTTTGATAACTGATCCTAAATTTATGCTTTTAGACGAGCCTTTTGTGGGTATCGATCCTATAACTGTTGGCGACATACAGAGAATAATTAGAAAGTTAAAAGAAAGAGGTTTAGGGATTCTTATAACGGATCATAATGTCAGAGAAACTCTTGAGATTATTGATATGGCTTATGTAATTTACGAAGGTAAAATTTTGCTTGAGGGAGGCACGACGGAACTACTTGAAGATCCTAAAGCGAAAAAATTATACCTTGGTGACAATTTTAGGATGTAAGAGTAGAATAGTTGCAGGGTTGGATTTAAGCGAGGCATTAGAACATTGATAAGGAGGTGGGATGCATATTAACATTACGACCATGCATCTGAAGCTTACTGATGCTATTGATTCTTATGTGCGTAACAAAATTACAAAATATGGTAAATTTCATAACGGTGATGACATTTGGGTTCATGTGATTTTGTCGATTGAAAAGAACAGACAGATAACAGAAATCATTTTCAATGTGGGAAAACTTTCCTTAATATCAAAAGATGAGTCTGTAGATTTATACGCTTCAATAGATTTGGCTACAGACAAACTTGCCAAACAACTTAAAAAACAAAAATATATTTCAAAAATTCACAGAAAAGATAATTTAAAAGTTTTAAAAGAGAAGAAACATAATATCGAGGAAGTTTTTTCTTATGATGCCATGGAAGATTCAAGGACAAAAATTTCTGAGATAAAGAGGTTTGATTTAAGACCTGTAGGCGTAGAAGATGCTATTAGAGAAATGGATAATCTTGGGTATAGGGTTTATATGTTTAAAGATGAATTGAGCAATAAAATAAGCGTTCTTTACCGCAATGATAGCGGATCAATAGTGCTTCTGGAACATAATGAAATGTAAATACCAGAGGAAAAAGAAATGGGTATAATAAATGGATATTTTTTGGACCAAAGCGCAATTGTCGTAGATTTGAAATCGACAGATAAGAAGTCGATAATTACTGAATTGGTAGATGTTTTAAAGAATACAAAAAAATTAATGAAGCCTGACGAGATTCTTAATGCTGTTTTGGAAAGAGAAAAACTTGGATCTACAGGAATTGGACAAGGAGTTGCAATCCCTCACGGGAAAACTAATGTTCTTGATGGACATATAGGCGTGCTTGGGATTTCACGTAATGGTGTAGAATTTAATTCTCTTGATGGGGAACTCGTTCATATAATTTTTGTTTTAGTTGGTCCCGCAGAAGTAGCGGAGCAGCATTTAAAAGCATTGTCAAGAATTTCAAAATTGTTTAGAAGTAAACTTTTGAGAGAAAATATAATAAAAGCCAAAACGGCGGAAGAAGTTGCTGAAATTATCGAGAGAGAGGAGGCTTGTTAATGCCTGCTATGGATATAATCACGCTTCTTAAGGAAAAAAGTGATGGTCTTAAGCTTGAACTTCTGGGATGATTATAGTGGAAAATGTCAAAGTATTTGTTAAAAGGTTCAAAATAGTTTAAAAGATAGATATAGTAATCACAAAAGACCTTTTGGACTGCGATTTAACTCCAAGTTGCAGGTATTTGTAATTCTAGAATTTAATACTTAAGGTTTGCAAGAGGTCTAGTGTGTAAAAACTGATTATTTAAGTTTGAAAGTTCCTGAAGTTGCAATCCCGATAAGACACAAGAGAAATTCTGCCGTTTTTGTTGAAGTTGTAAGAAATCAAAGACTAAAAAATAAAGGACATTTTACGGCAAATGACTTAGACAAAAAATTGCAAGAAGAGTTTAGCAAGAAGAAATAATCCATGGCTAAATTATATATAATTTCAGGTATGTCAGGCGCCGGAAAAAGTCAAGCTCTCAAAATCTTTGAAGATTTTGGAGTTGTTTGTGTTGATAATATGCCTGTTCAAATGTTTTCTAGTTTTGTTGACATGTGTCTTGAAAGTCAAAATAAATATGAAAATGTTGCAATAAGTATTGATTCCCGGGCAGGAGAAGCTCTAACATCTTTTAAGAATCTGCTTGCAATTTTAAAAAAGAAAAAAATTGATTATAAAATTATTTTTTTTAATGCTTCGGATTCAGTCTTGTTAAGACGTTATTCAGAAACGCGTAGGCTTCATCCTCTAGGAAAGTCAGTATCTAACGGAATAAAGCTTGAAAGGAAAATTGTCAATAATATTTTTACTGTTGCAGATGAAGTTGTAGATACTTCAACGCTTACAATAGGGGAATTGAAAAAAACAATTTCGATGCTTGCAAATATCGAGCAATCAGAAAAACAGTGCTTGAATATTTCGGTTATTTCTTTTGGATATAAATATGGATTGCCCAGCGATGCCGATATAGTTTACGACGTGCGCTTTATAACAAACCCCAACTATATTCATCAATTAAAATTTAAAACAGGTAAAGACAAAACTGTTAAAAAATACGTAGAAAAACAAGAAGAATTCAAGGATTTTTTTAATATATTTTCTAAACTTATAGAAACGACTTTGCCATGGTATATTAAAGAAGGCAAGAGTTATCTGACTATCGCGATAGGATGTACAGGAGGTAGGCACAGGTCAGTTTTTACGGCTGAAAAACTTGTAAATTTTTTAAAGGGTAGAAAATATAAAGTTAAACTTAATCACAGAGATATTTTACAGGGGAGATAAATTATAGTCAAATAGGCAAACAAAGAAAAGCTCCTTTAAGTTTGAATAAAGATTCAATAGTGGTAGTGTCTCATAATTTAACTTTGGCTGATACCGTTACAATAAGAGAAAAATCAGTTAAAGTATTTGCTACAGATGTTGGTGGTAAAACTTCTCATATGGCAATTATTGTTCAGGGACTTGCGTTTCTTGCCGTTGTCGGTTTAAAGACAGTAATATTCACAGCCAAGAACCGGCGATATTATAATGGTTGATATTGCAAAAGAAATTGATTTTATTTCAATAGGTACTAACGATTTAATACAATACACACTCGCAGTTGACAGAATAAATGAAGATGCTGCTAATCTTTATAATCCGCTTCATCCTGCTATTTTAAGATTTACTAAACAAATTGCAGATGTTGGTCATAGAGCAGGAATTGATGTTGGAATATGTGGTGAAATGGCGGGTGACGCGTGCTATATCGCTATACTTTTGGGTTTAGGAGTTGATAAGTTTAGTGTATCACGTTTGTTATTGTTTAATCTAAAAATATAAGAAATCCTTAAAATTTGAGTATAATTACAGAATATGGAATTTGATATTAATGCCAAAAATCTTGTTGAATTATTGAAATGAGCGTGGTTGCCAAAGTGGGAAAGTTAAAGGAAGAATTAGAATGTCTAACATAAGGAATTTTTGTATTATAGCTCATATAGACCACGGCAAGAGTACTCTTGCCGACAGGCTTCTTGAATATACCGGGACAATTTCTCTTAGGGAAATGAGAGATCAGATTCTTGATGGTATGGAATTGGAGAGAGAGAGAGGAATAACAATAAAAGCAAAAGCCGTAAGAATGAATTATACTGATAAAAACGGCGAAGAATATGTTCTTAATTTAATTGATACTCCCGGACATGTTGATTTTACATACGAAGTGTCAAGAGCTCTTGCTGCGTGCGAAGGAGCGATTTTAGTAGTTGACGCTACGCAGGGTGTAGAAGCGCAGACGCTTGCAAATACTATGCTTGCAAAAAATGCGAATCTTAAAATAGTTCCAGTAATAAATAAAATAGATTTGCCTACGGCAGATACGGACAGCACTTATGAACAGATGAACGAGAGTCTTGATGTTGATGTTGAGCCTATCCTTGCTAGCGCGAAAGAAGGTATAGGAATTGGAGAGATAGTAAATTCTGTAATTGCAAATATTCCTTCCGCCGAAATTGTGAGAGAAGAACCTTTGTCTGCTTTAATATTTGATTCATTTTATGAGCCTTATCGTGGTGTTATAGTTATTGTAAGAGTGTTTGATGGTATAATACGAAAAGGTATGAAGATTAGGTTTATGGTATCGGAAGCGGAATATGAAGCGCTCGAAGTGGGATATATGAAAATAACGATGGTTGAATGTGACGAGCTTGCTTCAGGAGATGTGGGTTATGTAGTTGCCGGGATAAAAGATATACGTGATATAAAAATTGGAGACACAATTACAGACACCATAAATCCTACAAAACATCCTCATGAAGGATACAAAGAAATAAATCCTTTTGTTTTTGCTGGACTTTACCCTAACAGTACATCTGAATACGATGGCCTAAAAACTGCTTTAGAAAAATTGAAGCTTTCAGATTCTTCTCTTGCATATTTCCCTGAAACATCCGTAGCTTTAGGGCTTGGTTTTAGATGTGGATTTTTGGGATCTTTGCATTTAGAAATAGTTAAAGAAAGACTTGAAAGAGAGTTTGGTTTAAGTCTTCTAGTGACCGCACCAAACGTTGTTTATAAAGTAAAAATAGAAGGTAATTTTATAACAATAGACAATCCTGCAAAATTTCCAGATAATGCCAATATTGAAGAAATTTGGGAACCGCATGTTGAAGCAACAATAATTTGTCCAGTCGATTATTTAGGATCTATACTTACGCTTTGCCAGCAGAGAAGAGGTAAGCAGATATCGATGAAGTATATGAACGCAAAAATAACAGTATTAAAATACCATATGCCTCTTGCAGAAATTATTGTAGGTTTTTATGACGTTTTAAAATCGGTTTCAAAAGGATACGCCTCTTTTGATTATGTGCATATAGATCCTCAGCTTGGAGATTTAGTAAAACTTGAAGTTATGATTAATTCTGAGGCTATCGATGCTTTTACTGTTATAATTCATAAAGATAAAGCGCAGACTGTAGCGCATTATCTTACCGAAAGATTAAGAGGTATTATCCCTAGGCACATGTTTGAAATTCCTATACAGGCAAAAGTAAATAATAAAATAGTTGCCAGAGAAACCATACCTGCGATGCGTAAAGATGTTCTTGCAAAATGTTATGGCGGTGACATATCAAGAAAACGTAAGCTTCTCGAAAAACAAAAAGAAGGTAAACGTAAAATGAGGCAGTTTGGTAGAGTTGAAATTCCGCCGGAAGCATTTGTTGCTGTTCTTAAGATAGACTAATAGTTGAGTACTGTTTTTTTGATGTTTTGCTGTGTTGTTATCATTCGTTTGTCGCATGAAGATCTTACATCAACTTGACAATCCTGAAAGATTCGTATACAATCGTTAAAGAAGAGGTTCTATTATTGTGGATTTGAGTCTTCTTGTCTTTTTTATTGTCGGCTGGGTTGTTTTTGCAACAGTTGTGTTAGTGTTAGTGATGAAAAGTTGTGTTGCTGCTAAATTAAAGCTTTTTGTTGCTGGGTGGGTTGCTTTAATAACAGTTCCAGTGATGTTAGTAGCAAAAAGTTATCATGTTGATATGGAATTAAAGCTCTTTATTATTGGGTGTATTCTTTCTGCAACAGCTGTGATGCTGTTAGTGATAAAAAAGTATTTCAAAACCCAAAAATCTCAAGAAAACTTCAAAAAGGCTTATTCATGGGTTGATACACTTTGGACAGCTCTTGTAATGGCATCTTTTATTATGTTTTTCGTTGTGCAGACTTTTCAAGTTCCAACGGGTAGTATGAGAAATACTATTTTAGAAGGCGATCGTCTATTTGTAAATAAATTTATTTATGGATTTAGAATTCCTTTTACAGGTAATGGTAAACGTTATATGGCTCTACGTAATATAAAGCGTGGCGATATAGTTATTTTTCAGGCTCCTCCTGAAGCTTTGTCGGGTTATGAAAGAGAACAGGGGATAACAAAAGATTTTATAAAGAGATGTGTAGCTATTGCGGGTGATAAAGTTGAGGTAATAGATAAAAAACTTTATATAAATGGCGTTAATAGCAGAGAACCTTATACGATTTTTAAAGATGGTGAGATTATTCCAAAAAATTCTGGTTTGTTTGCCAGCAGCGAAAATTATCAGAAATCTTGGGAGAAGGGTGAATTTGCTCTATATGGGGAAACTGTAAAGGATAATTTTGGTCCGGTAATTGTACCCTATGGATATTATATGATGATGGGTGATAATAGAGACTATTCTTCTGATTCTCGTTTTTGGGGTCCTTTACCTGATAAATATGTGAAGGGCAAGTCGTTGTTTCGTTACTGGCCTATTAAACGATGGAGTCTGATATGACATGGACTACTTGGTGCATAATTGCAGCGGTGCTTATTATTTTTGAAGTAATAACGACGTCTGTTTTTTTCTTTATGTGTTTTGCTGTCGGTGCTGTTTTTGCTGCAATAACGTCTTATTTCGCTGGTTCGGTGCCGATCGAAGTTATTGTTTTTGTAATTGGCTCCGTCCTATCTTTGTATCTTGTAAGGCCAATATTTAAAAAAGCGACAAGCAAGTCTGGTGCTGTTAACTCTAATGTAGACGCTCTAATTGGGGAAGATGCCGTAGTGACCGAAAAGATAATACCTTTTAAGACAGGGTTTGTAAAAGTATTTAGCGAAGTTTGGCGGGCGGAGGCCGATGTTGAAATTGAATCGGGTGATACTGTGAAAGTAGAAAAAGTAATAGGCACGACGCTGGTAGTTAAAAAAATTCATAGAAAATAAGTTTGAAGGGGGAATGAAATGTCAATACTTGTTTGGGTCATCGTGGCTTTTGTGGTTGTGTTTATAGTAAATTCTGTAAAGATAATAAGACAATACGAAAAGGGCCTTGTCGAAACTTTAGGTAAATATACAGAGACAAAAAATTCAGGAGCAAATATTATTATTCCTATGTTTCAGAAAATATTAAGAGTCGATATGAGAGAACGTGTTATTGACGTTCCTCCCCAGAGTGTTATTACAAAGGATAACGTTTCTGTGGTTGTGGACGCTATTATTTATTTTCAGGTTACGGATCCTGTAAAAGTTGTTTATAATATCGAAGATTTTGCTCTTGCCGCTTTAAAACTTGCGCAGACAAATTTGAGAAATGTGATTGGTGATATGGAATTAGACAGCACATTAACTTCGAGAGAAAAAATTAATACTCAGTTGAGAGTTGTAATGGACGAAGCTACCGATAAATGGGGTGTAAAAGTTACAAGAGTTGAAATACAAAAGATTGATCCGCCAAGAGATATTACCGACGCTATGTCAAAACAGATGAAAGCCGAAAGAGAAAAAAGAGCAAATATTTTGGAAGCGGAAGGTTTAAGACAAGCTGCAATTCTTAAAGCTGAAGGCGCAAAACAGGCCGTTATTCTTGATGCAGAAGCTGTAAAAGAAAAACAGGTACTAGAAGCGACCGGAGAAGCTGAAGCAATAAGAAAAGTCGCAGAAGCTGAAAAGTACAAGGTAGAGGTAGTTTATAACGCTATTCATGAAGGCAGACCTACCAACGATCTTATTGCCATTAAGTATCTTGAAGCTCTAGAAAAAGTTGCCGATGGCCAAGCAACAAAGATTTTTCTGCCTTTAGAAACTGCCGGGGTTACGGCATCGATCGGTGGTATAGCGGAGCTTTTTAAAAATGATGTAAAAAATATTCAGGAAGCTAAAAAATAGTTGTTAACAAGATTTCAAAATTTGAAGTTATAACTAAACTCTATTAATGAGATGGAAACAAAATAATTAGCGCAGGGCATTGTGGGTGTAAGATTTTATCTAATTTCTGTATTTTGACGTACTTTTAGTTTTATATTGACAAATATGGTTTTAACACTAAAAACTCAAAAATAATACTCTTCTTCTTTTTCGTGCCTTTTGGTGTGTTTTTATATATCGGGTTTCTCTAAAAATTCAGAAGGTGAGTTGTTATTAGCATGCTTTTTGTGAGTACCCGATGTTATTTTTTTGCGACAAAATGCCTAAAAACAAGGATTGTTATGGTAAATACGAAGATCTGCCTACCAAAACCATATGTTTTTAGACATGTTGATAAGAGCGTAAGAAAGAGAAGGAAACAGGATAGAAACTAAGATTCGTTCACGAGCGGAGTATATATTCGGACATATAAAAGACAATCAATGAAGCAGCTATTTATCAGATGCAAAGGGCTTTCCGTAACGGCAACGGCTATAATGTTAAAAATCTTGCATACAAATTATATAAGCAAGCGATTCTTATACGACAAGTGTGTGCGGGGGTTGCCTAAAAGGTGATAAAGCTAGGCGGTTTTTGTCCTAAATGAGCGAAAATCAAGAATCAAAAACAGAGGTTTTTATATTTTGGTAGGAGATTTTTAAAATTTTCAAAAAAATCAGACAGAAAATCTTAAAAATAGAAAAACTAGCGAGGGGCTAGGGAAGCTCAAATTGGATGTTGAAATTAAAAACTAATTCAAAAACCAGATAGGATTCTTGTTTTTGCGTTTGGTTTTTATCGTGGGAGTGCAATATGCAGGATAGAAATATATTTACAACACACATGTAAATATCTAAAATTAATATTGGTCTTTGTTGCGTTGTCAATTATTCCGCTATTTTTTATAGGCAGTGCCCATATAATTATAAGTGACATCAATAAAGAAGCTAGAAAAAGAGCCAAAGACTATTTTAACGAAAATACCAAATTGAACTTACAGAGGAACAACTAAATGCGGAAGTTGAAGAGGTTTTTGAATCCGCTTACAATCTTGCGAAAAAAAAGGTTTACCTTGGGTCCATTAGGTTAATCTTATTCGTGATTTGAATAAGTATATTTTTATACCAAATTGTTAATTGTATTAACTTTCTTTTCGACGTTGCTGATTTGTTTTCTTTCATTCATTTCACGTATAAATAGATTATTCTTGCTAATATCGTTCAAGATAGGTTTATTTGTAACAATTGCAATATCATCTATATTGGTTTTATCTCAATCCATTTTATTAGCGAGTGTAATATTATATTACCTAATGTCGCACTTTATACATGCTAGATCGCTAGAACTATTATTTATAATTGTAAGTACAGGAGTATTAGCTTCATTATCTTTAATAGCTAATTATATTCGAAAAATTAATGATGAAGAAATTATCACTGGATACTCGGTACAAAAAAGCGAGCAACAAGAACTATAGGATTTGTAGAAAAAATAGCAAATTCTGTCGGAACAAAAATTCCTGATAATATAGTGTTAGGTTTGGGTGATAATTATTATGTTTCGCAATCTGGTATAACATGTCTATCCAGTGAATTAAAGGGCAAAACATCGTTAGACCTCCTACATAATTAACATACAAAAGTACAATAGAAGTACTATGAAACAAAAAAGAAAGCAGTTAGGTCATATGTGTAATGGATTTAGTATTAATGGGAGTAAAGAAAGCATTTGATAAAAGA
>BNVT01000006.1 GCA_025998295.1 Endomicrobiia bacterium
AGGCAAAACTGTAGCAGAAGCAATAAACAATGGATTAACTCAGCTTAGGTGTAACAAGAAAAATGCCGTAGTAAAAATTGTAAATGAAGGTTCGACCGGTCTTTTTGGGCTTATGGGTGCAAAGCCTACAATTGTTTTAATATCGGTTAATAATTCTAATTGGTCTTCTAGACTTTTCGGCTTTGGACGCTGGCACCATGCCACCAGACCGTACCCATATAGTGTAAAAAATAGATCAACCAAGTAAAAAATTAGCAAGAAGTTCTTGAGAAAAGGTGTAGTCGATTGTAAATTACAATCTGAAATTTCTCTGCCGTCACTAGGTAAATACACTGCAGTGTGTAGAGCCAAACCAACTAGAAAACTAAAGTTTAAAATTAATTTTCTCCCAATCAATTCTAAACCTGCAGCGAGTCCTTTTGTCAATACAAAAATTTGATAAATTATAAATTACATTTGCCTTGTATTTATTTTCACAAAAGGTCTGTCTAAAAACCTTCTAGAATTTATCAAAAAAAGATAAAGATAACTTTTATTTGGCGTAAGAAAAATGAAAGTAAAGGACATTTTCTCGCAAAAGAGGTGGCAGGCAAGCCTTGCGGGGTGTTTATTTGTCTTTTTCCAAACTATTTGTAAAAACAATCATGAAAACAAACGAGCACAAACGTTTTCAAGAGGCTTAGAAATGATATCTAGCAGATATAGAAGGCCTTGGGTTTTTTAGATTTAATTTAATAGCTGGAATGCATAATTTTAAAACAATAGGTTTGGATTGTACACCGGAGCACATTTTTACGCGACAAATAGGTTTAGGTTGTCTAAAAGGCAATAAGTCAGGCAGTTTTTACCCTAAATAATTAAAAAATCAAGAACTAATAGCAGAAGTTTTTTGTATTTTGACAAAGAATTTTCAAAATTTTAAAAAAAATTAAAACAAAAATCCTAAAAATAGAAAAAACTATGGGTTTTTAGAGAGATTCATGATAAAAAACGGAGGGCAAACTTTAACAGAATTTATGCTGGTGTTTGTTATTTTGCTTGTGGCAGCATCAGGTACGTTTGGTATTTATAAGAAGTTTTGGAGCACAAAGTATAAGAAAGTTTCTGACATTTCAGGAATAGCTGTAGGTGCATTAAAAACGTCTGTGCCCAAGGTGAGTTATGTGAAATGAGAAGAACTCGGCTTGGAAATTCAGGACAGTCTAGTATTGAAGCTTTGTTTGTTGTTGTTTTTACGACAATTATAATGTTTGCGTTTATACAAATTTGTATATAACGGTTGATGATATGATTGCAAACGAAGCTGCATTTGTTGCAATGCGTTCTGCTGCTGTTACTGAAAGTAACCTACGCGCTAAAGAAGCAGAAGACAAAACTAAAACATATCTTAGGTTCTTTTATCCTTTAAGTTCTGTAACAAATAACCTTAATCCTTCGCATTTTGTGCTTTCGTCCAAGCAAGATGTTGTAAAATATTTTAAAAAGGATGGGGAAAATTCGGAAGAAGTTATTATTGACAACGATTACCCGGATTCTGAAAATAAGTCGGTAAGTATTTGGAAAGGTAAAAAAACTTCAAAAGACTACTGTGGCAAAAATATAGCTAAAGAAACGGTTAAAATACACTATTTTACAAGAGTACTGTTTGGAAAGGTTTTAAAAAATAATTTGTTTAAAAATAGACGCTATCAATCCTCAAGAAACAGAATGGTTCCATCACCTGATGAAAAATATTATTTTAAAGCTTTTCCCGGAGCAAAATCTTTTGAAAAATAATAAAGGTCAGACTTTATACTATTTTTTAATTCTTGTAGTTATACTTGTTATAAGCTTTGCTATGATGCTTAATATTGCCAATCTTATAAGAAATAGAATGATTATGCAAAATAAGGCTGATAACATAGCGTTGTCTTTGGCAACGTATAAAGCAAGAGTTCTAAATTTCTTAGGAGGTACAAATTATCTTATGGGTAGAGCGTTATCCCTTGGTATGAATCCTAGAGGCATACAGTTATCATCTTATTCAACCGATGCAATAGGTGGGTTTCCTGCAACAATGCTTCCTTCATCAGAAAACCCATTTTCAGATTTAAAACACGAGACTCTTTATGATAAACAAAACTCAGGCGTAAAAAAAATAAAGCAGATGGTTGATTCTTTGCAAAAAATTCAAGATGCGGCAATAAAGGGATATAACATATACTATCTCAGTATTCTTAAAGACAATATAAGTAAAGATTATAATGTTATATTGCTTCCTTCAAAACCTGAAAAAAATTTAGGACTTAAACGCAATTCAAAAGGAATACAATACTATTCTACTGTTAATGTCCCATGCGTATATTTAAGTTCTGATAAGCATTTTCATTTTTTAAAAAGGGATAAATATAAAAAAAGTGACTATTCATGGCTTGTTGAAGGAAATAGGTTTAGCGAACAAAAAATTAAGGTTATTCTCACTCAAAAATCAGATAATAAAAAACCTCTATTTGCCAAGTTGCTAGGTATAAATTATCCTAGAATTACGGTTTTTTCTGCGGCTGCCCCGTATAATGCTAAGGGCTCAATGTTTCCTAAAAAAGAAGATACTTTTACTGGAGCAACAAAAACGACAGCTTCTTTAGTTGAAATAGCATCTGCCACGCAATTAGGTTTAATGGCAAAAGCAGTAGCACATATTTTCTTATTTGGGCCACCCGCCGCAGTCGTAGCTGCAGCGGCAGAAATTGCTATTACTGTTAATTATACAGAAAGCAAAAGAAACACTGCAAAATTATTTAATAAAAATAATGAAGATAATCCTATCGATGCTTATTTAAACTCAAAAACCGGAGGTTGGGCAGCACATTTGGTTCCATATAGTGATAAACCGTAAAAATTTAAAACACGTAGTCGTGTCATGCCCGTGAAAACGGACATCCATCGCTGTCGTGTCATGAATGTGATAATTTTAACTCGATTTATTATCTGTGCACAACAAACGCATGAAAAAAATCTTTCAGGCAACTGATTTTAGACTCAAAGCAAATTCTATAGACTGCTTTGCGACAACCAAAAATCAAAAGAGCTTTCATGCGTTTGTCTTGTCATCTGTGTTGAAAATGTACAAAAAAATATAATATTGCTATAACATTGATATTGAAGTAACGCAAACTTTCAACTGGGGCCATAGTTAAACGGGAGAATATATCGTTCGCAACGATAAGATGCGGGTTCAAGTCCCGCTGGCTCCACCAGAGTGTTTTTTGCTTGTAGTTGATAAATGTTGTATTTCACCTGACTTGACCACTTTTTGGAAAAAAATCAAAAAAGATTCATAAAAAGAGGTGAGGAGGGAAACTAAATAGAAAAGAAGTTTTTAAAAAGATCCACCTAAATTACAGAAGCTCAAAGCAGATGCAGAACGATACCAGTTTTTGCGGGCATGGCATGACACGCACGGGGGTGGGGGCATGGACACGACAACGATGGATGTTTGTTTTCAGTGCAGAAAGCAGGTAATGGGGTAACAGTAACAGCTGGCAAAACGCATGAAGGAAAATTATAGGTATCCCAAAATCGCAGCAAGTTTCGAGACTGTCAGTCAAACCCATGTAAAGTTGTCTTTTAGCATGTTTAATTTTTATCGGACTTTTGTCAAACAAAGACAAACGGATTAAAATAACGACGGGCTTTTTGTAGAAAAATTACTTTCCTATGCAAAAAGTTGAAAAAATTGTATCTAAAATATCCTGCCTAATATCAATTCCTAAAATTTCATTCAATGCTGTTTGGGCAGACATTGCTTCAAAACATGCAATTTCATCGGCATCTTTTGAGGATAACACTAGTTTTGTTCTTATCAGCGCATCTAAAGCAGTTTGCAATAAAGTGAAATGACGAGAATTTATCATTAAATAATCATTTTTAAAATCCGAAATACCGTTAATTTTTAGAATTTCATCTACTAAATCAGTAATACCAAATTTGGTTTTTGCCGCAATTTTTATAATAGTTAGGAGTGCGGATTGTTCAATAGAGTTGACATCAAAAGAAAGTTGTAAAGGTAAATCGGATTTATTTAATACTCCTATGATGGGAATATTTAAATCAGTTTTTTTCAAAAAATCCGCTATTTTTAAGTCATTTTGATCTAATGCACAAGAGGAATCAAATACCCATATAAGTATATCGGCTTTATTAATTGTCTCTTTTGTTTTTTTCTGACCTAAAAATTCTATTACATTGTCAGTATGATCCCTAATGCCAGCCGTATCTATAATTGTAAGTGGAATGCCGCGACAGTCTATAGTTTCCTCGATAGTATCTGTTGTAGTTCCTGCAATATCTGTAACAATCGCTCTGTTTCTGCCTAACATTGCATTAAGCAATGACGATTTCCCCGCGTTTGGTTTACCTACAATAGCTACTTTCATACCGCTTTGAAGAATTTTACTTGTCTTATAAAAGTTTAAAAGATTTTCAATGTCTTTTATATAAGAATCAAGCCTTGAAAGTTTTTCGTTACGCGATAAAAATATAATATCTTCTTGAGGATGATCTAAGTTTACTTCCATAAAAGCAATGAGATTTGCAATATTATCTTTTATAGTGTTAATTTTTGAAGAAAAAATGCCGGTAATATTATTTAAAGCGGCTTTTGCTGATGTTGCTGTTTTACTTGATATCAAAGTACATACAGCTTCTGCTTCAGTAAGATCTTTTTTGCCGTTTAAAAATGCTCTGTAAGTAAATTCACCATGTTCCGCTGGTCTTGCGCCATTTTTGTATAAAAGATTTAAAACTTCATTTATTATTACAGGATTTCCATGCAGGGAGATTTCCACCAAATCTTCTCCAGTGTATGTATTAGGAGCTTTAAAAGAAGTGCACAACACTTCATCTTTTTTTTCTGCTTTGTCAACAATGTATCCGTACTTAACTTGTTGACAAGGTTTAGATTTGGTTTGAAATATCTTATTTATAATTTGAAATGCGTCTTGACCGGATAAGCGAACAACTGCAATCGCAGACTTACCAGCGGCAGTTGATAATGCAGCAATAGTGTCTTCTTTTAAATAATTCATATTCAGCTGTCACGACAAACGCATGAAAGATACATGTTTTATCAATTGTTGCCGCAAGTCATTGCCCCTTTGTTTTGGGTATTGGGTTGATAAGTGTTATAAGTTCAAGCTGCTAAGCAACACCTACAATTGTTACATAAGAATTGTTTTTTTTAACAATAAAAAATGTTCTAAGTTGCCTTTTGGTCCTTTGATACCCGAATTTACTTCGGAAATTATTTTAAAACCTAAATTTAAAGCGAATTGTTTAATTTTATTTATAGCTTTCTGCCTTAATTTTTCATCTCTTACAACACCTTTTTTTACCTCTAACGGTTCAAGCTCAAACTGTGGTTTTATCATAGCTAAAACAAAAGCATTTTCTGCAATACTTTTATATGCCATAGGCAAAATTTTATCGAGAGATATAAAAGAAACATCTATAGTAACAAGATCTATGTTATCTTTTAACAAAGACCTATTAAAATATCTGAAATTAATATTTTCAACATTTACGACACGCAGGTCATTCCTCAATTTATAATGCAATTGTCCTTGTCCTACATCAACTGCATAAATTTTAATTGCGCCTTTTTGGAGCATACAATCCGTAAAACCGCCAGTTGAGGCCCCCACATCTAGACAAATGTACCCTCTTACATCAATAACAAGCGCCTCTAAAGCAGACTCCAGTTTTAATCCACCACGCGAAACGTAAGGGTTTATATTTTTTATTTCAATTAAATCTTCTTCATCTACTAAAGTTCCCGGCTTGTATTGTACTTGATTATTTACAAAAACGTTTCCGCCTATTGTAAAGGCCTGAGCCTTTGTTCTGGTTTCTGCAAGACCTTTTTCAAACAGCAAAACATCAAGGCGTTTTTTGTTTTTAGATATCAACATTTTTATTTACTCCGGCAAAGATCATCATAAATGCAATTTTATTTTCATATAAACACTACGCAAATTTATTTTTTCATTTTATAACAACATCGTCTGGTATGTGCCCATCTGCCTCTTTTTGAAACTTTTTATATCTATTGTAAATTTTTTCTTTAAGCTCTGTAGTACTTACGCCTTTTCCGTACGGGAAATATATAACTTGCACGCCAAGTTCTTGCAAATAATCATATTTGCCAGCCCAGTCGTCTCCAACAACAAAAATATCAAACTTAAGTTTTTTAATTTTATCCGTATGGTCAAGTGAATTTTGTGGAATAACTATATCAGGTCCTTTAATAGCACGCATTAAAGCAATCCTTTCATTAAAAGGAATAATCGGGATAGATTTGTAAGAAGAGACAAGCTCATCAGTGTTTATTCCTACTATTAAAATATCTCCTAGAGCTCTTGCATATTCAATCATTCGCAAATGATTAATGTGTAGCATATCAAAAGTACCAGACGTATAAACAACAGTTTTACCGGCAATCATTTTTTAATTCCTTTAATGTTTTTCCCAAAGACTTCAAAAATAAGTCTATATCTTTTTTCAATATATTGCCAAAATTGCCTATTCTAAACAATTTATTTTTAAAATCTCCGCCACTAGGAGTAATTTCTATATTGTACTTTTCTCTCATTATTTTAATTATTTTTTCCGCGTCATACTGCCCACTCAAAATACCGGTTACGCAATTGGCTGGGTTTTCGGCTACTGGCTCAAAACCAAGCTGTTTAAGCCCGCGCCTTAGTAGCGTTGTGTTTTTTCTGAACCTTTTTCTTAATGCTAATAATCCCTCTTTCTTGATTTTCTGCAATCTAGCATCTAACTGATTGACCAACAATACTGGAGTTGTAAAAGGATGCTGATTCCTTTTCCAATTTTCAATGTATATAAAAATATCAAAATAATATGTTCTTAGATTAGCACATTTGGCAAAGCTCAAAGCTTTATTGCTAATAGCCATAAAACTTAATCCCGGTGGAAGAGCCAACGCTTTTTGAGAACTTGAAACTGCTACATCTATACCCCATGCATCCATTTGCATTTCTTCAACCACCAAGCCAGAAACACAATCCACAACAAAAATAGTGTCTGGATAATTTTTAATAATAGCTCCTATAGCTTTTATATCCGTCAAGGCTCCACTTGAAGTTTCGTTTAAAGTGGCAAATACAGCTTTTATATTTTTATGTTTATCTAAATTTTTTTGTATTAAACTTGGATTAATGATTTTTCCAAAATCCACTTTTATTTCTATTGTTTTATTTTTATGCTTTCTACAAATCTCGCCCCATCTTGCACCAAACGTACCACCGTTTATGTATAGTACAGTATCTCCTGCAGACAGAGAATTTGTGACGGCTGCTTCCATAGCACCTGTTCCTGAAGACGTAAAAAAAACAACAGGATTCTTAGTCCTGAAGACATATTGAAGATTTTTAAAAATACGCGCCAATTTATTAGAGTACTCCTGTGTGCGCATATATTCTTGCGGTTTTGCCCCTATCTCTAAAATTTCAGATTCAACTTCCGTAGGTCCCAAGACCATAAGCAATTTCTTAGTCATCATTGATCTTCCTGTATATTATTTTCTGAAGTATTGTAAAATTACAAAGTCTTATGCGCGTTAACAATAATTACTATAGTCAATTAGTTTGATATTGATACATATTACAAATATCCACTATTTGCTTGGCAATAACCTGTGTTGAACTGCCAATATTTGCAATTATTCTATCTTTATCTATTTCTATCTTTTCTGACTTTTTATCTATTAATTTTTCAATTTCCTCTATCACTTTAGTATAGGTAACTTCCTCTTTTTTTAAATATACTCCTATCTTGTCGCTTACTTTAATGTCCCAATATCCATCTAAATCTGAATAGTCATATTCTTGGGAGTGCTTCTTGTAATCTGTATCTAATGATATTACAGGTCTGCCAAATGCAAAACAATAATCAAGCCGAACCATAGAAATATCAGATATCATTATATTTGATTTTGCCATGCTTAAAAGATTATCTACTTTTTTATCAAATTTAATATTTTCTTCTGATGTCAATTCTTCTTGTAATTGATTTACAAAATCTAACTCATATATGTATGAATAAGGATGCGGGCGAACTATAACATTGTATCCCGCTTGAGCTATCTTTTTTATTAGTTCCTTGCCGTACGTTCTTAAAAGTCCTCTTTTATCCCACGTTGATGCTATTAAAACTGTTTTGCCGTCCGTTTGTGAGCCTAACTTCGCTGCTCTTTCTATCAGTCTATCCATATACGGCAACCCTCCAACCAACACCTTTTTTGGAGGTAAATTTCTTTTTTTCTCTAGAGTTCTTATGTCGTTCTCAAATTCTATCCCCGACACTATAACTGTATCAAAACAATCCAATGAATATTTATGATATCCGCCAACAGTACTTATTGAATGGAAAATATGTATTAGATTTTTACAACTTTTAGGTTTTGATATAGGGTAACATGGAGTGCCTATATTGGGAGTTGTTGTCACAACAACAGATTCTTTTAAATTATTTATCCTTGTGTATCCTTTATTTCCTTTACCAACGTACTGTATATGAAAAGCGTCTATATCTGCGTCAGAATTACCAAAATCTAACAGTTGAAACGCTGGATCTTCCATGTCCATTGTGTAGTAAGTAAAAAATTGTTTTTTCTTTATAAGCTCTTTTAGAATATCCTCATAATAAATCCAATGCTTACCTCCTTCGGAAAAAAAGGCCAATTTTGATTGAACCCGAACAAGCGTGTCTCCTTTTAACTTTGCTTTTATCTTAAAAAAAATATTTTTAGAAAAAAACAAGAGACTACCAAAAAGTCCAAATATTGCAGCCATTAGAGCATTGCCTGTTCCAGGGTCCAGGTATGCATAAGCGCAAACCGGAAAGAATACCAGTAAGCACAACATTAATTTCAGTCTGTTCATATTTATTTTTCCTCTTCAAAAAAATTAGGATAAAACACGCCTTTGTCAAATTTGTGGTTACGATATAGCCTCTTGCTTTTTTCTGGCATCCTTATCGCCGTATCTTTTATTTTATACTTCAGTGGTATTGGAGAATCACACAAATACGCAAACACTATAGGAAACACATCTTGCGTGATATTGAATTCTTTATCGTATTTGGCAGCCCTATCTTTATCCGGCCAACGTACTGCCATAAACGCACCGAACATATCGCGAAAGTGAATGTGTTTTATTTGGTTGTCCTTTAATGACGGATAACCTCTACTAGCATCGTCAAGTAAAACCGGGCCATGATCGCTCATCAATATTACTATAGCGCTAGGATTATTGCTAATCGCTAATCTCATATCTCTCTTCATATTTTCTATAGATGTATAATACCTTGATTCCCAACGTTTAAATTCATATTCGAATCCTTTACCAGAAATAGATGAATGGCCGGGATAATCAGTCATACCCCAAGCAAAAGTTTTTTGATGCTCGCCACGATTAGCAAATTTTGCAAGTTTAAAACAGTTGTTCCCCTCTTCTAATGATAACACTCCAGTATTCAGATTTCCCTTTAAAATTGAACAAATTACATCCAAAGAAAACGCAAAATCAACACTGCTCTTCTTCTTATGCATATTACTTATGATATTATAATTCTTAAAGTAGGTTATGTCAGGAAATGCCCAAGAATCGTTGTCAGGTGAAACAAAGTTATTGTAACCATGTCTCTTAAATACGGCACTAACTAGATTATTTCCAACAATAACTCTTCTGCAAACGTCAGCGCTATTATCGTTTTTCTGTACACTAAAAACCTTCGCCATAGTTGCTATAGTATGGTGAGCAAGGGAATATACATCATACTCTTTGAATTGATATTCACGAAGCAAAGCATCTAATCCGCTTCTATCTAAACCTAGTTCATTAATTAACTCTTTGTGCGGAAATGAATCGTACATAAAAAGATATACGGTTGGGGTGTCTTTCATTGGTATAGCTAACAATTCTTCAGGAACTTGTGTGGCAACTTTGTCCGCGTCTTTATCGGGATTTAAATTAATTTTATAAAAAACCGAAAACAACGTAGCAGACAATAGAAATATAATTATTACTTTCTTCTTTTTCCAAAATAAATCAATTATAAAATAAAGTATAAATAACAAAAATATAAAATCACAAGGATAACTGCCTGTATATTTAATAATACTTCTAATCAAAGGTGGAAGCATTGCAGCCAATATAAAAGACAGTGAAATTTTTATAATTTTGGATATTGAATAATTAGTGTTGTACACATATACGACCGGAGGGATAAAGCAGGCGATAAGAATGAATATTGAAAAATAGCTAATATACCCGCACCCGTTAATGTATATTGCATTGGCTTTTACATACAAAACAGCTGGAAACAACATACCCACAACAGGCAGAGCTAGATGTTTGAGTATTTTTTTAATTTTGACCAGTTTTATACTTTTATAGTCATACATTGCAAATAGCGTTAAAGCTGCAAATAGCCAATGCGTCTTTTCCCATCTTTTTACAAAACATGATACGGCCAAACACAATATTACCAATGACAATTGTATTTTTGTATTTTTTGTCATACGGGGTTTCGTAATTTTATAGTCGTACAACTTTAATATAAATAAAATATACCAAGGTATGGCTATGATGTTACTGTATTCAAGATTATTTGCCTTCGCATTTGCTGTAAAATAAACAGTAATTAACAGTAGAAAGGCTCTGGCATCTGTGCTTTTGAGTAAACGTGAAAGGTAACTTATCAAAATATGTTTAATTGCCGTAAGTTTTTTATCTTTCAAATAAATAAACAAATACCGAAACAAGTTAATGAGATTGTTGGATGTCCAATACAAAACAAGCCCTGCTGGAGACATGTACAGAAAAATCAGAAAGAAAACAGCTATAGCATAGCTCTTTCTTCTTTCTTTTGGAAAGGAAGTCATGCACATCACGGCAGTATATTGATTAGCGTCATCAGAATCGGTAGTAAATTTACTCCACCTATTAAATTATCTGATAATCCTAAGTTCTTTATAAACAAAAAAGACATATCCGAATTCGGATTATCAATCAGGATCTTACTTAGCGTTTGATAGGCAACAATAAAAAATGGAACTTGTATTACTTAAGATGACAACGATCGCAACGACATAATCGGTGAATAGTTATACGACTTATACAATTTTGACAAGTGCTTATGCTTAATGTGCGTATCATTAATTTTATTTATTCTTGAAATGTATGGTTGCAACTTTAAATGAATTGTTTTCTCCCTACCCTCTAAAATATTCGTGATATGATAGAAAGGCATTAATATGGCAGAAATCAGCACAGATATGAGCAGAATTGCCCAACCATAAGAATTTGTAACAGAAAACAAGAAATGAAAAACTCTCTCAAATATTAATTCCAAAATTATTCTCCTCTTTGCGTTGTGTATGGTCAAGCAATTTTAAAGCTTTTTTGACTATGTCTTCAGCTGTTAAACCATACTTTTTTCTTAAAACTTTTAGACTTCCATGCTCTATAAATTTATCCGGGAGACCTATGCTCTCAACAATAGCGCCGCTACCATATAAAAAAGATCTTACTCTTTCACCAAAGCCGCCTATTAAAGAGTTTTCTTCTACTGTAATAAATTTTTTGGTTTTTGAAAGCATTTCATTTATGGTGTCGCTGTCAAGAGGTTTTATAAATCTCATATTTACAACGGAAGCATCTATGTTTTTTATTGCAAGTAATTCTGCAGATTTTAAACATGTATCGACATGATTACCTATAGCCAAGAAACAAATATCATTGCCTTCTCTTAAAATAGTAGCTTTGCCAATTTGCAATGTATGCGTAGATATATTTACTTTAATACCAACATCACCCTTTGGATATCTTATAACGCACGGTTTATTTGCGTTTAATGCAGTTTTGAGCATGCGCTGCAATTCATTTTCATTAGATGGAGACATAATAACTAGATTTGGAATATAGTTTAAATACGATAAATCGAAAACACCATGATGTGTCTCGCCATCTTCTCCAACAAAACCAGCCCTGTCTAAGGCAAAAACAACAGGAAGATTCTGCAAAGCAACGTCATGTATAACATTGTCAATCGCTCTTTGCATAAAAGTTGAATATATCGCACATACAGGCTTCATGCCAGCAGCGGCCATTGCTGCTGCAAAAGTCACAGCATGCTCTTCAGCAATGCCAACATCAAAATATCTGTCAGGAAAATTTTCGGCAAATTTACCAAGGCCTGTGCCCTCTGACATAGCCGCAGTTATTGCCACTATTTTTTTATCCGCATTTGCTAATTTTATAAGCGTATCAGAAAAAACTTTTGTGTACGTAATAGTTTCATTTTTTACTGTACTTCCAGTTTCTACATCAAATTTTCCAACACCATGAAATTTTACAGGATCTTCTTCGGCCGGAGCATATCCTTTACCTTTTTTTGTAATAGCATGAAGCAAAACAGGTCCTTTCATATCTATAATATTTTCTAAAACAATTGTTAAATTCTTTATATCATGACCCTGAATAGGTCCAATGTATGTAAAACCCATTTCTTCAAAAAGCATGCCGGGGAAAAGCATGACCTTTACTCTTTTTATGAATTTTCTAATTGGCGATCCAAAACCATGAAATCTACTTATCGTTTTTACGATTTTTTCTTCAACTTTCCTTGCCATACCAGCAGTTAAAAGTTTTGCAAAATATCCCGCGACTGCTCCAACTTTCTGCGAAATAAACATCTCATTATCGTTTAATATAACAAGCATATCTTTTTTTAAATGCCCCGCATTCTGCAAACCTTCAAAAGCAAGCCCGCCAGTCATTGAGCCATCTCCTATAACGGCAACTATTTTATGATCTTCTTTTTTTAAATCTCTTGCGATTGCAAATCCTAAAGCTGCAGATATTGAAGTCGAAGAATGTCCAGCGCCGAACGCGTCGTATTCAGACTCATATCTCTTCGGAAATCCGCTTAAGCCGTTATGTGTTCTTATAGTTTTAAATTTAGTTTTTCTTTCGGTAAGAATTTTATGAGCGTAGGATTGATGCCCCACGTCCCAAATTATTTTATCGTTAGGACAATTAAAAACATAGTGCATTGCAATTGTTAAATCAACAACCCCCAGACTCGAAGCTAAGTGCCCTCCGTTCTTTGAAATTGTATTTATTATTTCTTCCCTTATTTCTTCTGCAAGAATAGGAAGATTTTCTTTTTTTATCTTTTTTAAATCCTGAGGATTATTTACAGTATCTAGTATTTTCATTATTATTCCAAGTTTTAGGCATTTTGCCATAAAAACAACGCTAGCTACCCAGAATAAGTTCAAGAATTGACAAGGGCTTTGCAAAGAGTTTTTAGGCAGGCCATATTTATCATTGGTGTCTTTCCAATACTTGAACAGTAACATATAATAATCATGAAAGCAAACGAAAAAAAGAGCAAAGAATTTCACAAAGATGACGAAGATATAAAGACCAGCAAAAAAGAAAAGACAAATTGGACTGTTGAACTAAAAAAAATGTATAATGACACTAGGTACAGATACAAAACACAAAGCAAGAGCGTAAGGAAAGCATTAAAAACTCATGATTTTTATGATTTTTGTGGATTTTTGTGTTTACTATGTTGATATTGTTTTTAGTCATTTCGTCGTAGGAAATAATATTAAATATCGGAACAAGTTCAGGATAGCAGTGATGTACTAAAGTTCTTAGATAGACCCATAATAGAACACGATAATAGAGAAAACCATAACAACAAGGTGCCCGGGCAATTTAGAAATACTATGAGGCGTAAGAGCAATTTGCTAAAATACGCTTCTTCATTGATACTGCTGTAAAGAGTGGATAGAGTATACTTTCTAGAACTTGCTAAGGTCAGTTGTTACCTTTAGAGTGGTTACAAAATTTTCAATTTGCCAAAAGCTCGTTTGGTTTGATGTAGGAGGTGATGTCGAAATCATTTAACCTAAATGTTTTAACAAGGCAAAAGGCTCTGCGTATCGTATTAGAGGCTTTTTATTTTAACGGTTTTTTGAAAAAATATTAAAATGTTTGAATGGGAAAATAATATGACAGAACAAAAAAGAGAAAAAGTTAATGAAAAAAAACTTCTAAAGGCATCTCAAGAACCATCTAGGATTGCGAAAAAACTACATCCTTTCTACCGTGGTAAAATTGAGATTGTTCCAAAGTGCAGAGTTAAAAGTTTAGATGATTTTTCAATATGGTATAGCCCGGGAGTTGCAGCGGTATGCACTGATATTTATAAAAATCCTGAACTTGTGTATGAATATACAAACAAATGGAACAGTGTTGCCGTAGTAAGTGATGGTACAAGGGTTTTGGGTCTTGGAGATATAGGGCCTGAGGCAGGAATGCCGGTTATGGAGGGAAAAGCTCTTTTATACAAATATCTTGGAGGCGTTGACGCATATCCTATATGTCTTGAAACAAAAGACGAAAAGGAGATAATACAAACCGTAAAAATATTGCAACCGTCTTTTGGAGGTGTAAATTTAGAAGATATTTCGCAGCCAAAATGTTTCCCTATCTTAAACACTTTAAGAAAAGAATGCCGCATACCTGTATGGCATGACGATCAACAAGGAACAGCACTTGTAACACTCGCAGGGTTTATAAATGCTTTGAAAGTTGTAGGTAAAAAAATAGGTAAAGTTAAAATTGCTATGGTAGGGGCAGGAGCTGCAAACATCTGTATAGCAAGACTTTTGATTCTTTATGGTGCAAATCCTGCAAATATAATTATGTCTGATATAAATGGAACTTTACATAAAGAACGGTTTGATTTAAAAAATAGTCCCGAACAATGGTTGCTTGCTGTTGATACAAATGCGAATGATGTTCGAGGTGGAATTAAAGAAGCTATGGAAAACGCTGATGCTGTTATCGCATTGTCTGCGCCGGGACCTGGAGTGATAAAGAAAGAATGGATACAGGCAATGTGCAAAAATCCAATAGTTTTTGCATGTGCAAATCCAACACCTGAAATTTGGCCTTGGGAAGCAAAAGAGGCCGGTGCTGCAGTAGTTGCTACAGGAAGAAGTGATTTTGCAAATCAGGTTAATAACTCTTTGGGTTTCCCGGGAGTTTTTCGCGGAGCTCTTGATGTAAGAGCTTCTACCATAACCGATACTATGTGTGTAACAGCTGCTACAGAGCTTGCATCTTGCATAGCTGACAGCAATATAAGACCTGATAAAATTCTTCCTACTATGAATGATTGGGAAATTTTCCCTAAAGTTGCCGCAGCTATAGGCATAAAAGCTCTAAAGGAAAAAGTCGCAGCTAAAAAATTAAGTTATGATAAAATCTATGACGATGCAAAAACAATAATAAAAAGAAGCAGAGCTATAACAAAAACAATGATGGAAAAAGGTTATATAAAAAGTGCGAAAGATAAAATCTGAAACAATAATCAATATAATAGAAAATCTATGTGCTAAAACAAACTTTGAACTTCCTGAAGATATTTTGAAATCTTTAAGACAGAGCGTTGTTTTGGAGACCGGTATTGCAAAAGATATTTTAGAAGAAATTATTGAAAATGCAGATATCGCAAAGGGCGAACAGTTTCCTTTATGTCAGGACACGGGAACTGCAAATTTTTTTGTTAAGTTAGGGCAAGATGTGTACATTGAAGATGGAAATATTTATGATGCTATAAACGAAGGCGTTTCTTTAGGATATGTAAGTAATTATTTGCGTAAATCTATTGTTTTTGACCCACTTGAGAGAAAAAATACTCAAAGCAACACTCCAGCAAATATTTATGTTGATATAGTTCCTGGGGATAAAATAGAAATTACTTTCTTGCCTAAAGGTGGTGGAAGTGAAAATGCAAGTGCGTTAAAAATGCTTGTTCCGTCAGACGGATGGAAAGGTGTAGAAGAGTTTGTTTTAGGTGTTATAAATGATAAATGCGTAGATGCATGCCCTCCTTTAGTTGTAGGGGTTGGTATAGGTGGTGACTTTGCGTCTGTAGGCCTTTTGGCAAAAAAAGCATTACTTCGTGAAACAGTAAGTAAAAATAAAAATGATTTTTACGCAGGCAAAGAACAGGAATTGTTGACTAATATAAACAAATTAAATATTGGTCCCATGGGCATGGGCGGCAAGACTACGGCTTTAGCTGTTTTTATTGAAACAAAGCCTACGCATATAGCTTCTCTCCCTGTTGCTGTAAGTATTCAGTGTCATTCTTGCAGAAGGAAAATGGTTATAATATGAAGATAAATTTACAAGACTTGGTTTTAAATATCAAAGCTCTAAAAGCAGGGCAAAAAATTTTGTTTAGCGGAACTATTTATACAGCAAGGGATGCCGCTCATAAAAGAATCATAGATATGCTAGACTGTGGTAAAGAATTGCCTTTTGATCTAAAAAACGCCGCAATTTACTATTGTGGACCTACACCTGTAAGGCCTGGGGCAGTAATCGGAGCATGCGGCCCGACAACATCTTCAAGAATGGATATTTTTACAGCAAGAATTTTAAAAGGTGGGGTAAAAATCTTAATAGGCAAAGGCAACAGATCTGATGAAGTGGTTGATTTGATAAAACTAAATAACTCTGCATATCTTGTAGCTACAGGCGGTGTTGCAGCTCTTATTTCCAAGACAGTTCAGAAAGCAGAATTGATTGCTTTTGAAGATTTGGGACCTGAAGCGATTTACAAACTTGAAGTTAAAGATATGCCGTTAATTGTCGCAATAGACAGCTTAGGAAATAATATTTTAAAGCATAGTTGAAATTAAAGTGGCTTTAAATTTTAATAAAGGGTACAGGGTACCATGTTTTTGGCGCTCGACATAGGGAACACAAATATAACTGTTGGTGTGTTTGATGAGGAAAATAGAAAAGTTTTATCTGATCCTTTAAAGGTTTGGAGAATGTCGACAATAAATGGACAAACTTCAGACGAATATGCAGCAATGCTTATGAATATGTTTTTTTGCTTGGGATATGACGCAAAAAAAATAACTAATGTTGCTGTTGCAAGTGTTGTCCCATCTTTAAATTCTGCTTTTGAAAAGTTAATAAAAAAATGTTTTAATAAAAAAGCATTTTTTGTAGGTTATAAAAATTCAGGAGGTTTAATTTTTGCGACTGGAAATCCAAAAGAGGCAGGGGCTGACAGAATTGCAGATGTTGTTGCTGCATACTCTATTTACGGCGGGGGCTGTGTTGTTATTGATTTTGGCACAGCGACAACATTTGATTGTATAGATTTAAAAGGAAGATATATTGGCGGGATGATAGCTCCGGGACCAGCGATTTCAGCGCAAGCTTTAAGTTTAAAAACGGCGCAACTTCCGCAAGTAGAGATGAAAAAGCCTTTCAGGTCGATAGGCACGACGACTGTAGAATGTATTCAGTCGGGTCTCTACTTTGGCTATGTAGGACTTGTGAAAGAACTTATCTCAAGAATAAAAAAAGAAATAAAAGTAAACCATATAATTGCCACAGGAGGTCTGGCAGGCTTGATACTTAGTGAGATAAAAGAAATAAAAGTTATTTTGCCTAACCTGACATTAGAAGGTATACGTATCATATGGGAAAAAAATAACAGAAGAATTCAAAAGTAAAGGAGTTGTTTTTGTATTAGCAGCCATGATCTGCAGCTTATTTGCAAATTCACATATTGCTTTTAGTTCTGCCGACTAATTCATCTTCTAAAAAAAGCAGCCCAAAGAAGATGTTGTCTTAAGAAACTTTTTTCATACGTTTTGCCTGATGAGGTTCTGCGTTGTTTTGAGTTTTTATGCGGTTTTTAATAAAACACGGGTGCAAGGTTTATGCCAATCATATTACAACTAGGAGTTTTTAATGAAAATTCGTTGGGCTTTAGTGTTTTTTATGATGTTCTTTACTTCGTACATATGTGCCGCAGAGAGTGGTGTGATAACAAAGGTTGAGGTCAAAGGGAATCGTAACGTAAAAACAGAAAAAATTTTGCGTATTACTAAACTCAAGAAAGGCAAACCTTATTCAATGGATGCGGTAAAAAAAGATATCGGTGCTATAAGGTCACTTGATTGTATCGATGATGTTAAATTTTCTTATGATGAAGGTAAAAGAGTGCTTACTTTTACAGTTGTTGAAAAACGCTACAAAATAGACACTGTTATTTTTAAAGGTAATTCTGAAAAATTTACTACAGGAAAGCTTAGAGACATAAGTTTATTAAAAAAAGGAGAACATTACGATAATTCAAATTTTGACAAAACAAAGGAAAAGATACTCAAGCACTACAAAGATAATGGTTATAGTAACTGCCACATTCAAGGCTATCCTATAGATAACTTGGATACGAATAGAGTGATAGTAACGTTCCTTATAACAGAAAACCATCAAGCTCTTATAGGGGGAGTTGATATTAAGGGCGTTAATTCTTTTGAAAAAAAGAAAATTCTTGGCCTTATGAGAAAAATAAAAGAGGGAAAAGTATATTTAGAGGAATTTCTTGAAGAAGATAAATCCAAAATAGAAGAATTTTATAAAGAGAATGGATTTATGTATTATAAGCTTGTTTCTTCACCTACTATATATAACAAAGAAAAAACAAAAGTATTTTTAACTTTGAACATCAGTGAAGGCAGTAAGTATAAAATAGGTAAAATAACTTATAATGATGATCTTGGTGTTGATGACGAGGAAATTAAAAAGCTGATTAAACTTAAAGAAAATCAGTTTTTCAGCGATAATGAAATTTATAAGACTGAGGTTAATATTCGTGATTTCTATGCCAATAGAGGATATCTTTATGCCCGTATAGATCATAGCTTTAATCAAGATGTAACAAATAATGGTACTGTCGATATTAATTTTTCGATACAGAAAAATCATCCTGTTTATGTTGGTAGTATTAATATAGACGGGCTTGAGGGTACAGAAAGAAGCTTTGTAGAGAGAGAACTTCTTTTAAAACAAGGTGATTTATTGGAGGCCAATAAACTTACCAGAAGCATACAAAAACTTAACAATTTAGGTTTTGTTAAAGTTGTCGAACATCATCAGGTCCCTGTTGTTGCGGGGGGAAAGTCTAATATGGTGGATTTAATTTTAGATATCGCAGAATCAAGTCCCGCGAATATTTCCGCTAACATTGGCGCAAGCATAACAAAAAGATGCTGGAGTTTTCTTGGAGAAGCACGGGTTGAACATAAGAACTTATTTGGGCGGGGGCAAACAGTTAGTGCATATACTGTAACTGACATGGAACAAAAAAATAAATTTACTTGTGGGCTAGATTGGGAAGAGCCGTGGGTTTTAAACAAAAACGCGAGTTTATCTGCGGGATGTTTTTATATTATAGGTAAAGAAGATCTTGATGACATAGCTGACGCTTATAAAGAAAAAACATTTGGCTTCAAATTTGTAGTAGGACATAGAATAGACGAAAACATGTGTTTTTCAGGTGGGTATAAATTTGAGCATGTTAGATCTTTTGATGTAAAAGAAAAAGCAAGAGATGTGACAAATGCTTATTATGATACGCTAAAACCAAAAGATACAACAAAAATATCCAGTATTCTTGGAGACTATGTATACGACTCAAGGGATTATTATCTTGATCCTTCAACAGGCAACTATAGTCGCTTGGACGCGCAGTTAGCTAGTAGTCTTTTAGTCGGGGATGTAAATTTTTTAGAATTGGGTGGAAAGACAACTTGGTATTTTCCTACATTTTGGAAATTTGTATTAAGCATTGGTATGGAAGGACGTATGGTTATGTCTTATGGAGACCAGAGACAAGTTCCTATAAATAGGAGGTTTTGTTATTCGGAAGGCTTCGTGAGAGGTTATGATGAAAAAGGTGAAATAGGTCATAAGCTTGGCGGTAGAATTAAAGGACTAATGAATATTGAATATAAATTTCCTATATTTCCTCTGCAAGATGACAAAACTATTATTCAAGGTATTGTGTTCTCTGACATTGGAGGTATTTGGAATGATTGGAAAGACATTAGTTTTAAGATAGGATCAGAAAACAATAATTTGCATTCCTCATTGGGTTTTGGAATAAGATTTATAACTCCGTGGGGCCATTTCAGATTTGATACTGCTTGGGGGTTCAATCATCTCGATTCTAACAAAGGACATTGGTCACTTAGAATTTCTAACAAGTAAAACAGTTAAAATAGGTAGGTGCTGTTGGAGGTTTGCAGGAGTATTTTTGGAAGAATTCTTCATGTTGGTATGGAGAAAGTATTCGACTCGCATCCAAAAACTCTTCAAATATACTGCAAATAGGGTTATAAAATGGCAAAGGACGTATAAATGGAACTTACGGCATCAGAACTTGCAGTGATTGTTGAAGGTGAGCTTATCGGGGATAGAAATGTTATTTTAACTGGTGCTAACGATATTTCTGAAGCAAAAAAAAATGAAATTTCTTTTCTGGGAAATTTGAAATATTTTACCGAAGCGCTAAAGACTGAGGCTGGTATAATTTTTGTTGCGGACGATACTGACATTTCAAAGTTTCAAAATAAAAATATTATAAAAGTTTCAAATCCTCAATACGCTTATACTAAAGTACTTTCTATTATCGAGAAAGAACAATTATGTCCAATAGAAAAAAATGTACATAAGTCGGTTTTTATAGCAGGTGATGCGAAAGTAGGTAAGAGCGCCTATATTGGGCATAATGTTGTAATTGAATCAGGAGTTGAAATCGGGGACGATGCAAAAATATTTCCTAATGTTTACATAGGTAAAGGTGTAAAAATTGGCAAAGACTGTCTTGTATATCCCAATGTTGTTATAAGGGAAAATACAGTAATTGGCAATAGGATTATTATTCAACCCGGTGCTGTTATAGGCGGCGATGGTTTTGGTTTTGTTTCTATTGAAGGCAAAGCACAAAAAGTTCCGCATATGGGACATGTTGAGATAGGCGATGATGTTGAAATTGGTGCAAATACTACAATCGACAGAGCCACTACCGGTGCTACAAAAATAGGAAGCGGCACAAAAATAGATAACCTTGTTCAGATAGCCCACAATGTTACCATTGGCGAAAACTGTATGATTGTTGCGCAGACAGGAATATCCGGGTCAACACATTTGGGAAATAATGTTATCGTCGGTGGACAGACAGGACTCGTGGGGCATTTAAAAATAGGAAATAATGTTACTATTGCAAGCCAATCAGGTATTTCAGGAAATATTCAAGATAATGAGCAAGTAGGTGGCAACCCTATGGCTAATATTAAACAAAGTATAAAGATAAGAACTTTAATGAGAAAATTACCTGATATGTATCAAGATCTAAAAAAATTAAAAAAAGCTTTGGAGGATAAGCACAGTTAACATGGCAAATCAAACGACTATTTCAAAAGAGATTTCAGTTGATGGTGTGGGTCTTCATACTGGTAATAAGAACATAGTAACTTTTAAACCAGCTCCTCATGCAGGTTATGGCATTAGATTTATAAGAACAGATTTGCAAGAGAAACATGAAATTGAAGCTATTTGGTCTAATGCCGTTGTAGATTTGGCCATAAGAGGAAGTGTTATAGAAAAGAATGGCGTACGTGTTCATACTATCGAGCATATAATGTCTGCGTGTTTTGCTCTTGGGATTGATAATTTAATTATAGAAGTAAATAATAATGAGCCACCTATTTTAGATGGTGGTTCAAAAATATTTGCAGAAACTATTTTGAGAGGGGGGATGAAGGAATTCAATGCTCCTAAAGAATATTATACTATCAAAGAACCTGTTCACTTTGAATCAGAAAAAACAAAAATATCAGCTTATCCGTCGGATCATCTTGAAATAGAGTGTACTATAGGTTTTGATCATCCCTTTTTAAAGTTTCAGCAAATGACTATAAAAAATTTAAATAAAGATGATTATTTAAGTTGTATTGCTTCCGCCAAAACATTTTGTTTCGACTATGAAATAGAATCTCTCCAAAAGAATGGACTCGCTTTAGGCGGATCTATGGATAATGCAATAGTTATAGGTTTGGATGGTATACGTAATAAAGAACCTTTGCGTTACAGCGATGAATTCGTGAGACATAAAATTTTAGATTTGATAGGCGATCTATATTTGGCCAGCAAACCCATAAAGGCTAGGATTGTTGCCGATAAACCAGGGCATCAAAATAATATAAGTTTTTTAAAGGAATTTTTGAAGAAAGCTGTTATCGAAAAAGATAAAGATGTGCAAGAGTATTCGGATAATAATACGCAACAAACAGGGACAGGAAGAATCTTAAATCATGAAGAAATTTTAAAATATATACCTCATAGGCATCCATTTTTGATGATAGATAAAGTAAAAATAGATACGGAAATTCCAAAAAAAGCTGTAGGATATAAGTGTGTTAGTGGTAATGAAGATTTTTTCCAGGGGCATTTTCCGGGGGCACCTATAATGCCCGGAGTTTTGATTATTGAAGCAATGGCTCAGACTTCTTGTGTTATGTTTCTTTCAAGACCTAAAATGCAAGGATATCTCGCTTATTTTATGTCCATAGATAAAGCAAAGTTTCGCAGACCTGTAAAGCCGGGTGATATGCTTGAATTGCATGTGGAAATAGTAAAAGACGGAGGAATGCGCGGTAAAATGGAAGGCAAAGCTTATATTAACGGAAATTTAATGGCAGAAGCTGAATTTGCGTTTATTCTTGTTGGTAGGCAATAGAATATTCACAATTTAAGAAAACTATAAATGAAAGCACAATATTATAGCGAGGGATGCTGTTATATGGTACATCAAACAGCTGTAATTGATAAAAGCGCAGTTATTGAAGAAAATGTCGAAATAGGACCGTATGTTATCATAGGACCTGAAACGGTTGTAAAAAGCGGAACTAAAATACATGGGCAGTCGGTAATTGAGTACTCCGAAATTGGCAGCAATTGTGAGATTTTTAATTTTGCGTCAATAGGCAAATGCCCTCAAGATTTGAAATATCATGCTGAAAAAACAAAGGTTATTGTCGGAGACGGTACTACAATCAGAGAAGGTGTTACCTTAAATAGAGGTACTGCGGCTGCAGGCCAAACCATTGTTGGTAAAAATTGTTTGATTATGTCGTGCGCTCATATAGCGCATGACTGCGCGATAGGCGATGGTGCTATAATCGGCTACTCAACGGGACTTGCAGGGCATGTTGAAATAGGCAATAGTGCAATTTTAAGCGCAAGTATAGGCGTACATCAATTTTGTAAAATTGGGAATTCTGCAATGGTTGCTGCGGGCGCAATGGTGAGTATGGATATTATGCCTTATGTAACAGCTCACGGCGACAGGGCAACTCTTGTGGGGTTAAACCTTATTGGTCTTAAGAGAAAAAAAATAAAACTTTCAGGAATTGAAGATATAAAGATGGCTTATAGAACTTTATTTATGTCGAAATTGACTTTAGAAGATGCGATTATAAAACTAGGAGATTTAACATCCCCTTATATTAAAGATATAACAACTTTTGTAAGGAATTCTCAAAGAGGAATTGCAAGACCAAAGTAAAAAATAATACAGGGGAGATTTATATGATACATCAAACTGCCATAATTGATAGGACTGCTATTATTGGAAATGATGTAGAGATTGGCGCTTATACTGTGATAGGCAAAAACGTGGTAATTGGCAAAGGGACAATGATAGGTTCAAATGCTTACATAGAGTATGCTGAAATTGGCAAGAACTGTAGAATTTATAATTCAGCTTCGATAGGTACGCCTCCTCAGGATTTAAGTTATAATAACGAGCCTTCAAAAGTTTATGTTGGTGACGGCACTGTGGTTAGAGAGTTTGTGACTTTTAACAGAGGTACAAAAAAGACAATAATCGGTAAAAATTGTTATTTTATGATATCATCACACGTTGCTCACGACTGTCAGGTTGGAGATAATGTTGTTATGGCTAATTGTTCTGCCGCTGCGGGACATGTTAAAATAGGGGATAGTGCTTTTATTAGCGGACTTGTTGGCATTCATCAATTTACAAATATCGGGAATGGGACAATGACAGGTGTTGGAGCTGCTGTTACTATGGATATAATTCCGTATGCTCTATGTGCCGGATATAGAGCAAGACTTGTCGGTCTAAATTTAGTAGGTATGAAAAGAAGAAAAATGCCGTCAGAGGATATTTTTGCAGTAAAAGAAGCCTACCGTACGCTCTTTATGTCTAAACTTTTAATTCAAGATGCTTTGGCAAAAATAGAACAGAGCAAGTCTGTTTATGTACAGGAAATAATTGAATTCATAAAAAATTCAAAAAGAGGGATAGCAAGACCTGATTAAACTCTAAGTAGACAAAGCAAAAAGCGAAAAATCATCAAAAAAGACAAAGCAAAGAGTGTTAAATGGAAAGTATAGGTTTGATATCGGGTAATAATAGATTTCCATTTTTAGTTGCCCAAGAAATAAAAAAAGGTGGCAATAGGGTTGTTTGTATTGCGTTAAAAGAAGAAGCGAATCCCGAATTAGAAAGAATTTGCGATAAGATTTATTGGCTTTCTGTCGGTAAGTTTCAGAAAATTATAGATGTTTTAAAAAATGAAAATGTAAAAACCGTTATAATGGCAGGACAGGTAAAACACGGTATAATTTATTCTGCTATTGGTATGGATTGGCGCGCTATTAAAGTAATGGGTAGTTTAGTCAATAAAAAGGCAGATACCATTTTAAAAGCTATTGCAAACGAGTTTGAAAATGATGGAATGCATTTAATACCGTCTCATGCTTATTTAACATCTTTACTTGCTCCAAAAGGTTTAATATCTGGGAAGAAACTTTCTTCGGATGAAAGTAAAGATATGGAGTTTGGATATAAAATAGCAAAGGCCGTAGCAGGTTTTGATATTGGACAGACTGTTGTAGTAAAAGATAAATCTATTCTTGCCGTTGAATCTATCGAGGGTACTGACGAATGTATTAAACGTGCATATAAACTCGGAGGAGAAAATTCGATAGTTGTTAAAGTTGCAAAACCAAATCAAGATTTTAGGTTCGATGTGCCTGTGATAGGTGCTAATACTATTGATACTTTAAAAGAAAATAAAGTACGAGCGATAGTGATAGAAACCGGTGTAACCTTAATGTTAGATAAAGATGAAATTATAGAGAAAGCAAAAAGAGCAGGGGTAACTATACTTGGTATATAAAGAAAACATAAGGAATTAGAAGGCATGGCAAAAAGTAGGCATCAGGTTCCATTTTTCGATGACGGCAAGTTATGTAATATTAAAACGCCTGTTGAAATCAAATTTAAAGAAGAAAAAAATGATAAACGTAGCACATCCAGTTATTGGAAAGAAAGAACGACAATTAATAAAAGAGGTTCTAGATTCAAGAATTCTTGCAAGCGGCAAATATGTTACGCAGTTTGAACAGTCTTTTGCAAAATATTCTGGTGCAAAGTTTGGTATTGCAAGCGTAAACGGAACAACGTCTCTTCATACGGCCCTTTTAATGTGTGGGGTTAAGTCCGGAGACAAAGTTGTTACAACGCCTTTCTCGTTTATAGCAACCGCAAATTCTGTTCTTTTTTGCAATGCAAAGCCAATTTTTGCCGATATTGATCCAAAAACATTTAATATAAATCCTGTCGAACTTGAAAAAATATTGAAAAAAGAAAAGAATGCGAAGGTTGTTTTGATAGTTCATTTATACGGACTTGCGTGCGATATGGATACAATCCTCGAACTCAAGCAAAAATATAAATTTAAACTTATAGAAGATTCATGCCAAGCTCACGGGGCAGAATTTAAAAATAAAAAAGTAGGTTCTTTCGGCGATGCGTCAGCATTCTCGTTTTATGCAACAAAAAATATGATGACAGGCGAAGGCGGAATTATACTGACAAATGATGCGAAATCCGATAAATATGCAAGACAGGTTATAAACCATGGCAGGGACGGTCATTTTACTCATACTGTTTTGGGATACAACTACAGACTTACAAATCTTGCTGCAGCAATAGGCATAGCGCAGCTTGAACAGCTTGAAAATTGGATAGCAAAAAGAATTGCAAATGCACAGGAGTATAATGAAGCTTTTAAAGATTTGGATTTCTTGCAAACTCCCTGTGTTCCAAAAAACTCTAGACATGTTTTTCACCAATATACGATAAGAGTTTCACCTTCTCAAAGAGAAGAATTTATTAAGTATCTTGCAGGTAAGGGCATAGAAAGCGGGATATATTACAATTCCGTAATATACAATCAGCCGTTCTATAAACAACTTGGATACGAAGTCGGGTTATGTAAAGAAGCAGAGAAAGTCGCACAAGAGGTAGTATCTCTTCCTGTTCATCAATCACTTTCAAAAGCCGATATTTACAAGATAATCAAAGTTATAAAGAGTTACAAAAATGAATATAAGAACAGCCGTGATCGGGGTAGGATCTTTAGGACAGCATCATGCAAGAATTTTAGGACAGCACTCTAATTCTAAACTTGAATATGTCGTTGATACAGATGAAAAAAGAGCCATAAGGATTGCAAAAGCAAATAAGACAAATTATTTAACAGATTATAATGAGCTTATAGAAAAAGTTGGTGCTGCAGTAATTTCTGTCCCTACTACGTACCATTATAAGGTTGCAAAACATCTTTTGCAAAACGGCATACACTGTCTTGTTGAGAAACCTTTTACTTTAAATGTTCGAGAAGCTGAGGAGCTGATAGAAATAGCAAAAGATAGAAATTTAGTTTTACAGGTTGGCCATGTAGAAAGATTTAATCCTGCAGTTATTGCAGCGGCGCCATTTATAAACAGTCCAAAGTTTGTTGAAGTTAACAGACTTGGGCCTTATGACTCGAGAACAAGTCATATAGGTGTGGTGCTTGATTTAATGATACACGATCTAGATATTTTATTTTATCTTGTAAAGGATAAAGTTGTTTCGGTTGAGGCTCACGGGGCAAAAATATTTTCTAATACCGAAGATATTGCTAAGGTTAGATTAAAATATGCAAATGGTTGTGTGGCTGATGTGTCTGCAAGTCGAGTGACGCTTGGAAAATATAGAAAAATAAGAATTTTCCAGTCGGACAGTTATGTATCTATAGATTATGCAGGAAAAAATCTTAAAGTTTATACAAAGAAAAAAGGAAAAGAAAAAATGATTTCTCTTCTTGATATAGATATTAAAAAACCTAAACTTCCATCAAATGAACCCCTTTTTTATGAATTAGACAATTTTTTAACAAATGTAATGCAAGGTAAAAAACCTTTGGTTTCAGGCGAACAGGGCAGGGACGCTGTTGAGTTGGCTATCAACATTCTAAAAAATATGGTGTTTTAATGGCAAATGATAGAATCTTCATTTCTGCCGGCGATTTGTCAGGAGAAATACATGCCGCAAATCTCATAAAAGAAATAGAAAAAATTAATCCTTCATGCCATATTTCTGCAATAGGCGGCAATAATTTAAAATTTACCACTGATGAATTTCTTGGAGATATAGTAAATATTAACGCTTTTGGGATTTTAACTCTAAAGCAAGTGCTTTATCTAGGAAAAGTTTTAAAAAAACTAGAAGAATATTTTAGTAAAAATCATCCTGATAAAATTATACTTGTAGATTATTATGGTTTTCACATACACATTGCCTATCTTGCAAGAAAAATGAACATTCCTGTTTTTTACTATATAAGTCCTCAGGTTTGGGCATCTCGCAGCGGAAGAATAAAGAAACTGGCCGAAACTGTAAAGAAAATGCTTGTAATTTTGCCGTTTGAAGAAAAGTTGTATAAAGATAACGGTGTTGATGCCGTTTTTGTAGGAAACCCTTTAATAGACATGGTACCTGAAAAGCAAAGTTTTGGTATATTGTCAAACACACCTGTTATAGGTTTATTTCCAGGTAGTAGAAAAAGTGCCATTAAACATCATTTGCCGATAATTATTGAAACTGCAAAAATACTTAAAGAAAAAATAAATGCAAAATTTGTAATGTTCAACGCTGATAAAAAAATTAGTTGCGCTTTGCCGGAATATATAGATTTAGATATTTCTGGAGATTTTAATAAAAGAAAAACTATAGATTTTGCAATTTGCCCATCTGGAACAGTAAGTATTGAAAACGCTTTAATGGGAATTCCTATGGTTGTGATGTATAAATTATCGTATTTTAACTATTTTTTTATAAGGGCAATTATAAGGATAAAGTATATAGCCATGGTAAACATTTTAGCCGGTAAGAGTATAGTTCCTGAATTTATACAGTTTGATGCAAACCCGCAAAAAATTGCTATTTCAGTATTAGAACAGATAAGATCTGAAAATTATATGCCAAAAGTTAAAGAACTTCTTGCTTTTAGAAAAATGCTGGGAATTTCTGGAGTAAACAAAAGAGTTGCCGAAATTATTTTAAACAGCTGAATATAGAGGGCAAAAAGATTTTTTATGTTTTCAACACCAAAACTGAAACAATACCTGTCACACATGAATCCGCACCACTACCTGTACCTGCGCTGCTGCTCGAGCTTGGACTTAAACTTGAACTCTGCTTGAATCAGACTGCTTGGACTTGACTTACTTGAGTTTGTACTTGAACCGCTCAAATCTGCTTCTGCTCCTACCACTGCTTTGCTATGAACGACATACTCCGATGGTGGAGCGGCAGAGAAAAACCTTCAAGCTCTTCAAGCATCATCTCTTCACCATATCACTGCTCATCCCAGCCACACCCATATCACCACTGCTGCTTTTGTCTATGCCACTACCGCAGCGGCCGCGTGAGGCATCATTGTTTGAGCGTGGACTACTCAAGCTTAGACCACTCCTGATTTGACCGTTTTGGCTTCTCCGATTACTTCAAAGATTTTACAATGAGAGCTTTGTTTCTTCGTTTATAAAATGTCTTTATTTCTTTTTCGTCATGGGCTGCTTCTATGTGTTTTGTACCAACATATTGCCGCCATTCTTTGACTATAATATTCCCATTCCTGATTTTATGGTTATGTATATATTCCCTAATAACCCTTGATTGTTAGACTATTGCCTCACAGAGCAAGCTATGGCAAACTGCTTAAAGTAGTACAATTAGGCTATGGAAACGCTCAAAAAAGAACAGACAGCATAGTACATATAAGATACACTATCATTTTGTAACGCCCAAAAAAGCATAGAAAAGCTATATTTGGTAATGTTTGCGTTGTAATAATAGTCTAAATAACAAAAGAAATTAAAATAACGCTACGGACATAGAGTTTTTAGCAAGTTGGAATAGATGGCAACCACCCATTATCCACTTAAGTTGCAGCTCAAAGTTCTTTCCG
>BNVT01000007.1 GCA_025998295.1 Endomicrobiia bacterium
TTTCTCTTTGCTTACCTACTTGCCCTATCTTTTCTTTTCTCTTCTTTTCTTTTCTTTTCTTTTCTTCTCTCCTTGCTATCCTTGACTCTTTTATCAAATGCTTTCTTTGCTCCCATTAATACTAAATACATTACATCTGACTTAACTGCTTTCTTTTTTGTTTCATAGTACTTCTATTGTACTTTTATGTGTTGGTTATGTAGGAGGTCTAATGAATCCATTTGCCTTATCCAGCATTAGGTATGTTCATACTACAACTAATTTCTGTATTGGCATACTGCTGCTTTAAATTTTTGAGGAAACTTTAGCTGTTTTATGAGAGGTAATATCAAATATGATAAGATATTTTCAAAACTTAGCACTTCTACTTGATTGCCGGAGCATGCCCAGATCTATCCATAAAACTATCGCTGCCTTTATCTTTATTTTTGTCTTTTTACTTCATGAACTTAACATCAAACCAAACAAGTCAAATGCACTCAAACACTGTTTTTATTTTCATAAACCTTCTCCTCAAAACGTGCTTTCATCCCCCAGTCAAAACGCATGAAAGCTCTTTTAATTAACTTGTCATGCCCGTAAAAACGGGCATCCAAGTTAGGTGCGTTAAATGTCATGCCCGTAAAAACGGACATCCAAGTTTATGTGTGTTAAACAAAATGGATCTCTGATTCCTCTAGAGATGACAACACAGCGGCTATTTGCGTTTACTTTATTGATTGTAAATTCTGGTGTTGTTGTTACTGTGGTCATTGCCGTAGCTGTGTTTATTAGTACTGCTATGGTCGTTGTTCCAGCTGTCGCGGTTGCCGCCACTTCTTTCGTTATTGAAACTGTCCTTGTTGTCACTGCTGTTGGTGTTTTTGTAGCAGTCATTGTTTTTGTTGCAGTTGATGTTGCTGAAGCAGTTGATGTTGCTGTTACTGTGGTCGTTGTTGTTGCTGTTGATGTTGTATCCACTGTTGATGTTGTAGCCGCTGCTGGTGTTGTTGTAACTATTGGTGTTGTCTCTGCTGTGGTCGTTGACGGTACTGTAGATATTGTTGTGGCTGTGGTCATTGTTGTTGCTGTGCTCGTTGGCGCCACTGCTGATGTTGTTGTTGCTGTTGACGTTGTATCCGCTGTTGGTATTGTTGCTGCTGTTGGTGTTGTCTCTGCTATGGTCGTTGAAGCCACTGCTGATGTTGTTTTTGCTGTTGGTGTTGTTGTAGCTATTGTGGTTGTTTTCACGAGCAATCCGATCAAGAAGGGCATCTCGATCTTGACTAATGCCCCTTATCTATATTTGGTTGCAAGCTTTTTGCCTGACCATTCTAATCGACGAGTCAGCCAGCTGCTCCTCCAGTTGAGCCATCCTCACTGCATATTCATGTGGCACATTCTGACCCATCAACACCTGAGCTCTCTGCTCCTCCCGCTCAGCCATCTGCACTGCCTGATCGTGTGTTATATTCAGCTGACCCATCAACGCCTGAACTCTCTGCTCCTCCCGCTCAGCCATCTGCACTGCCTGATCGTGTGTTATATTCAGCTGACCCATCAACGCCTGAACTCTCTGCTCATTAACAGCCATAACATCAACCGTCGAACCTAATACTAAACCAAACAAAACAAATGCCTTTACTACTGTCTTTACTGTTTTTGTGTTCATTAACTTCTCCTTTGATTAAAATCAAACCTAGAAATAAAAATCTACTTTGATTTTTGAATTAGTTTACGCCTGTCACACGCTCAAAGACTTTATACTTCAAGCGTAAAACACCTACTCTAAGAGCATCCTACGTGTTATTTCCTCCTTTGTCATGCTATTTGTGTAGAAAATCTAACAGCCCCCTCTAGATTTATAATTCAGAAGGAACAACTAGAAAAAAGGCCAACATCACCACAATTAAATCACTTTAAGCTGCGTCATAGGTAGATAGATAAGTTTTCGTTGGGATTGGAAATGCTGCACGTGTAACCATCTATTATGCTATGTCGAGAGCTCTAGTATATCAATCAGGGAGAGTGCTCTACAACTTTTCCACGGCTATGTGAAGTTGCCGTATAATCTCACAGCATATTGGACTTTTGTCAAACAAAGGCAAACGGACTAAAACTAACGACAGACTTTTAATAAACGGTATGTTTTTATATATAAAATCATCTTTTTGTTGTTTTGCCATATCTTTGCTGCAAACCTTTTAAACGACAAAAACAGTCCAATATGTGTTTTTAGAGAGACCAGACAATGAACCTCCACACAGCAAGACGCACGGAGGTTCATTATCGTTGTTGTCCATTTTCTAAACTGAACCGCGCGGGTTTGAGTTTACTTTATAACCAACCGCCGCTATAGCTTCAAGCAAGTAATACTTGGTGTTGTAATTTTTACCATCAGAGGCAGTTATTCTAAAATTTTGAATACTGAATTATCATCTAATTCCTTATCTGAAAATATTTGTTTAAGGTGACAATTGATAGTGTTAACTTCAACTCAGTAAGTTTTGCCATCATTTTTTTGACTAACCCAAATGTTATCATTTTCATAACGGACTTCAACATATTGCTTTTGGCTTGCAGTTGCAAAAGTTATACATTTTGCAACTGAACTGCGAACATTAATTTCTTTTGATGGTTTCGGTATTCTTTTCATTTTAATCCGCCATCAATTCTTCTGTTAAGATGATTATAAGCGTTAAACTGTCGTTTATTTTTGCCTTGCCGTTTGTTTTTTAAGTTTAACAATAGTATAGGCTATGGCCGATTCTTATTTTTTTCGAGAAAACGGCTAGTAATAATATTCGCCTAGCATCTTAAATCAAAACTTTGGTAGAATCCGTATTCGTTGTAGAATCATAGTTTTTAATCCTACTGTTGCATTGGCCAGTTGATCCCGCATGACAATATGGAGGGGTTTGACTAATAGAATGTAAATTTGTAGAATCTCTAGTGTTACGGTATTGGATATCTTTCCAAGCTATTCCTAGGGGTCCTTTGTGTAAAAGGGAAGTTGCAAAACAAGATGAGAGATTTATTGCTGACAACCATGCTAACTTAGGCCAAATTGTCGTTGGGCTCTTATAAAAAAACGAACAAATAGTTGCAAAAGAATAAAAAAACTGTTAACAACCTCGGCCTCTGCAAAATGTCAGAAATGTGCAGGCCGTGCTCTTTTTAGAAGAAAACAATCGTTACCAAAGAGACTATGGTTACCTCAGGAAAAACAAAAATTTGGAGTTGAGGTAAAACACGATATTCCTAAACGTCAAAAGTAAAAAAGATGGATTTATTTAAAGTCTATAAAAAGGGGTAAGTTATGAAAAAGTTTTTCGTCGGATTAGTGATGGCGTTGTTTTTTTCTGGGAATGTTTTATCGGCAGCAAAAGTTGTAGATAAACCACCAGCTGCTGATGAGACACTGACTGATAAGGTACTGGCTGTAGTGAATGGAGAGCCTATTCTCATCTCAGAATTCAACAAAATTTTTGAATCAAACAAAAAAAGTATACCGTCATCAAGCCCAAAAAGTGAACTTAGAGACCCTATTCTAGAACAATTAAGGCTAGATCAATTAAGAGGCTCCATTCTAGATCAAATGATTAGACGCGTTGTTTTGAAACAAGAAGCAACAAAACAAAAAATAATAGCTCCAAAAAGAGAAATTAAAGACAAAATTAATGAAATGAAAAAAAGGTGTAAATCAGAATCAGAGTTTGACGCAGAATTAAAAAAAAATAACATGACACTGTCTGACCTCGAAAAAAAAATCGCCGATCAAATTATCATTGTGAAATTTATACAACGACTTGAATATACTGTGTATTCTAAAATTAAAAAACCGTCCGAAATCGAAGCAAAATCTTTTTATGATGAAATAGTTACAAAAATGAAAGGTGGAAAGACAAAACTTACTGGAGAAGAAGAAATGCTTGCAGAAGGTATAGCAAAATCAATAATAAGGGAATCCAAAGAACAAGTAAGACTAATAAAAATTTTCATCAGTTGCCCTAAGGGAGCATCAACAGCTAAAGAAAAAGAAGCACGAGACAAAATCGCAGCAGTAAAAAAAGAACTTAAAAATAAAAAACAAGAAAAATTTGATGATGTAGCAGCACAGTATTCCGAGGATGTTGTTTCAAAATCAAGAAATGGAGATATGGGATTACTTGTAGATGAAGAGCTTCCTTCTGCTATACGTAAAATTGCTTTCTCAATAAATGTTGGTGATTACACGAAAGAACCTATAAGAGCAGATGATGGATACTACTTTTTAAAGGTCGAAGAAAAAACAGCAAAAAGAAACATAACTTTTGTCGATGTTAAGGATGTTATGATAGAAAATTTATATGGAGCAAGAGTAATGAAGAAACTTAAAGAATCTATTGATGAGTTAAAATCAAAAGCAGATATTAAAATAAGTAAAACTTGGTAAATATATTGTGACTAAACCTCGTATAGCGATTGCTTTGGGAGATCCTGCGGGTATAGGTTATGAAATAGTCCTCAGGGCTGTAAATTCTTTGGTTGTAAAAAGAGTTTGCAGTCCTGTTATTTTCGGAGATAAGCAAAGCTTAATACAAGCACTACCTAAAAATTCTAAAGCCAGCATACAGTTTGAGTTTATAGAGTGCTCCAATATTGGCAGTTCTTTAAAGTTAGGCATTCCGTCAAAAAAAGCTGGTGTAATTGCTGTTTCTGCAATAAATGAGGCCGTAAAATATTGTATGGAAGTAAAAACGCATGCACTTGTTACTGCTCCTGTTTCAAAAGAGTCGTTAAAAATGGCAGGCATAGAGTATCCTGGACATACGGAACTACTTGCAGCGCTTACAAACAGTAAAAGAGTGGCAATGCTTATGGCATGCGACAATATGCACGGTGTTATGGTCACAAGACATATTCCTGTTTCAAAGATTCCGGAAAATATAAAAACGAAAGATATCGTTGAAACGGTAAAATTAAGCGTAAATTTTATAAAAAAAGCAAACTGTAAAAATATAAAAGTGGCTTTGTGCGGTCTAAATCCTCATGCCGGAGACAATTCAATTTTAGGTTACGAAGAGAAGAAATTTATATTGCCCGCATATAAAATACTAAAAACGTCAGGCATTAACGTAACAAAACCTCTCCCGGCGGATTCCGCCTGGTTAAAAACAAAAAACGGACAATTTGATTTAATATGCGCTATGTATCATGATCAAGTAATGATAGCTTTAAAATGCATTAATGCGTCAAAAATAGTGAACGTTACGGCTGGACTTCCTTTTGTAAGAACATCTCCAGGACATGGAACAGCATTTGATATTGCAGGTAAAAATAAAGCAGATGCAGGAACAATGATAGAATCCATTTTGTATGTCGTCCGTTATATAAAAAGATGTTTTAATAAAAATTGAGAAGGACCATTGCCCTATTTTTAACGTTAAGACCCATAAAATATCTTTTACTTATCAATGTAAAATTGCAAAAACGTATTAAAAAATCAAAAATTATCACTGGTAAATATTAAAATTTTAATCCCGCAACTAAAAGACAGAACAATGCCCCACAAACAGAGAAAAAAACAACAAGTGTTGTCAAAAAAGAAACAGTTAGCCTAGAGAAGAAAAATAAACCAAGAAAACAGAGAAATGGAATATAAATGGATAAAATAGTAATAAATGGTGGTAGAAAATTAAAAGGTGAAGTTATTGTTTCAGGAGCAAAAAATTCTGCTTTACCTATTTTGTTTGCTGCTTTGCTTACCGATGAACCCGTGACAATAACAAATGTTCCTTCTCTTGCGGATATAGATACAACGATAACATTTTTAAATTTTATAGGTAAAAAAACCATTAAAAAAGGAAACATTGTAAAAACTGATTATTCAAATAAATATAAGCAGCTCGCTCCGTATGATTTAGTAAGAAAAATGCGTGCGAGCATTTTAATCATGGGACCATTGCTTGCAAGACTTAATAAGGTTGATGTGTCTTTACCGGGAGGCTGTACTATAGGTGCAAGACCTATCGACATGCACTTGGATGCGTTTAGAAAAATGGGTGCTAAAATTTCAGTTGAAGGTGGGTATATAAAAACTTTTGCAAAAGACGGTCTTAAAGGTGCAGTTGTAAATTTAAAATTTCCAAGTGTAGGTACTACTGAAAACATATTGCTTAGCGCAGTTTTGGCAAATGGTAAGACTACAATTGTTAATGCAGCCACTGAACCTGAGATAGAAGATTTGGCAAATGTTTTAAATAAGATGGGCGCTAAAATTATAGGTGCAGGGACAAAAAAAATTGTAATAGAAGGTGTATATAAACTGTATGGCTTTACTCATGAAGTAATTCCTGACAGAATTGAAGCTGCTACGTATATGATTGCTGCCGCAATCACAAAAGGGAACATTACTCTAAAAAAAGTTGTTCCAAAGCATTTAAAAGCAGTCAGTGATAAATTAAAGAAATGCGGTTTGTGTGTCAAAGAAACAGAAGATACAATTTCTGCAAAATGGATAAAAAACTTAAAGCCGCATGATATGAAAACAGAAGTTTACCCCGGATTTCCAACTGACGTTCAGGCTCAATGGATGGTATTGATGTGTCTTTTGAATGGAAATGCCCGTATAGAAGAAAATATTTTTGAGAACAGGTTTATGCATGTATCCGAATTGCAAAGATTTGGAGCCGACATAACAATAGACGGCAAAGTTGTAAATATAAAAGGTGTCAAAAAATTTTCAGGGGCACCTGTTATGGTGTCAGACTTAAGAGCGGGCGCAGCACTTATTTTGGCAGGACTTGTCGCTGAAGGTGAGACGGCTGTTTCAAGGATATATCATTTAGACAGAGGATACGATATGATTGAAAAAAAGTTTAAAAAAATAGGAGCTGATATAAGAAGGATCTATAATAAATGATATAGAAGTAAAATGCGTACAGGTAACACAATATAGCTAATTTACAATTTACAAACAGTTTGGAAAAGATCCATACATCAAACTTAGACTATGCCCGCCCAACCTTTTTTGCAAAAAAGGAGAATTACTACAAAACCAATGCCGTTTTCGAGAATTACTGCATAAAGACCGAAGAGCCGTAATATAACCTCCGGAATAGTGCTCCCGATGTATACTCTCCCACCTCTTCTCCACCAACAATTTATATAAATTCACCGACGCATGCTCCGGAGCTACATTGGGGATAGTGACTTGTAGTTGTAAAAAAAAAGAACCGGTTGGTAATTTGTCGACATCGGCGTTTTCCCAGCATTCAAACTCTTCACTAACTTTGTCGGGTCTCGGCTCGAGTTCGATTTGTTGGTGGGTGTCCTTGGTTACATAGCGGCAGGGGGAGGAGCTGGAGTAGCTGCCTTCAGTGCCCTTTAGTATAATACAACTTCAGAGTTTTAAAGTTGCTTGGTGTAATGTATGTTGGGTTTGACGAGGACGATGTCTCACTTGACGTTGATGAGCTAGATGAAGATGCACCTGCACTAACACTTGAGCTTGAACTGCTCGATGATGACCCACCATCTACGCTTGTGCCTGACCCCCGCTGCCTTGTTCTTCTTCTTTTCCTCCGCCTTGTTCTTCTTCGCCTTTTTCATCTACTATTTCTATTTCTTTTTCTTTGCCTTTTTCTGTTCCCGTTCCTGCTTCCGTTCCTGTTCCTTCGCCTTCGCCTTTTTCTTTTTCTTTGCCTTGCTCTTCTTCGCCTTTTTCATCTACTATTTCTATTTCTTTTTCTTTGCCTTTTTCTGTTCCCGTTCCTGCTTCCGTTCCTGTTCCTTCGCCTTCGCCTTTTTCTTTTTCTTTGCCTTGTTCTTCTTCGCCTTTTTCATCTACTATTTCTATTTCTTTTTCTTCTGCTTTTTCTCTGTCTGCTTGTGCTTTAGCTGCTTGTTCTGCTGCTAGTCGATCTGCTTCTTCTTTCATACTTTTAGCTATACTGTTGCCCCTTTCCACTATATCTACATAGCAAACTTGTCTCAGCTGGAGGGCACTTTTCCTTTTTTTAATTATTTCATCGGCTGCTTCTCTTTCTGCTGCATCAGGTGGTGCATATACAGGATTTAAGTTAGCACATTCATTACCAGCGAGAGTCTTATTGTTAGCCTCAATTTTGTCCTCAATAGCTTCAAGCCCCAACTCAAATTTACGCATTATCTCAAGTGTCTTAAGCTTATCTTCAAGATGATTATTTTCAGCAAGCGCATCCATACACTGCCTAATACCATCCTTAAGAATATCACGCTCAGTCTGCCACTGGTTAAGAATCGAATTATCCACATGAGCTTCGGTCGAGCTAGTACGTAGTCTAGTACGTAGTATTTCATTTATTTTAGCTTCGTGTTCTTCCTTGCGTTTCTTGGCCCATTCTTCGTCTTCTTTTGCGGTTTTTACTGCTTCTTCTAGACCTTCTTTTGTTTCAAGTAACACTGCTCCTTTTTCATTAAATTCGTCCAAATCATGCTCTGCCTGCTTGCGCACTTTGGTACGCCGGGCTACGATCTCGTTAAGACTTAGTGCCTCTGCTACTTTTTCGCCATCCGTATTATATATTCCACAGTACTCAGCAGGAACACCAAGATCCTCCATCAATGTTTTAAGATTAGTATCATATAGAAATTTTCCTTGATCTACTTGATGTGCAGGCAAGTCCATCCCTCTTAACTGGCTATCAGTATATCTATGCCACAAACCTTTATCAACCTTACCATGTTTACCTAAGACAAAGAGGAGTCTCTTCATTGCATATAGACCACAGTTGTTATGTGTCTGTTGTCCATCCTTACGACCTTCACTATCTTTGTAATAATAATGATTCCTCTCTTGTACTATATGACCGATATCTTTCCCAAAATTTTCTCCTGCGATTTTTGACGTTGCTCTTATTTCTTTTTCACCTGCACCTTTGTCTTTTAGAGCTGCTTCTGCTGCTTTAGCTGCTTTTTCTTTTTCTTGTTTTTTTCTTAATCTTTCTTTTTCTACTTCTGCTTTTGCTTTTGCTGCTTCTGCTGCTTTTTCTTTTTCTTGTTTTTTTCTTAATCATTCTTTTTCTGCTGCTTCTTCTAATCTTATTCTTTCTTTTTCTACTTCTGCTTTTGCTTTTGCTGCTTCTGCTGCTTTAGCTGCTTTTTCTTTTTCTTGTTTTTTTCTTAATCTTTCTTTTTCTACTTCTGCTTTTGCTAATGCTAGTTCTGCTTTTGCTAATGCTAGTTCTGCTTTTGCTTTTGCTAGTGCTTCTTCTGCTTCTCTTTTTCTTTGTTCTATTTCTGCTTTTGCTAGTGCTTCTTGTTCTCTTGCTCTTTCTTCTTCTTGATTTTCTAGTATTTCTTTTTGTTTTGCTTCTGCCTTTGCTAATGCTAGTGCTTCTTCTTCTTTTCGTTTCTCTTCTGCTTCTCTTTTTCGTTGTGCTTCTGCCTTTGCTAGTGCTACTTCTTCTGCTTCTCTTTCTTCTTTTTCTTTTGCTTCTTCTGCTTCTGCTTGTTCTTTTGCTAGTCGATCTGCTTCTTCTTTGCCTGTTTGTGCTTTAGCTGCTTGTTCTGCTGCTAGTCGATCTTCTGCTTTTTCTTTGTCTGCTTTTACTTTTCGTTTTGCTTGTGCTTGTTTTATTTCTCCTGCTTTCTCTGAGTAGCAGTCCTTCTGTCTACTATGGAAGCGTTCTTTTTATCGTACGAACTTAACATCAAACCAAATAATACAATCGCATTTAACATTACCTTTGTTTTCATTTTCATTACCTCTCCCTTGTCTTTTGCTATATATCCCTTTGCTACCTAGCGAGGTTGTATTATAGCTATAAATTTTTTATTAAGCAACTATTTAACATAGACTGCATGTGTAAACCACATTCCAAGTAGCACTCTTAAAAATAACTACAACAAGAGTTTACCTCTTTATTTGTTACAGTGCAAGTGCAATTTAAAGAGCGACTTGACCTTTTAGGCAATTTTAGAATTTTTCCTGTCAATCAAAATATGGTAAAATTCAAATAATGATAATTGAAAGTATTCAAAATCTAATATTCAAAAATGCCCTAAGCTTAAAAGACAAAAAATTTCGCGATAGAAATGGTATTTTTTTTGTTGAAGGCAAAAAACAAGTTGAAGAAATTCCAAAAGACTGGGACATAAAACAAATTTTTATATCTGAGAAATATAAAAACAATATTCATGATTTTAAAAATGTTACAACATTTTCAGAACGTCTATTTAATAAATTGGCAAGAACACAATCACCGCAGGGAGTAGTGGCTGTTGTAAACAAAAAGCACTATAACATCAAGGAAATTGTCAAAAATCAGGGACTGTTTATAATTTTGGAAAATATTCAAGACCCCGGAAATCTCGGGACAATAATACGTTCCGCAGATGCATTTGCTTCAAAAGCCGTATTTGTATCAAAAGGAAGTGCTGACATATACTCCGACAAAACAGTAAGATCGACAATGGGGTCAATATTTCATCTGCCTGTGATAGATAATATTGATATTGAAGATATTTTAAACTTGCTCAAAGAAGAAAAAATTACTGTTTTTGGCGCGTCTTTGAACAGTGGAAAATATTTAAATGGTCTTAAATTTCCCGCCAAAAGTGCTTTTGTAATAGGCAACGAAGCTAATGGCCTGAAGAACAAAACTGAACATCTAACAGACAAACTTATCAAAATATATATGCCGGGGAATTCCGAATCTTTAAACGCTGCAGTTGCAGCTTCCATAATTATGTATGAAATATCAAAAAAAATAAACATCGCAAAATGTCTTTTGCCGGTTAATTACATACCTTCTTTGAAATAACCCCACTCCAAAAAACATGTACCAAAAGTTGGCTATAGCCAAATTGCTTTTAGTTGTACCTTAGCAAAAAAGAAGATAAGTTTTTGTTAAAAAACTAGGCAAAAGATTTGCTATTTCTTTACAAATTAATTTCCGAAAATTTTAATTGCTGCTTCCAAAGTATCTGCTCCAAAAACCTCTATTTTACCCTTATAAGATAAATTTTTTAAGCTGCCTTTTGGTATTATAGCCTTTTTAAATCCAAACTTTTGGGCTTCTGAAAGTCTTTCTGCGCAAAGCGCTACGGATCTAACCTCACCTGCAAGACCAACTTCACCAAAAGCCACAATATCTTTAGGACATATAAATCCTGAATTTGCAGACACTATAGCGCAAGCAGCAGCAAGATCAACAGAAGTTTCTTTAACTTTAACACCACCTGCTATATTAACAAAAATATCCTGCATTCCTAGAGGTAGACCTAATCTCTTTTCCAAAACAGCTATAAGAATTATAATACGATTTGTATCATATCCCGAAACCATTCTGCGTGGCATACCAAAAACAGTTCTTGCCGTTAAAGCCTGAACCTCTAAAAGAATGGGTCTTGTGCCTTCCATTGCTACTGTTACAATATTTCCAGCAGCATTTATAGCTCGCTCCCCCAAAAAAATAAGCGACGGGTTTGACACTTCACTAAGCCCTGATGAATTCATCTCAAAAATTCCTATTTCGCTCGTAGGACCGAATCTATTTTTATAAGCCCTTAGAATTCTATATGTATGTTGGCGTTCGTTTTCAAAGTATAACACAGTGTCGACAATATGTTCTAAAACTCTTGGACCTGCTAAATCACCTTCTTTTGTAACGTGTCCCAAAAGGAATACGGTAATATTCTTTGATTTTGCAATTCTTAAAAGCTCCGCGGCAGTCTCTCTTACCTGTCCTACGGTACCCGGGGCGCCTGTAAGCTCAGGATGATAAGTTGTTTGAATTGAGTCTATAACTAAAAATTTAGGTTCTATTTTATTTATTGCGTCTATATATTTTGAAGATTTGTCTCAGAAGCTAAAAAGATATTACCTTTTTTTACTTTTAAACGTTCCGCCCGCGATTTTACCTGTGAAAGAGATTCTTCACCAGATATGTAAAGGACTATTCCTTGTTCGCTTAAAGCGTCGGAAATATGAAGCATCAGCGTGGATTTGCCGATTCCAGGAGCCCCTCCTAATAATATCAAAGAACCGGGCACAACTCCGCCACCGATCATATTGTCAAACTCTCTGATTTTAGTTTGAAATCTTGAAAGATCTTTCACTGTAACTTCGTTTAATTTTAAAACTTCTGACGAGAAACCTGTAAGCTGCCTCACGGGAGAACCTGATTTTGCTTGAGTCGAAAATTTTTCTTCCGTAAAACTATTCCATGCTCCGCAGGAAGGACATTTTCCAAGCCATTGAGCAGATTCATAACCGCATTGCTGACATAAAAATTTTGTTTTGGTTTTTTTCATTGTTTCGGATTACAGCCAACCAATTTCTGTACTAGTAAACTACACTCACTTGTAAAATGGGGTTGTTCTTGTTTTGGTGTTGAAAACATAGAAAATCCTTATTTATCAGTACAAAAATGCAAGAATGTTATTTTGTTGCCTGTATTTTAGCATATAAATACTGACATTGTCTCTACGACAAAATGCCTAAAATAATGGTTATTACGGTAAGCGCGAAAACCTATCAAAACTATGGGTTTTTAGAGAAACCATATATAAAACATGCCGTATCATTTTGCTAGAATCCAATTGTTGCTTTAGTCTGTTTGTCTTTGTTTGACAAAAGTCCAATATGTTAATGTTATAAGGTTTTACAAGAAATTGACTTTTTTTCGTCTTTCTGTTAGAATGCCCATGTGAGTTTTGGGGATGTGGTGTAGCCTGGTTTAACACACTGCCCTGTCAAGGCAGAGACCGCGGGTTCAAATCCCGTCGTCCCCGTGTTATCTTGGTAGTGGTATCTTTTTGTGGACAAATTCAAAAAAATCCTTATTTATCAATATAAAATTGCAAAACGTATCAAAATGAGGGTTAGTGTTGATATAGGGCAAGAGTAGCATCTAAAACAATAGTGTTTTCATGGTTTTGTTAATAATCACTGGCGTTACGACTATCAGAAGACTAACTCAAAGTAACAGACTAAGAAAATGTCTAAATTATCTTGACGCCTAACGAGGTTTTTAATTCTACTGTTGCATTGGCACCTTAAATTCATCTTCTGGTGCGGCTATTGTCTAGAAAAACTTTCCATTTGCAAAGCTCTTTAAGGCCGAGGTGGTGGAATGGCAGACACGTGAGACTCAAAATCTCAAGTTGCTTAGGCAGCGTGCGGGTTCAAGTCCCGCCCTCGGCATATAAAAAGTCTACTATCCTTCGTTGTCTAAATAAGGGCGTGCTCTAAACCATACGCCAATTTCTTTTGCAAGTTTTTCAACTTTGGAAACATCAAATCCCGGAAACTCCACGACTGTTACTACAACTTTTGGTATATAATTTTTTGCTTCTTTGGCAAATTTTAATACTTCGTCAAAAGATTCTTCCTTAAACATGGGACGGTTGAGCTTATTGTATTCTTTAGGGTTTGAGCCGTTTAAACTTATAGAAATAACGTCAACAAGTCCCTTTAATTCAGGTAAGATATTCTTGCTGTGATAACGGTTTGCAAGTCCCGAGGTATTAATTCTCACCATGCCTTTGTGTTCTTTTATCCACTTCGCAATTTTCTTTACAGCTTCAACATCGATTAAAGAATCACCGTATCCACAAAAAATAACTTCTTTATATTTTGTAGGATCGCCTATAGACTCTATAACTTCTTGGTGAGACGGTTCCCGTTCAAGCTTTAAATTATTACCGTTAAATTTATTAGCCCATTTGTGTTTTATACAATATGGACATGCCATCATACATCTATTTGTTATATTTAGATATAAATTACCTTCAAAAACATAAGAAACTGTGTTCAATTAGTTTTTTCCTTTTATAAATAGACTAGTGACTTTATTTTCATCAAATATTAAAAAGTTTTACGGCATTGTCGACGGTTATTTCCGCTGTTTCATCGACAGACATATTTTTTATTGTCGCTATTTCTTTTACTATTTCCACAACATAAGACGGTTCATTTCTTTGTCCTCTGTATTTTTGAGGAGCAAGATATGGACAATCAGTTTCAACCAAAAATTTATTTATATCAATATTTAAAACAACTTGTTTTAAAGTTTCCGATTTCTTATACGTCACAGGCCCGTCAATTCCAAGTAAAAACCCCATTTCAACAAATACTTTCGCTTGGTTTGCAGTACCGCAAAAGCAATGTATAACACCTTTAGGAATTTTTTTGTATTCTTTTAGAAAAACAATCATATCATCATAAGCGTCTCTACAATGAATAACTACAGGTTTATTATATTTCCATGCCATATCAAGCTGTCTTACAAGAGATTCTTTTTGAATATTAATGTTACGCACAGAAGAATCATAATGATAGTCTAAACCAAATTCGCCCACAGCTACACATTTTTTATTTTGAATTAAAGCTTGAAGTTTATTGTAATCTTCAAAAGCAGCCTTAGGAGCATCAACAGGGTGAATACCAAACGACACAAAAACATTGTCTTTTTTTGAGAGCTCTAAAGCTTTATCCCAATAACTCATTTCGCAAGATATTTCAATAATTTTTTCTACTCCAAAATCAAAAGCTCTCTCTATAACAGCCTCTCTATCACTATCAAATTTTAAATCTGTTACATGAACGTGCGTATCTATAATCATTTAATCCTCTTTTTGCCATCCGCTTTTTTGAGAAAAAATAGTAAGCGGTGATAGATCGAGCAAAATTATCATTAGCTTACAATTTATGCAAGAGAGCTAATAATCTTATACTTACTTTCACAAGTATGACACCGCAACAAAAGTGACTATACTTCAAGCAATACGAGGGAAAAGTATTTCAGAAGCTTGGAGCTGTGCTGCGGAAACCGAAAACCCTTTTGCGGGAATTATGGTATCTGCAAAATATTTTTTTGCAACCTCATTTATGTTACCACTTGCCCCTGTTATCTGCCATATTTTCTCAGAAATCACCGGCATAAACGGAAGCATATGCATTGCAATAATATCAGCAGTTTGTAGATAAGAATAAATACAAGAGGCAAGTTTGTTCATATCCGTTTTGGCAAGTTTCCACGGAGCATCAATTTCTATCTGTCTGTTGACAAGAGTAATTGCGCTCCGCAAAACCTCAGAAGCCTTATGCAACTCTAAATTGTCCATATTTTGAGCAAAACTTTTTTTAAGAATGTTTGCCACTTCTTTTGCAAGCTCTAAATTAGGCTCTGTTCGCGGAGCAGTAAGATTAAAATATTTTTCTGCCATCTTAATTGTTCTAGAAATCAAATTACCTAAATTGTTTGCTAAATCCGTGTTGTATTGCAAAGTTAATCCTTGCCAAGAAATATCACCGTCATGACCAAACGGTATAAGAGTAGCCATAAGGTATCTAGCGGCGTCAACGCCATATTTATCAACAAGTTCTTTGGGAGAAATAACATTTCCCAAAGATTTTGACATTTTGCTACCGTTTAAAGTAAAAAAACCGTGAGAATAAACTTTTTTAGGGAGAGACAACCCAGCGCCAATTAAAATCGCAGGCCAAATTACTGAGTGGAACCACAAAATATCTTTTGCCATCAAGTGTATATCGGCAGCCCAATATTTTTGAAATTTAGATTTATTTTCAGGATAACCTATTGCAGCTATATAGTTTACTAAAGCATCAACCCAAACATAAACGGTTTGCTCTTTATCAAAAGGAACAGGTATCCCCCACTCAATGGCAGTTCTTGAAAAACTTACGTCTTCAAGGCCGAGTTTTAGTTTACCTATAATTTCATTTCTTCTTTCTTCAGGTTGTATTTCTATATATTCTTCATGATGCGGATCTGTTATTCTTTCCAAAAGAGCATTCTGAAAAGAAGATAATTTAAAAAAATAATTTTCTTCGGACTGAAGCACAGGTTTTGTTTTGTGAAAAAGACAGCAGCCACTTTCATCCAAATCTTTAGGAACGTAAAACCTCTCGCAACCTACACAGTAGAGCCCTTCGTATTTCTTTTTAAATATAAGTCCCTTATCAAATAAAATTTGAATTATTTTTTCTACGGCAATAGAATGTCTCTGCTCGGTAGTACGTATAAAGTCCGTATACGAAATATTTAAAAGTTCCCATGCTTGTCTAAACTTTGCACTCATTTCATCACAAAGTTTTTGAGGAGTCACATCTTTTGCTTTTGCTGCAGCTGCAATTTTTGCACCGTGTTCATCGGTTCCCGTAAGAAAGAATACATCATAATTATTTAATCTTTTCCATCTTGCCATAATATCTGCAACTATAGTTGTGTAAGAATGCCCTACATGGGGGATATCGTTAACATAATAAATGGGAGTTGTGATATAAAATTGCATCAGCTTTCCAGTCAATTGTTATCCTTAATTTGTTTTATTGTGAACATTTTAAATGATCTGTCTCCGAAATCAACAGTAACCTTTTCTTTTACACAATCTATGGCGACAAGTTTTGCCTTGCCTCCAGGTGTTGAAATCATTGTCCCTACATCAGGAAGATCTTTCTTTATATTTCTATATGTACCACTTTCATAAGATATACAGCACATGAGCTTACTGCACAGACCTGCCAGCTTTAAAGAATTTGAAGATAAATCTTGGTCTTTTAACATGTCTATAGTTACTAAATTAAAATTTTTTAAAAAACTCTGGCAACACAAAAGCTGTCCACATATACCTATCCCTCCAATCATTTTTGATTCATCTCTTGCGCCTATTTGCACCATTTGTATTCTTATTTTTAAAGTACGCCCAAGATCTTTAATAAGTTCTCTAAAATCAACTTTTGTTTCAGAAGTATAGTACACAAAGAGCTTTGAGCGATCGAAAATGTACTGAACACATGTTAATTTCATATCAAGCCCGTAATCTTTGGCTTTTTTCGTAACTATTGCATAAGCTTCCAAATTCCTTTTTTCATTTCTTGAAAGTCTTCGTATATCTTCTTCTGTCATTCTTCTTAAGATTTTACCTATAGGAGATTTATCTTCCTGTATACTCTTTTCTTTTTCGCAAACTATTCCGATCTCGACACCGTGCTCAGTTTCGAGTATAACTTTGTCGTTCAATCTCAAATCAAAATGTCCGACATCGGCATACATTCTATCTTTAGTTTTTCTTAGCATTACTCCAATAACAATTGGCATAACATCTCCTTTTGAAATGGGCAAATACTCAGGCCATTTTTTCTGAATATTTCAGTTGCTTTGCTTCTTTTCAGTCAAACAAAATGAAAGAATCCATATGAGGTTCTTTCTCGAGGGGCATTGTTTCATAGTCCACACAAACTTGCCCTGCAAAATATTCTTATACTCACTGCAAATGATGATGAAGGTGACGATGTTCCAACATCACCCCTAGCCCTTCTAACCCTAGCCAACTCCCACTTCCTATCACAAGCGACAGTCCATCGCCAGCCAATCCCGGCCATACTAGCCTCAGCCACAGCAATCTCTCAAGCTCAGCGATCTCAAGGCCTCAGTCATATCCTTCTCTCTCCTCTTTTCCACAGCCTCATAACCTCCTCATGGCCTTTTCTTTTGGTGAAGAAGACGATGATGATGGTGATGATGAGCTTGACGAGCTCGATGAAGACAGACTTGTTGAACTTGACATCGGTGGTGGTACTTCGTCATCTTGCGCTGGTTGTGTGCCGTCAACGACAACGTGTGCTGATCTTTCTTCTCCTCTTGCTTTTGCTCTTTGCGCTTCTTTTATTTGTTCTATTCTCTCCGGAGTAGCATACCTTCTGTTTACTAGGGAAGCGTTCTTTTTATCGCACAAACTTAAAGCAAGGCTAAATGCAGCAAATATGCTCAAATATTGCTTCCAGTTTCATCGTTATATCCCTTTTTTGCCTGTAGCTTTTATTTTTTCACAATGTTTCTCATAGTACAATATAAATTTTAAGATGTTTTTAGGCAAACCCTGTGGTATAAATGTTTTCTCTTAGCAATATACGCTCGAACGTTTTAACTTTAGCGGGTTAAAAACAAAAAACGACTGGAATTTCGGGCTGAACCCGAAGATGACAGCAAGGGATATTATAATAAATATTATGCATAAGATCCTAATGTTGTTTGGATATAAAGGTATTTTTTAAATCCAGTAAGTCAAAAAATAAATTATCCAAAACCGTTTGAGCATTCACATTTTTAAGAAGCAAAGCTCTCGAAAAATTTAACGAATCAAGAGCAGGCACGATTTCTCTAGGATATACTCTGAAATCTCTTTTTGCTTCTGCTATCATTGCGTCAACACATTCCAAAGCACCTGTTCTTGTTATATTTTTTGAAATCTCCAAAATTTCAGAAATATAAAAATTTTGAGTTTTCAACTTACACCATAAAGAAAACCCTTCTATTTCTTTTTTATCAACAAGTTTTTTTGCAATTTCTAAAGAACCTTCGCTTAACTCAGCTGTTTCTTGAGCTTTTTGCGCATTTATCGAACAATTCAACGCAAGCCAGCTTGATATCTCGCTTTGCCCTAAAGGCTGAAAAAACAAAGTCTGTAAACGGGAAACTATTGTTTTAGGTATTGTTTCTTTATGTTTTGCAATTAAAATTATGACTGTATTTTCAGGAGGTTCTTCAAGCGTTTTAAGCAACGAGTTTGCTGCTGCAATATTCATTTTTTCTGCAGGGTCTATAATAAAAACTTTCCATTTTCCTTCATGTATTTTTGTTGCGACTTCTTTCTGCATATATCTCATTGTCTCAATTTTTAACACTTTTTGTTTCTCTAAATCTTCTTTCTCAAGCTCTGCTTGCTTTGCAAAATCTATGAGGTGCAAGTCGGGATGAATATTCTTAGCTATTTTTTTGCAAGATAAGCATACTCCGCAGGCACCAATGTCTGTTTGAGCAAAATCATTCGTAGTGCAGTTTAGAATTTTTGCAAATTCCACAGCCATAAGACGCTTGCCCACCCCGTCCTGCCCCATAAAAATATAGGCGTGCGCAAGCTTGCCACCTTTTATTTGGCTAGAGAGTATTTTTTTTATTTTCTGCTGGCCTAATATGTTATCAAACATATAGTGCTGTACCTATGATTTCTCTTATCAAGTCTTGTGTTTCCTTAGGTGTTTTTTGAGTTTTAACAACTTTTATTCTCTTAGGATATTTTTTTGCCTGACTTAAATATCCCTTTCTTACATTGTTGTGAAATCGAATAGATTCTCTTTCCATTCTATCGCCGTCTGCGCCGTAAGATTCTTTATTTAATTTTTTTGCTTTTGTTAACCCTTTAAAAGGTGCTATATCAAGATATATTGTTAAGGTCGGAGATATTCCAAAGGATGCAGCAAAGTTAAGTTTATTTATAAGCTCTACGCTCAATTTTCTTCCATATCCCTGATATGCAACAGTTGCATCGGTAAACCTATCACAAATAACCACTTTCCCGGATTTTAGAGAAGGGATAACAAACTCTTCCATATGCTGCGCCCTTGCTGCTTCATAGAGAAAAAGTTCGCTCAAAGGCATAAGATGCAGGTCAGGATTTAAAAGAATGCGTCTTATAGCTTCAGCTAAAACAGTACCTCCTGGTTCTCTTGTGAGAAGAACTTCATATTTTTTTTGTTCAAAAAATTTTTTTAAAGACAGAGACTGAGTAGTTTTTCCTGAACCTTCTCCACCCTCAATAGTAATAAAAATATGCTTTTTTTTCATCAGGTTTTACCAAGTATTTGCTGGCGTAAACACCTCTGCGTAGCATTGTTGCAATCGAAAATTCCGACGCTTGCAGAAATTAGACCCCTTTTTTAAAAGTTTTAAAATTATATATTTCAAGCTTTAAATTAAATCTCAAAAATCCAAAAGCAATTTCTTCTATTTCTATATCTGTCGGATATTGTTTTAAACAACTATAAAACGTTTGTGCCAGTTTGCTCTCATGGTTATTTTATTCTGCTTATTATACTTCTTTTTCAAGGAACAATCATGAACAGTTTGAAAAAAGACAAATAAATACCCCGCAAGACTCTGCCTGCTGCCACTTTTTTACAAAAAAAAGGGAATTACTTCAACGTATTTCTAGACAAACTAAGTATACATTTCTGTACCAAGCTTTATGCATCTTATTAAATCTAGAAGTTTTAGAGAAACTTGGTATTTGAGAAATGTGGAAAACCCATAAAAACAAGGAAAGTTTGGGTTTTAGACATGGGCAACAACTGCCAAAGCCTCGCCACAAACGAACGCAAACATGCCAAAAAACGACTTTTGCGGCTAAAAAAGAGATATTTTTACAAAAAAGTCTAATTGTTGAACTAAAAAATGTATAATAACACCATAGTCACGACAAACGCATGGAAGTTTTTTTTGATTTTTAATTGTTGCAGGCAATACTAAATTGCAGTTTATGAAATTTGCTTTTAGTCTAAATCATCACCTCAAGAAACTTTTTTCGTGCATTCTGCCCGACGCCATAGTGTTTAAAAAGAAACTAGAAACAAGATTATTATTGATAAAAATCATTATTATATGCAAACAAAAGGCGTAAACAAGCGCAAATTTCTAAAATACATAACATTTATACTTATTACTTTGATTGTACTGGTATCATTATACTGTGCAAAGATTCGTATATTTACTCCTCTTATACAGAAATATATTTGTAACAAGACAGGATATGAACTAAAATTTGATAATTTTTATATTTCACCTCTTGGCTTAACTCTTGAAAATTTAAAAGCTGATAATATATTTGCAGCCAATAAAGTTACATTTAAAATTAACCCGTTGAAACTCTTTAAGCATATTGCCTCTCCTGTTGATTGTATCTATAAAATAAGTATTCCTAAGCTTGAAATCTATTTAGGTAAAGATGTTGATAAGAAAGAGGCTACAATAAAGAAAAAATCCGATTATCTTTTAAAAATTGTCAATTCGGACATAAATATTATAAATCACGATAAAATTGTTTTAAATTCAATTTTTTATATGCAAGATATTCCAATAAAAATTAATTCTCAACTTGAGAAAAAAACAGAAAGTATTTTTACTGTATCTTCTCTTTTTACCGCTAAAGATAAAGCAAATTTACGTTTACGCTCGAAAGGAACAATTGATTTTTCATCTTTAGACATATCCCAAAACATTAAAATCGAGCAAATGTTATATAAAGGGTTTGATTTTAGCGGTTCTTCGTGTTCTTTTTCAAAATCTGCTAGTAATTATAATGCAAATCTTACAGGCGACTTTGGTTGTTTTTCATTTAGTTCTTCGAAAAATAGCGCTATTGATGTTAAATCGGAAATTGATCTTTCTAAAATCAACAAAAAACTTGCCGGGAATGTTCAATTAAAATTTAACGAATGGCGCAATAAGGAAGATATAAAATTAGATATAACAAACTTAAATATTTTTGGGTCTAAATACGGGAATTTTAAGTTATTAGGCGTAAGAAATAACGATAATATTTACAATATGTCTTGCATGCATGGTCATGATAAAAAAATAAAAGTAGCTTATACAAAAGAGGACGGAAAGCATAAAGCAAAGATTATAGTTAAAAATCAAACTGTAGGTGTTATTGAAGGCGATTTTAAGACTGGTAAAATCACAGGTAACATAAATAATGTAAATATAGGCGGAGTACCTATAAGCGGATATATGGAATTTCAAGAACATCTAGATACAGAAAATAATATTAAGGGTGTCATTAAAAGCACAGAAATAAGAGTTGGCGATCTGTCACTTGGAAACATTTCTGCTGATGCAGTAATTTCAACAGAAAAACTTGAAATTTTCAATTTAAAGTCAGATAATGGCATTAAAGCTTCAATATCGGCAAAATTCAAAGAAAATAAATTGTCAGGAGATGTTGATTTAAAAAATATTAATATTAAGGGCATTTATCCAAAAATATCAGGATTTTTAAACTCTCACATAAAGTTTTCAGGAGAGTTAGATAATCCACATATAATAATTTCAGCAGCTGTGAGGGAAGGAAAATATTTGGCGCAATCTTTTTCTTTGGCATCTAAATTAGAGTATGAAGATGGTACATTCAAAATAAACAATGTAAGTCTTAAGTCGCCTTTCGAAGTAGAATTTTCAGGATATGTAGATCGTTATGTAAAAAACGGGAAATATTGCCCTAGAATTTTCTTAAATGCTGCATCAGCTTGCATGAAAACCGTTAAATTAAACGATGTTGAGTCCGAGATTGAGTTTAGTGATGATAAGATTATAATAAACAGCGCCTCTGCAAAAGTTTCAAACGGTAAGGTAGAAGTGGACAAAGGTTTTTTTAATATTAAAGATGGTGTGTATGATCTTGATTTGTCTTTGATTAATATTCACGTAGGGCCCATAGACATTTTTAGCAAAGTAAAGTTATCAGGTGAAAGGATTAAAGAAAAAAACAAGATTGCGTATGATGGAAGGCTTGAATTTAACGATTTGTGGATAAACAAATATAATTTATCTTCACCTTGTTTTGATTATAGTCTTAAAGATAAAGCATTTGAATTTTCTCAAAAATCCAATGACATAAATAAATACAATTCACTAAGCTCCGTTGTTTTTAGAGATACTGGACCAACATCAAAATTTGGAATTACAGGTTCAAACATCGACTTGAGTTTTGTAAATAGTATTCTTAATTTACCCGATGCTTTTTTTAAAGGAGGAAGTGTAGATATAAAGGCTAATTTATATGGAAATATTGATAATCCTCAATGGGATTTATCAATATCTTCTACAAGCGGTTTTGTAGTGGATGTTCCTTATGATAATTTTAACATTGAACTGGGTTTTGATAACAATTGCGTTTGTATTAAAGAGGCATCTGTTTCTAAACAAAACGAACTTTCTATATCTATAACCACAAATGGTAATTTTCCGTTGAGATTTGATAAAGCTACCGCCAAGATGAAGCAAAAAGAACCTTTAGGCATTAGTTATAAAATTGATGATCGTAAGCTACATATTTTGAAATATTTGTTGAATGAATATATTGAGCTTAAGCCACTTTCTGGAGAAATGTCTTTTAATGGAAAGATACTTGGAACTTATGAAAAACCTAGCAATAACGGGGAACTTTCAATAACCGGAGGTTCGTTTAAGGCAGCAAAATATCTTAGTAAAGAAGTTAAAGATATGTCGGTTAAGATCTCTTTGAATGAGAATAAAATTAAAATAGATGAATTTAATTTTAAATCAGGAGGCGGAAAACTGAATGCTTCCGGCGTGGCGGAACTAGAAAAGTTTAAAATTAGTGATTTTAACATAAACATTTCAACTAATAAAAATGGAATTCCATTGTGCATTCCTCAATTACCGATGCCGGAATCATTGAATACTCTTTTGCCATTTGGTGATAAGTATTCATCAGGCAGACCCATTTTTGACAAGATAAATATACGTGGCAAGCCTTCAGAACCGACAGTTTCAGGGTGCATTGTGCTTAAAAATACTCAGTTTGCTTTACCGGATGATGAAGAGGAGTTAGAATTACCTATTCCTAAAGATACAGAATTTGATTTGGAATTAATAACCGATAAAAATACAAAACTTAAAACCCCTCGTTTTTCAGCGTTCGTAAAGGGTTTGATACATATTAGAGGAACATATGCTAAACCTGAAGTAGAATGGATAATTAAGAATTTAGAAGGAGGAGTAATTGGTTATTATGGCTTAGGTTATAGTATAGGTGCTTTTGCTGATGCAGATGCAAAGGATGTAAAAATGAAAATAGATAAGACAGATAAAATAAAAATACCAGAGCCATCTTCAAAATATAATCTAAACACAAATACCCAAAACTCTAAATCTTCAATCACTCCCTGGCAGATCTTGCAGGTGGCAACTACTTCACTAAATCCAGTGATCATTGATGTTGTTCGATCATTAACCCCGGATGCCTTTCAGGTTATAGATCCTCTAAATGAGTTGCTTGCAAATCTCGAGTTTTCTTTTGTTGGATCCCATGATGTCAGAAAGTTCAAGTATTCGTCTAAAGTATATTTCGATTTCGGAAGTGACATTTTCATCAGATACTCTCACGCTTACTCTCACGCTGACAAACCAACCAATAACGAAATAGAACTGGGCTGTGAAATAACAGAAGATCTCTCTGTAGGCATCGGCTTGGAATGGACGTCTTCACTTAAGCCTAATGTAATGGTGCATGGGAAATATCGGTTTGGTCTGTCAAGGAAAAAAGTAAAATAAGTCAACACACAACTAAACGCACGAAAGCTTTTTTTGATTTTTGATTGTCGCAAGCAGCATCAAATTGCAGTCTATGAAATTTGCTTTGAGCCTAAAAGTCTAAAATCATGCCTCAAAAAACTTTTTTCATGCGTTTATCCGAAATTAACACACAAATATTTGTTTGATTTATAGTTTTATACTATAATCACAGCGTAGCGTGTACACTGGCTTGTATATTAGCAAACTTTGCGATACTTTAAATTCCAATTGTTTCTATCGCTTTGCTAGTCTTTCTGTACTTGTGCCTATTTCTTTGCAAACGTAAATTTACCGCAATACATAAGTTAGTTGACCATATACTGATAACGGATGTAAAAGGAGCAATGATGCAAAAATTTGAACAGTTTATCGGATCGTTTTCTTTTGACGAGAGACTTGCGAAATCAGATATTACAGGTTCTATAGCTCATACAAAAATGCTTGTAAAAACTGACATCATAAGCGCTTCTGATGGTAAAAAAATTGTTTCTGGATTGATGTCCATTCTAAAAGATTTAGAAAAAGGCTGGAAGATTCCTAAGGAAGAAGATATACATTATGCTGTTGAAAAAGAGCTTATTCGCAGAATTGGCGCTATCGGTGGTAAAATGCATACTGCTAGAAGCAGGAATGACCAAGTTACCACTGATTTGAGGATTTATTTAAAACAAGAAATAGAAAACATAGAAAATATTATAAATGATTTCCAAAAAACGCTTGTTGAAAAAGCTGTTGAAAATATTGATGTTATAATGCCAGGGTTTACTCATTTGCAGCCTGCCCAGCCTGTTTTGGCTGCGCATCATCTTCTTGCTTACGTATGGATGATGCAAAGAGATAAGGAAAGACTTGGCGATTGTTACAAAAGAACTGATGTTTTGCCTCTTGGAAGCGCTGCTTTGGCGGGAACATCTTTCAAAATTGACAGACAATACACTGCAAAGCTTTTGAATTTTAAGAGCATAAGCGAAAATTCTTTGGATGCTGTAAGCGATAGGGATTTTGCGATAGAGTTTGTTTTTTGTACGTCTTTAATTGCTTTACATATGACGAGATTTTGTGAAGAAATAATTTTATGGATGAATCCTGAATTCGGTTATATAACGGTAGCAGATAAGTTTACTTCGGGTTCATCTATAATGCCCCAGAAAAGAAATCCTGACTGTGCGGAGGTCATAAGAGGAAAATCAGGCAGGATTTTTGGCGATTTAACAGCTCTTCTTACTATAGTGAAATCTTTGCCTCTTGCGTACAATAGAGATTTGCAGGAAGATAAGCCTCCTGTTTTTGACGCTTTAGATAACGTTAAGATGTGTCTTGAAGTTATTAACGAAATGGCTGTCAGTTTAAAATTTGTTAAAGAAAAGGCTTTGAAAAGTACGCAAAAAGGATTTATTGCGGCTACGGAGTTGGCTGACTATCTTGCAAGAAAAAATATTCCTTTCAGGCTAGCGCACGGATTAGTGAAAGATATTGTTTTGTACTGCAAAAAAAAATCCAGAACTTTGAACGATCTTTCTATTGAGGAATATAATAAGTTTTCTCCTGCGTTTAAAAAAGACATATTCGAGTATTTAAATGCAAAAAATATTGTTGATATGAAAACTTCTTACGGTGGAACTTCAAAAAAATCTGTTATGCGCCAAATAGAAAATATTAAACGAAATTTGAAGTGAGAAAAACCACGATTTTTTGATTGTTTTATTTTAAAACTACTCAAAGCTACCAGCAACCACCCCCCCCCACAATTTTAAAATAAATTTGCTACAATGGGGTATGTGAGAGAAGAAACTGTAACGATGCTTGAGATCTAAAGCACAAAAGGCTTCCAACAACAATAAAAAGGCTTAAAAAAAAGGAAATTTGTTTACTAAGGAGCTGATTGTCTTGCTTTGCAAGAAATTATGCACATTCATTAAACGATTGATAAGATATCCAAGAATATTCTTGCGGTTTTGTATTATGCAGAGGTTCCTTTTGACAACAATGGTTCAAGAGTGTGGAATTGATAATATCAAGGTAAAGACTAAAGTATCGGGCGATTTACAGTTACTATAGGCGTAAGAGTAATTTGCTAGAATACGTTCCTTTGTTGACATCACTGTAAAAAATAGGCAAAGTATTTGTGGCTTTACTAGAGTAGCTGTTACCTGAGAAGTTACGGTGTTAGCATTTTTTGAAAGGAGGAGTTTTTGAAATGGCAGACTTAAAATCAGTATTCTATACAAGCGTAGGGTTGGTTTTAAAAGGGAAGAAAAAAGTCGAGAAAGCGGCGCAACAGTTTGTTGAAGATAACAAAATTGAAGCCGCTGAAGGTAAAAGGCTTGTTGATAAGGCTGTAAAATATGTGGAAGATGCAAAAGAAGAATTATTTAAAAAGATCAGCGAAGCGGTAAAAACAACCATCAATAAAATGGATCTTACAACTCATAAAGAGGTGGCTAAACTTAAAAACGAAATCAAAAATCTTAAAACTCGGCTGCACAGATCAACAGATACTAAAAACATAAAGCAAAAAATTAAAAAATCGCAGAAAAAATAAAATCTATAAAAAGGGGAGGGTACTATGACAGTAAGAATAGGTATCAATGGTTTTGGCCGTATCGGACGTTTAGTGTTTCGTGCCGCTCAAGGCAGAAAAGATATTCAGGTTGTTGCTATTAACGATTTGATAAGCGTTGAATATATGGCCTATATGTTAAAATATGACACAATACATGGAATTTTTGAAGGTACTATTGAAATAAAAGACGGTAATTTGGTTGTCAACGGAAACACAATTCGTATAACTGCAGAAAAAAATCCTGCAGACTTGAAATGGGGTGCAATCGACGCTGAATACGTTGTAGAATCAACAGGATTATTTCTTTCCAAAGAAAAAGTACAGGCACATATTGACGCAGGAGCGAAATACGTTGTTATGTCAGCTCCTTCAAAAGATGATACTCCGATGTTTGTTTGTGGAGTAAATTTAGATTCGTATATAAAAGGAACTCGGGTAGTGTCTAACGCTTCTTGCACAACAAACTGTTTAGCTCCTCTTGCTAAAGTGTTGCATGACAAATTTGGTATTGTTGACGGTTTAATGACTACCGTTCATGCTACGACTGCTACACAGAAGACTGTTGATGGGCCTTCCGTTAAGGATTGGAGGGGTGGAAGGGCAGCTGCAGGCAATATCATTCCTTCTTCTACAGGTGCGGCTAAAGCTGTAGGAAAAGTAATTCCTGAATTGAACGGTAAATTGACGGGTATGTCTTTCCGTGTTCCTACTCTTGATGTTTCAGTCGTTGATTTGACTGTTAATTTGGCAAAACCTGCTTCTTATGATGAAATTAAGGCCGCTATGAAATCAGCCTCAGAAAATGAACTGAAAGGAATTTTGGGCTATACTGAAGATGACGTTGTATCTTCAGATTTTCTTGGAGATGAACGTACATCAATTTTTGATGCAAAAGCAGGAATTGCTTTGACGGATAAGTTTGCTAAAGTTGTTTCGTGGTATGACAATGAGTGGGGCTATTCCAATAAGGTTTTGGAACTTATTGCATACATGAAAAAGATAAACGGCTAATCCAGCTTGTATGAAATAATAGAAGGTTGAAATTGAAGATTAACAATCACAACGCTTCTTAGTGTAGAGAAATGAAATTAATAAAAAACCAGTAATATCTCATTTGCACATGATTTTGTGAAGATGCGGTCTTGGGTTTTGTGGGGGTATAGAATGAAACCAACGCTTTCAGACATTGATATGAGAGGGAAAAAGGTCTTAGTCCGTGTTGACTATAATGTTCCTCTTGATGCAAATCTTGAAATAACAAACGATAAAAGAATAGTGGCTACTCTTCCTACAATAGAATATCTTTTGGAAAATAATGCAGCAATAATTCTTATGTCTCATTTTGGAAGACCGAAAGGTAAAGTTGTTCCTGAAATGAGCTTGAAACCTGTGCCTGCTCGTCTAAGCAAACTTCTAGGAAAGCCTGTTAGGTTTGTTGGAGGCGATTGCGTAAGTCTTGAGTCAAAAAAAGCGGCGACAGATTTAAAACCGGGCGAAATACTTTTATTGGAAAACTTGAGATTTCATCCTGAAGAGGAAGGTAAAAATGCTTCTGGCAAAAAAGATGAGCTTGCTATGGACGCATTTGCAAAAGAGCTTGCTTCGATGGGTGAAGTTTTTGTTCAAGATGCGTTTGGAACAGTGCATAGAGCGCATGCTTCAACAGCGGGTATTGCTAAGTATGTTAAAGATGCGGTGGTGGGCTTTCTTGTTGAAAAAGAACTTAAGTTTTTAGGGGAAGCTCTTGAAAAGCCTGTAAAACCATTCTTGGCAATTCTTGGTGGAGCCAAAGTATCCGATAAGATCAATGTTATAGAAAATCTTTTAAATAAAGTTGATACAATTATCATAGGCGGTGCGATGGCTTATACTTTCTTGAAAGCGCAAGGAGTAAGTATAGGCGCTTCTTTAGTTGAAAACGACAAGCTTGATTTGGCCAGAGATCTTCTTAAGAAAGCTAAAGAAAGAAAGGTTGATATCATGCTTCCGCTTGATCATATAATTACCGATAAAATTGACTTTACAAATAAAGAAGTTCCGCCTACTGCGAAAGTAGAAAATACCGTCGATGAGTCGATTCCGGAAGGCTTTATGGGTGTTGACGTGGGACGTAAGTCAATAGAAAATTTTTCCGAAGTAGTTAAATCTTCAAAAACTATTGTCTGGAATGGACCTCTCGGTAT
>BNVT01000008.1 GCA_025998295.1 Endomicrobiia bacterium
TGATGAGGATTTAGTGAAAAATTCATAGTATACATACGGGCTTTTAGCCCTATTGAGTGTCAATATCCAACACCCTTATACACCTTGATTATACTTGTTTCTTAAGGAACAAATTGTTAAAAGGTTCAAGATAGTCTTAAAAAGACAGATATAGTAATTATAAAAGACCTTTTGGACTGCGATTTAACTTGGGTTGTGAGTATTTGTAGTTCTAAAATTTAATACTTAAGGTTTACAAGAGGTCTAATGACAAAAGTCAACTTTATGCTGGTTGGCTTGACGGTCTCCCCGCATTGCTATAGCCAACAACTAACTCGTGTTTTTAATTTTAATGGGAGGATAAAATGTCAGAGAAAGAAATTTTGGAAGTAAACTCTCAGTTATTTAATCTTATAACCATGTTTGCCTCCTCGGCATGGTGTCAGCTTGGTAAAATACAAAATCCCATTAACGGTAAATTGGAAAGAGATTTAAAAGCCGCCCAAGTAACAATTGATATGCTTCTTATGCTTCGTGATAAAACTAAAGGTAACTTAACAAAGAAAGAAGAAGAAACGCTAATGTCAACAATTTCTACTTTGCAAATTAATTATGCTGACGAAATCGCAAAACCTGAACTAAAGCCAGACGACAACGCTGAATGTAAAATATGAAAGAATTGTGCAGATAAGCAAAGAACACGGAGATTGCAAGAAGTATTTGTGGATATCCAAATGTTTTTAATGTGGATTTCCGTTTTCATAAGCATTGGTATTTTCATAGCAGCGACAACAAAGCTTGGTACAGTCAAATCACTTCAAGTTGCAATATATCGCAGTTTCAAGAAATGGGGGGGGAGCTATGGTCGATTAACTTCTGTTTTGTCTAGTAAAAAAGACAAAGGAGTTTTGCAAACGGATTCCCATTTTCATACATTAGACCTCCCGCACAACTAAGTATTAAATTTTAGAATTACAAATACCTGCAACTCGAAGTTAAATCGCAATCCAACAGGTCTTTTGTAATTACTATATCTGCCTGAGACTATTTTGAACCTTTTAACAAATACTTTTGACATTTTCCACTATAATCATCTGATGAAATCTCCCTATTTAACTCCTTATCTTCTTTTGTCAGCTTTTGAGTGCTTCTTTGATTGAACTTCTTATCTTCTTTTGTCAGCTTTTGAGTGTTTATTTGATTTAACTCCTTATCTTCTTTTGTCACTCGAGTGCTTCTTTGATCTCTTTTTTTAGAGTTAGTGTGTTTGTATGTATTTTGCCTAAGTCCTACTAAATAGTATCTGCCATGTATCTTATTGTCTTTTTGTCTTTCTTTGCACAAATCAGTGTCTATTTCAAATAAACTAAGATCGTTCCTTGCCCTTATTATCTATGCGCATATTACTTACTTATCTTTAATTGCCACTACTACCAGCGGTTATTGTATGTCTATTATTCTTTTAGCTTGCCACTTTTGCTGTTTTTGAAGTCTTTGTATCAATTGTAGCATAATCACTGCTACTTCTACTTCTAGCGCTTTGTTTAACAATACCTATTCTCATCTCGCATATTCCCCACTACTTGTTAATACTTCTTCTTACATACCCTATGTCTATTGTCCACAACTTTTACTGACATTGGATGTCTAATCTAGTAGTATGTATTGTAACTGTCTTAAAGTCTGATAATATGTTCGAATACCCTATGTCTATATCCACAACTTTTGCTGACATTGGATGTCTCAAGTGATAAATATGTCCGGGTATTGCCCTAAAGTATTCAAACATCATCTTTACTATCTTTTCTATACTCAATTTTCTCTTTGCTCACCTACTTGTCCTATCTTTTCTTTTCTCTTCTTTTCTTCTCTCCTTGCTATCCTTGACTCTTTTATCAAATGCTTTCTTTACTCCCATTAATACTAAATCCATTACATCTGACTTAACTGCTTTCATTTTTGTTTCATAGTACTTCTATTGTACTTTTGTATGTTAGTTATGTAGGAGGTCTAATGACAAAAGTTCTTGAAAGCAAGTAGTTCCACCGTTTTTGTGGCATTGGTCTCTAATTGGTTACGGTATTAAAAATTTTCTGATGTTTTCATGTGATAATTCTTGATTTCTTGTGTTTTGACACGTTTTACGATTTTTTTTTGACAAATAAGGATTTTTAATGTTTTCAACACAAAAACCAAAACAATTACTAACGCTGGACCGTTGTTGCTTCCTATTAGCCTGCGTTTAAGCTTCCACTTGTTTTGCTATTGTTTGCTTTGTCATTGCCATACCTATGCTTGCTTGATTGTCTTAACCTTTGGCATAAACTACAAAAACCATAAAAACGGCGGAACTATTTACTGATATATCCCTTATTCTTTTGTGCTTGCTTAGAAATTTTACTTTTATCATAGACTTTTCTCTAATATAAAATGACTTTGGCTAAATCTCTTCTTTCTACTCTCGTTATTATCCCCAAGCCTACCATTTTATATACATGTTTGGAGATAGGTCTATTAGACTAAATATTTATGCATGAGGTCTATTTGAGTTAGATGTGGAATTTTGGTAAAACAGCATATTATGAGTAAACAATCGTATCAAATTAGAGCAGAATTTTTAGAATTTTTTAAAAACAATGGTTGCACCGTTGTTTCATCAGACTCACTTATCCCCACAGGAGACAAAACACTTCTTTTTACTTCAGCTGGTATGGTGCAGTTCAAGCAGCATTTTTTGGGACAAAGCAAAGATTCTTTTACAAGTGCCGCAAGCTGTCAAAAATGTTTTAGAACGTCAGATATAGAACAAGTTGGTTTGACTACAAGGCATCTTACATTTTTTGAAATGTTGGGAAATTTTTCTTTTGGCGATTATTTCAAAAAAGAGGCTATTGCTTGGGCGTGGGAATTTTTAACAAAAAATATGTCGTTACCTAAAGATAAACTTTACATAACTATTTATAAAGACGATGACGAGGCTGTTGAAATATGGAAAAAGATTGTCCCTGAAAATAGAATTATAAAAATGGGCGGCGAAACAAATTTTTGGAATATGGGTGATACCGGACCATGCGGACCATGTTCTGAAATTTTTATAGATTTAGGGTATAAAATGAGCTGCGGTAAGCCTACATGCGGACCAGATTGCAATTGCGATAGATATCTTGAAATCTGGAATCTGGTGTTTACACAGTTTGATAAACAGTTGGAAGGCTTAAAAAATCTACCGCTAAAAAACATAGATACAGGTATGGGTCTTGAAAGACTTGTTTCAGCAGTAAACGGCAAAAAGAATATTTTTGATACCGATTTATTTATATCTGTTATGGAAAATGCAGCGGAATTGTTAAGGATAAAAAACGAAGGCAAAAATATATCAATTTTAAGAATGCTTGCAGACCATTCAAGAGCGATAACTTTTTTAATTTCAGACAGTATATTACCATCAAATGAAGGGAGGGGTTACGTTCTAAGAAAAATTTTAAGAAGAGCATTAAGGCAAGGTAAACTTTGCGGATACAATAAACCGTTTATAAATGAACTTGCTTCAACGGTATTTAAAATTATGGAGCCGGCATATCCGGAACTTTCGTCAAAGTTAAGCAATATACAATCTATTATTAAGCTAGAAGAAGAAAAGTTTTTGGAAACGCTTGCATCAGGTTCTGAAATGCTTTCCGGTATTGTAAATTCTTATAAGTCTAAAGGTGTAAATGTTATTGCAGGAAAAGATGTTTTTAAGCTTTACGATACTTACGGGTTTCCCTATGATTTAACAAAAGAAATTGCTTTTGAAAGTGGATTGAGAGTTGACAAGGTAGGATTTGAGTCCGAACAAAAAACCGCTCAAGAAAAATCGCGGGCTGCTTGGGGCGGGTCAGGTGAAAAAGACATAACATTTTATTCTGTACTGCGCAAAAAAACAAATGATACTGTTTTTACTGGATATGATAATTATAGAAGCGAAGGTAAGGTTTTGGCTTTGATAAAAGATGGAAAAGAAATTGATGGATTAAAAGCTGGCGATGAGGGTGAAGTTGTTCTTTCACAGACGTCTTTTTATGCGCAGTCTGGTGGGCAAAGTTCCGATAAAGGCAAAATAGAAAATAATAATTTTGAAGCCGATGTTGAAGGTGTTTTCAAACCTATAGGAAATTTATTTGCGCATAAAGTAATAGTGGTGAAAGGTTTGTTAAAAGCTGGTGAAAATATATCAACAATTATCAATACCAAACACAGAAAACAAATTGCAAGACATCATACAGCCACACATATTCTTCATAAAGCTCTCCGTGAAGTTTTTGGTGACCATGTGACTCAGGCAGGGTCTTTAGTTAAGAGCGATTATTTACGTTTTGATTTTACACATTTTTCTGCAATTAAAAAGGAAGAGTTAATTAAAATAGAAAAAAGAGTTAATTCTGTTGTAAGAGTAAATTCTGAAGTATGTATTGAAACTATGGACATAGCTCGGGCTCGTAATTTGGGGGCAATGGCATTGTTTGGCGAAAAATACGGAGATGTTGTAAGGACCGTATCTATAAAAAGTGAAGATAACAATGCCACCTACTCAATGGAATTGTGTGGTGGTACACACGTCAATAGAACAGGCGATATAGGCATGTTTAAAATAATATCTGAATCCTCTATCGCTGCAGGCATAAGACGCATAAAAGCAGTTGTTGGCACTGCGGCTGAAAATTATATTTTAGATGAAGAAGACGAGAACAGAAAATTAAAATTAGAGTTAGATAAAAAAGATGCTTCGATAAGAAAAGTTGAAGAACTTATAGATGAAATTAATGGCTCCTCGTCAGCGCAGAAGCATATTCCAAAAGTAAAACTAGAGTTAGATAAAAAAGATGCTTTGATAATTAAAGCTCCAGAAAGGATAGATGAAATTATAAAAAAATGTAATGCATTAAAGAACAGTTTTATATCTAAAAAAATAGATTCTTATATAAAACAAATTAAAGAAGTTAACGGAATAAATTTTTTGCCTATATTAGTCGATAATGTTGATGTAAAAATGTTAAGAGATATGTCCGATAGGTTAAAAGAAAAACTAAAATCTGTCGTGTTAGTTATAGCTTCAAAAAATGAAGATAAAGCTTTTTTTGTAGTTTCTGCCACTGAGGATTATGTGCAAAAGGGGTTTAATTCCAGTAAGATTGCAAAAGCTTTTGCTGTTGCAATCAATGGTTACGGAGGCGGAAAACCTGATTTTGCACAAGGCGGCTCAAAAGATTTATCTAAGTTGAGTGATGTTATTAAAAATGCAGAGCAATATGTATAATTATGCATGTTATTATGGGCAAGAGCAAACATAAAGATATGAAGGCTGGATGTAGACGTAAGTGTGCATGGGTATAACGGAGCAAGAAAAGTGACAGTACAAATATTAAAGGTTAAGTGTGCTTTTGTAGTTTTTTTTAAGAAAAAATAGCAAAAAGGATTTAATTAGATTTATCCGACACAAAACAAATGTTTAAGCCAAAATTTTTACCCTATTAAAAAACAGACTGCAGGAATTCACATTCAGCCGTGTTGCTACCGATATAAATGCCGGGCTTATAGTGGCGTTTATCGCTATGCCTCTTTCGATAGCTTTCGGTATTGCTTCAGGTGTTGTGCCGGGCAAAGGACTTGTAACCGCTGTAATAACAGGATTTTCAATTTCACTTTTCAGCGGTAGCCGTGTACAGATTGGCGGGCCTACAGGGGCGTTTGTAATTATAGTTTACGGAATAATAAAAAATTACGGAACGGACGGACTTACAACAGCTACCGTTATGGCAGGTATTTTTTTTAATAACAATGGGGCTTTTGAAGTTTGGCAAGATTATACGATATATCCCTGACCCTGTAACAACAGGATTTACAAGCGGCATCGCTTTAGTGCTATTTTCAATACAAATTAATGATTTTTTAGGTTTAGGACTTACGTCAATTCCATCTAACTTCATAGGAAAGTTGTCATTATATATTCAGAGTCTAGGCTGTATCAATATTTCAACGTTTGCTATGGGGGGTAGGAATTCTGCTGTTTATGGTATTTTATCCTAAAAAATTTAAGTTTTTCCATGCGCCACTTGCTGCACTGGTTATCTCCACATTGATCGTAAAATTTTTTAATCTTCCGATTGAAACAATATTTTCTCGTTTCGGCAATATAACAAAATCCATGTTTTTTTCACCTCAAATACCTACAGTAAATTTTGAACTTATAGGCAAGCTATTTCAGCCTGCTTTAACTATAGCAATTCTTGCCGGAGTAGAGTCATTGCTTTCCGCTGTAGTCGCAGACGGTATGATAGGAAAAACATAGATCCAACACTGAGCTTATAGCTCAGGTTATAGCAAAGCATGGGTTCCGCATTTTGGAGGTATCCCCCGCGCCACAGGCGCTATAGCCAGAACCGCAGCAAATGTAAACAACGGCGGGAAAACACCTATTGCAGGATTAACGCACGCTATTTTTATACTTGCAATATTACTTGCTTTTATGAAATACGTTGTGCTTATACCTATGGTAACGCTTGCCTCAATATTATTTGCAGTAGCCTATAGAATGATGAATTTTAACGCTTTTAAAGAAATTCTTATAGCTCCTGTAAGTGACTCTTTAGTTTTTCTTACCACTTTTGGTTTAACGGTTTTTGTGGACTTGATCCATGCTATAGCAGTAGGCATGATTTTAGCCTCACTTTTGTTTATGAAAAGAATGTCTGGTATTGCAAATATCGACACCACCAAAGATGACGTATATGAAGGTATAGACGATGGTGAAATTGAAGATAAAAAGAAATTAAAAGATGTTGTTGTATATGAAATCAATGGGCATTTCTTTTTTGGAGCAGCAAGTGCATTTACGGAGCATATAGAAAAAATTAAAGCCTATAAAGTTATAATATTAAGAATGTGAAAAGTTACCGCTATTGACGCCACAGGATACCACGCATTGTACAAAATTTACAAAAAGTGCGTTTCATCAAATACAAGTTTTATTTTGTGCCAAGTGCAAAAACGGCCTTTAAAAGTATTGAAAAGACTATGGGTTTATTGATATTTTAGGAAGAGCAAATATTGCATTGAATATCAATACCGCTTTTAGGAAAGCTGAAGAATATATAACATATCTTAAGGAGTACAATAAAATGTTTATATAAAGATGTAAATACTCACAAAAAAATATGCGTTCTTTTTTATTTTGTAAGAACTACCGCAAAATTAAAATACCATGTCTCCGTAGTAGAAAATCAAAGCAGAACAGTCTTTTGTTAAATTCTTTGAAAATTAAATAAATTTCTTGCAAAAACTGATGTATAAAAGATAATTTAAAGGGGAGAGAGCAAAAAAATTATAATCATGGGATTTAATTCTTTCAATATAAGCCAGTTGAACCAAAAATTGTTCTTGTAGATAAGAATGATAAAATTGTTAAAGTAAAACAGTTGGTTAATGTCGTACCGTTGAATTCTCGGGGTTATAAATAAGCAGAAAATGCTTCGGGGCGTGGCTCAGCTGGCTAGAGCACTCGGTTCGGGACCGTGAGGTCGCTGGTTCAAATCCAGTCGCCCCGATTTTTTAAGAAGATGCAAAGATGACAGTAAAGCTTGATTTGCCGAAGCTTTATTTTGAAGTAATTGGAAAAGTAATGCCCCCTTTGTCACAGGAATTTATAAGAATGCGTTGTGCGGTATAAGTCCCTATGTCTTTTGATGATAGAAGAATTAATATAGAGAAAAGAGTAAAGTGGATGTGGATACAGAATCAAATTAAAATTAGAAACGCGCTTGATTTTTCAGTCAAAAGTGTTGTTTTAAAAGGTGTAGCTCTTTTCATGTTTATTTCTTGAGGTTTCATTTTTAAAAGACAGAGAAAATATAAAAAGAATGTTGGTTCTTTCCATAGTAAAAAATATTAACGTTGAAACAAAATTTCATACTATAACTACAATCATGCCCTGGTAGCTCAACTGGATAGAGCAGATCCGTCCTAAGGATAAGATTGGGGTTCAAGTCCCCCTCAGGGTATCTTGGAGTATTGACAAAAATAATAATTTTATAGTCAAATCACTTTGAATTGTACCATATTGTAGTCTCAAAGATACGGGTGAGTTTGGTGCAAAATCCTCTGCTTCTTGCCATTCTTTTTAACAAAAGCTTACCTTCTTATTTGTTTTGGTGCAACTTAGAGTGATTTGACTATAGAACCGTCGTCAAAACTGGACATGATAAGGATATTAGAAAGGTTTGGATTAGAAGCGCCAGCAAATAATTAGACGACTTAGAAAGTAGATACGCAACTGTGGTCTAATTTACAGTTAACCTCTAATTATATTCCTGGCAAAAGTTAAACAATGCTAAAAGGCAACCTTACTCAAAAAAATCCGCTGGATTATCCCGCTCCTTAGCGATTTCTCTATATTTTTCCCTGACTTCTTTTCGGTTTATTTTTTGTGAGTTTTTGATTTCTAATCGTGTCTTAAGGCTTCTACAGGGTTTAAGAGAGAGGCTTTCCTTGCAGGCAATACGCCAAAAACTAAACCTGTAAATACTGAAAAACTAAAGGCGAGAACCACAGAAAAAGGCGTAATTATAGGATTTATTTTCATTCCAATCATCCTCAACCCGGGACTCAATTCTGCAAGCTTACCGACTATCGTTGCTGCTCCAAAACCAAGTAATATCCCTATAATACCACCTATGCAACATATAAAAACAGCCTCAACTACAAACTGAAATAAAATATCGGTGTTGTTTGCACCAATGGCCTTTCTTAAACCTATTTCCTTTGTCCTTTCAGAAACGGAAACAAACATAATGTTCATTATGCCTATTCCTCCAACAAGCAAAGTTGTGATAGCGACAGATCCTAAAAAGATAGACAACATCGCTGTTACTGAATCAACCTTTTTCCGAGCCTCCTCCATATTCGACACGCCTATAGCTTTTTCCTCCGAAGGCGGCATTCTGTGCATAAACAAAAGCCTTTTTTTTATAGCATTAAAAACTTCATTCATGTCCGTATTGTCTTCCACCTGAACAATCATCGTATCTAGACATCTATCACCAGAAATTCTATACAAAGCAGTGTTTAAAGGCATAATAACCTTATCATCTTCATCCATAAATCCGCTATGACCTTTAATAGGCAAAACCCCTATAACTTGAAAATCCATTTTGTTAATTTTCACGTACTCGCCTAGAGGATCACATTTTTTATCTTTGTAAATGTTTTCAACTACTTTTTTCCCTAGTAATACAACTTTTTTCTTTTCATTATTTTCTTCTTCCGTAAAAAATCTGCCAATAGATGGGCGTGAAGTTTTTATATCCGCATAAGCTACTGAAGCACCAACAATACGTGTATTATGCTTATTACCATTTGCGACAACTTGCAAATTTCCACAGTGGTCATATCCGGCGATATATTTTATGCCGGGAACATTTTTTTTGAGATCGTCGATATCCTCGGTTTTGAACTTCACCCAACTACCTTTTTTTGTAGTACCGGCATAGACATATAAAATATTTGATCCTAAATCACCAATTTGCTTTTCAATGCCCCTTTTCATTCCTTCGCCTACGGCAAGCAATGTAATTAAACTTGCAACACCCATCGTTACACCTAAAACTGATAGCATAGAACGCATTTTACTTCCGGTAATAGCTCTTAAGGCCTGAATAAAATAATCTTTAATTCTTGGTAACGAAAAAGTTTTATGCTTGAATTGTCTTACAGATTGTTGCTTGCTTACACTATTTTTATTTGCCGTTTTTTCATCAGATATTATAACACCGTCCTGCATTCTTATAACTCTTGTCGCATAAGCCGCAAGTTCCGACTCGTGAGTTACCATTACTATTGTTATGCCTGCATTATTTAAATCTTTAAGTATTTGTATAATATCTTTTGTGGATTTTGTATCTAAATTCCCTGTTGGTTCATCTGCAAAAATTATTAGAGGTTTGTTTGTAAGAGATCTTGCTACAGCAACCCTCTGCTGTTGTCCTCCTGAGATTTCACTTGGATGATGGCTTATGCGTTCTGACAAACCTACCATGTCAAGCAGTTTTGTAGGATCTTCATGGGCTTTTTCGTCTCTTGAATTTGCATACATCACGGGCAGGGCGACGTTTTCCAAAACTGTAAGTTTTGGTAAGAGATTAAACTGTTGAAAAATAAATCCTAAATAATGATTTCTAAGAGCGGCAAGTTCACTATCGGAATAATTCGAAATCTCTACATCGGCTAGTTTATACGATCCTTCAGTTTGTTTATCAAGCAATCCCAAGATATTTAAAAGTGTAGATTTCCCGCTTCCGGAATATCCCATAATCGCAACAAATTCACCCTGCATAATTTCCAAATCTATGCCATGCAAGACCGGGACATCCAGCTTCCCTAGGTAATACGTCTTTTTGAGATTTTTAAGTTCTATTATTTTCATTTTGATTTTTTTAACCTTGACCAAAAACGTCAACAAAGACCCACTTTAAACCGAATATCCACTATACAAGAAGGTCATTTTTCTCCGCTTTTTTAGCGGATTGATCTTTCTTACACTACCAATCTTAAATTTATTTCTTTATCTTTGACACGAGCCCAGAAAGTCTTGCTTTTTGATTTGAAGCCGCTTTAGAATGTATTACATTTCTTTTAGCTGCCTTATCCCATTGCGAAAAAGCTGTTGCTAATTGCTCTGATGCAACTTTTACATCATTATTTTTCACAGCCTCCACAACTCTTCTTATTGAGGTTCTTATCTTACTTTTAACTGCTGAATTTCTTTCAGCTCTTTTCTTTGATTTTCTTGCTTCTTTAAGAGCAGATGTATGTCTGCCTGTTTTAAGCTTTGCCATTTTACATTATTCCCCCGAAACGTTGTCACGGCCACTCGTTTTTGACGACCATGGGTGGAATTATACATTAAATATGATAATGTAGTCAAACTGTATGGGTTAACCATGTTAGTTAAAAGATGAAAATATTGCCTAATATCTGATTTTTCCACTTTAGTTTTAAAACAAAATTTCAAAAAAATTCATCTATGAGTCATAATGGGTCAAATTGCTTGAAGTTACACTGTAAAGAACAAGAAGATGTATGAAGGAGTACACTCACCCCTTAAACTACGAGACGGTGCAACTTCAAACGTGCACTCTTTAATCTTACCATTTAACAATTTTTTTTAAATATCATTTTAGAGGATGCCTCTAAAAACTCTAACAAGTTACTGTTGCTAGTCTCTAGTTTTGGTATGCGATGTTATTTTTACGATGAGATAACTTAAACGAGGTTGGTATGGTAAATACAGAAATCTGTAAAAACCATGGGTTTTTAGAGAAGCCCTGAGAACATCTGCTACTGATGTCTTTGGATTTATTTCGTTCATGTCTGGCTCTTTTCGTCTCCTTATTTTTCTTACGTTCTCACTATATTATCTTCACTTTACAGATTACAGACACAGCTTTTATCTTACTCTCAAATAATATTTCTTAAACATTTTTCTTTGATTTGATTATGTAATAAAATTATGTATAATAGAAACGCATTTTAGGCGTATTGTTTGTAGTAAAGATTTACAAATTGCTTGTAAAATGGGAAAAATTATATATAAGTTCGAGTCCTTTGCTGTTGTAATGTTTATAAGGGGTAGGCCATTGTAATGAAAAAATTATCAAACTCTGTTCAATCCAGAGCGCCTTTGTTTGACACTCTTTTGTCTCACGCGAAAAGAGATGTTGTGTCATTTCATTGCCCAGGACATAAAAATGGAAGAAGTGTTGATAAAGAATTAAAAGATTATACGGGCGAAAATATCTTTAAATTTGATCTTACTGTTTTTGATGAAGTTGATTCTTTGCATGATCCAGTGGGCCCTATAAATAAAGCCCAAGAACTTATGGCTCAAGCATATGGCGTGGAACATTCTTTATTTTTAGTAAACGGAACTTCCGTAGGGAATATAGCTATGTTTCTTGCGGCATGTAATGCAGAAGATTCCATAATAATTTCAAGAAATTCACATAAGTCTATTATGGCGGGAATTATAATGTCGGGTGTATGGCCTATTTGGATTCAGCCTAAAATCGATCAAAACTTAGACTTAGTTTTTAACGCAACCTATGACCAAATAAAAGACGCTTTGGACAGATATCCTGAAACTAAGGCGGTATTTATCACAAGTCCTACATACAATGGAATAGTTACTGAATTAGATAAAATTGTTGATATGTGCCATAGAAGAAGAAAGATAGTTTTAGTTGATGAAGCTCACGGCTCGCATTTGCATTTTAATAAACAGTTTCCTGAATCTGCCGTTGATGCCGGTGCCGATTTATGCGTTCAGTCAACACATAAAACTCTATCTGCAATGTCCCAAGGATCGGTATTGCACTTTAATTCAAAACTTATTGATTTTAACAGGGTAAAAAAAATAGTTTCAATGCTTCAGACAACAAGTCCTAATTACTTGACATTGGCAACTCTTGATTTGGCAAGAAGGCAGGCATTTTTACATGGTGAGGAAAATTTTGACAGAGTTATAAAAATCGCTGAGTGGGGGCGTTCTTATACGAATAATAATATCTATTCAATGAAATGTTTTACTCGTCAGGAAATACGCAAGCTTGGTTTTGATTTAGATGTTACAAAACTTACTGTAAATGTGACAAAAACCGGACTTTCAGGTTATGAAATTGAAAGTATTTTGGCTAAAGAATACAATGTACAGCTTGATTACGCCGATTTATTTAATTTGGTTGCCATTATGGGTGAAGGTTCAAATAAATCTGATGTAGAGACCTTTGTAAAAGCGCTTGAAAATATAAGCAAAAAATATCATGGCAAACAAAAAAACTGGATACTTAGAATTCCATCACTTGCTACGGAGATGGTTATGAGACCAAGAGATGTATTTCTTTCAAATAATACAAAAAAAGTGAGTTTAAAAAAAGCTATAGGTCATGTTGCTGCTCAAACTCTTACGCCTTATCCTCCAGGTATTCCTGTTGTTATTCCGGGAGAAAGAATTACAAGTGAGATATGCGCTTATCTTATGGATATGTCTTCTAAAGACATAAGAATAAGCGGTCAGGAAACGGAGAAGTTAAAAACGGTAAAAGTTTTTACAAATTAGCGGAGAAAATAATGAATAAAAAAGACTTAGCAAGTTTTAAAAAAATCTTAATACAGAAAAAAGCTGAACTCGGCAATGCTCAAAGAGAAGTGGGTACGGATTTAGATACTAATGTTGGCGACGAAATAGACACGGCAAGTCAGAATAGCGAAAGGGAAATGTGTTTTGAACTTGCCGCCAATGACAGAATAACTTTAAATACAATAAACGATGCCTTGGCTAAGATAGAAAAAGGTATTTATGGACGGTGCGAATGTTGTAATAATGCTATTTCCATAGAAAGGTTGAAAGCAATTTCGTGGACTAGGTATTGTATAAAGTGTCAGGAAGAAATTGAAAATCCAAAAAAATAAAAAATGATAAAATCCCTATTGAGTGCGGCTTTTTCAAAGAATTTTGAATTATGGATAAAAAGTGCGTTTTGGTTTGCACTTATATTCTGTGCTGGGTTTTTGTTTAAAAAATATGTAACAAAATTTATTCAAAACATGTTGGCAAAAATCGGACTTATTTTGTCTGAAGATATGGTTATAATGTCTAGCAGCTACATTTCTTTTTGGTTTTTTCTTATTGCTTTGTATGTGGCTTTTTTTAGATCTCCGATAAACAATACAAGTACAAGTCCGGTTGTCGAGAAATTTTTTTATGCAGCATTTGCTTTTTCTATAGTTATTTTAATTGCTTCTGTTGTTTCAAGATTTTTTCATAAGTTTGTTCATGAGAAAATAGGGTCTAATATAATAAAGTTCATCGTGATTTTTATCGGGTTAATGCTGATACTACCCCATATCGGTATAAACTTTACGCCCATTTTGGCAGCGTTGAGCGTAGGAACGTTGACAGTAGGTCTTGCTCTTCAGGATACTCTTGGTAATTTTTTTGCAGGAATCAATATCCTTACAAGTAAACAAATTTCAAGGAACGATTATATAAAGCTTGATTCGGGGCAAGAAGGGACAGTAGTTGATATTAATTGGAGAACAACACTTATCAAGGAAATATCGAGCAATATTATTACAATTCCAAACAGCAAGATTTCGTCCGCGATTGTAACAAGTTTTCATTATCAAAGAAGAGCTGAGGTTAGCGTGTCTATAAATTGTGGAGTGGCTTATGGCAGCGATTTGGACCGTGTAGAAAAAATCGCAAAACTTGCAGCGCAGGAGATGATAAATAAATATGAAGATTCGGTAAAAACTTACGTACCTGTTATGTTTTTTACAAATTTTGGCGACTCTTCTATAAATTTTATTTTGCTCTTCAGAGTGAAGAGTGTTTATGCAAGAGCTTTTATACAGAGCGAAGTGTTGAAAAATTTATATAGGAGATTTAATGAAGAGAAAATAGAAATTCCGTTTCCACAAAGAGTTGTTACCATTAACAAGCAGTAATACAACCGATATAATATGGGACTGACTGCCGAGTTGAAAAATCTAAAACAAGTGGAGAAGTAGGCTTTTTAAGATACCCTGTAAATGCATGTTGCAAATCCGCAAGTTTTAAGGGTTTAAATTAAAATCAAAGAAAAAACCATGAAAAAACAAAAACAATTTGTCATTTGCAAAAAGTCTCGATTTAAATGGCATTCAATGCTAAACTAAAAAAGATCTGGTCAAGCAGTTCAGAAAGGATATATTTACATCATTATAATCCTAAAGGAAAACAGGTTGAGAAAAAACAATGAAAAAAGACAAAGCAAAAGAAGACAAAACAAAAGAAGACGGAGTGGAAAAAAGCAGAATAATGTTTTTTGATACAACGCTAAGGGATGGGGAACAATCGCCAGGCGCAAGCATGAATTTAAAAGAAAAATTGCTTGTTGCTAAGCAACTCGCAGCTTTGGGGGTTGATGTTATCGAAGCGGGTTTTCCTGCTTCGAGTCTTGGAGATTTTGAATCTGTAAAATCTATAGCTCAGCAAACCAAAATAGCTTCTGCTATTGCTGGTTTGTGTAGAGCCTCAGAAAAAGACATAAAGGCGTGCTGGGAAGCTGTAAAATACGCAAAAAAATCTAGGATACATATATTTTTGGCCACTTCTGATTTACACATTGAAAAAAAACTTCAAAAAACAAGAGCACAAATTTTGGATATGGCTATAAAAGCTGTCAGATATGGGAAGAGTTTATGTAAAGATATAGAGTTTTCTGCTGAAGATGCAGGAAGGTCTGACATGGATTTTTTATGTAATTTCGTGGAAGCTGTTATAGATGCAGGGGTAAATACCATAAATATCACTGACACTGTTGGCTATACAACTCCTATTGAATTCGGTGGTAAAGTAGCTGAAATTAAAAGAAGGGTTCATAATATCGACAAAGCAGTTATAAGCGTTCACTGTCATAACGATTTAGGCCTTGCCGTAGCAAACTCCTTGTCAGCTATAGAAAACGGTGCAAGACAAGTTGAATGTACCATCAACGGCATAGGGGAAAGAGCCGGAAACGCTTCTCTTGAAGAACTTGCGATGGTGTTAAAAGTAAGATCGCATTACTATAATGTATGCCATTCAATTAAAACAAAAGAATTATACAATGCAAGTAAACTTGTTTCAAGACTGACTGGAATATCCGTACAACCAAACAAGGCTGTTGTTGGCGCAAATGCTTTTGCCCATGAGTCTGGAATTCATCAAGACGGAGTGCTCAAGGCAAGAGAAACTTATGAAATTATGAATCCGGCAGATGTTGGAGTCCCTGAAAGTTCATTGGTTTTAGGTAAACATTCAGGTAGACATGCGTTTTTTAAAAGGATTAAAGATCTGGGTTATGAGCTTGGAAATAAAGAATCTGAAGCGTTATTCGAAAAATTCAAAGTTTTAGCGGATAAAAAAAAGGCAGTTTTTGATGAAGATTTAGTTACTCTGATTGAAGAAGATGCAAATTCAGGCAAAGAAACTTTTATTTTGGATTATCTTAGTGCAACTTCAGGTGCGGGAACAGTATCTACTGCGACAGTAAAGATATCAAAAATAGAAGACTTTCAAAAGTCACAAACTACGCTAAGTTTTCAAGAAGCAGCTTGCGGAAGTGGTCCTGTCGATGCAGCATATAAAGCAATAGATAAAATAGTCAATATGGACATAAAACTTACAGAATTTTCGTTAAGAGCCATTTCTTCAGGTGAAGATGCCATAGGAGAGTGTTTTTTAAAAGTAAAATATCAAGATGTAGTTTATTCAGGAAAAGGAACTTCGACAGACGTTATAGAAGCAAGTACAAAAGCTTATATGCAGGCAATTAATAAAGCAAAATCATTTGCTAATAAGGAGAAATAAAATGGGCAGCACTATTACAGAAAAGATATTAGCAGCGCATTGCGGTAAAAAGGTTGTTGAACCTGGCGAATTTATAGAGCCTAAAGTTGACATTGCCCTTTCAAACGATGTTACAGCTCCTTTGGCTATAAAGGAATTTAGAAAGTCTGGAGTAAAAAAGGTTTTTGATAAAAATAAAATTGCTTTGGTTATGGACCATTTTACACCAAACAAAGATATTTTAAGTGCAGAACATGTTAAATTTGTAAGAGAATTCGCAAAAGAACAGAAAATAAAGCATTATTACGAAGGCGGTGATGTAGGTGTTGAGCATGCAATTCTTCCAGAAAAAGGAATTGTTGTTCCTGGGGATGTTGTTGTAGGTGCAGACTCCCACACATGTACATATGGAGCACTTGGTGCTTTTTCGACAGGCGTAGGTTCTACAGATATTGCAGCTGCTATGGCAACTGGAAAAGTTTGGTTTAAAGTCCCAAATTCTCTTAAATTTGTTTTAATAGGCCGACTGAACAAATGGGTGAGTGGTAAAGATATTATTCTTTACATTATAGGACTTATCGGTGTTGACGGAGCTTTATACAATTCTATGGAATTTACAGGTCCAGTATGTAAAAAACTTAACATGGCAGATAGATTTACAATAGCAAATATGGCTATTGAAGCTGGCGGGAAAAACGGTATATTTACACCTGACGAAATCACGGAAAAATACGTGGCAAAAAGAGCTCTGAAAAAATATAAGTTTTATACAAGCGATAAAGACGCAAAATATCTAAAAACGCTTGAAATAGCTTGTGATAAAATCTTGCCTCAGGTGGCAATGCCATTTTTGCCGTCAAATACAAAAGCTGTAAAAGATGTTAAAAAAACATATATAGACCAAGTTGTAATAGGTTCTTGCACTAACGGAAGAATTGAAGATTTAAGAATTGCAGCAGCAATTATAAAGAAAGGCAAAAAAGTAAATCCTAATATCAGAACGCTTATAATACCTGCCACCCCTCAAGTTTACTCGCAGGCGCTAGAAGAGGGGCTGCTTAAAATATTCATAGATGCGGGAGCTATAATTTCAGCGCCTACATGCGGACCATGCCTAGGTGGACACATGGGCATTCTTGCTTCGGGCGAAAAATGCGTTTCAACTACAAACAGAAATTTTGTAGGAAGAATGGGACATGTTGAATCACAAGTGTTTTTAGCAAACCCTGCAGTAGCAGCAGCATCTGCAATTAAAGGTTACATAGCTTTGCCGGATGAGATTTAACAACAAAGCCACTTGCATTCTTTATTGCCTCGAAACTTAAAGAAATAAGGATTTTCAAAAGCAAAAAAAACACCCTGTAGTAATTCTTCTTTTTACAAAGGAGGTGATATGTGTATGATATGTGTAGCTTGGCGTGAAGTATTGGTCTTTTGTAGTAATTTCCCTTTTTTTAAAAAAGGGATGGCAAGCGCATGAAAAATTTCAAGATTTATATGCTACAGCAGCTATCAACAAAAATAACATTAGGAAGATCCACAAAAACAAAAACAATACCTAAGCGCATTAGTTTTGTTTAGTCTTACCCTAAGCTTACGAAAGGTTTTATGTGGTATATTTAAGGAGCATTTTATGTCAACAAGACTGATAAAAGACGGCGTTTACGCAGTAGGAGCAACAGATTGGAATGAGAGACGTTTTCACGGTTATACACATGCAACAAGGAGGGGCGTTACCTATAACGCTTACCTTGTTATCGATAAGAAAGTTACTTTGATTGATACTGTGCGTAAAGGTTTTGAAAAAGAACTGATAGCAAATATAAAAGAAGTTATTGATCCTTCCAAAATAGATGTAATCGTAATTAACCACATAGAGCCAGATCATTCGGGAGCATTTCCTGAAGTATTAAAAATCTGCCCAAACGCGAAAATATACGGCACTGAAAACGCAAGACAAGGACTTTTAAAATATTACGGAACAAGTGGCGATTGGACTGCTGTAAAATCAGGACAAAATTTAAATATAGGCAAGAGAACTTTAGATTTTATAGATGTTCCTATGATACATTGGCCTGACAGCATGTTTACATATTCTGCTTACGATAAAATTTTATTTTCAAACGATGGCTTTGGGCAGCATTATGCTACAAATAAAATTTTTGATGATGAAGTTAGTTTGGACGTTTTAATGGATGAAGCTCAAAAATATTATGCAAATATTCTTTGGCCTTTTAATATGCTTATTGCTTCCAAGCTTGCTGTGATAGGAAAGTTAAATCTTAATATTGAGATTGTGGCTCCAAGTCACGGTCTTGTATGGCGCAAATACGTATCCGAAATTATGCAGAAATATTTGTATTGGTCGTCGCACTTATGCAAAGATAGAATAGCTGTTGTTTATGAAACTATGTGGAACTCCACAGAAAAAATGGCGAAAAAGATTATTGAAGGGATAACTTCAGAAGGTGTTGAAGCTGTTTTATTTGATGTAACAAAAAATGACAGATCGGATATCGCTTCATATATGCTTGATGCGAAGGGTTGGGTTTTTGGATCGTCAACACATGATGGAGAAATGTTACCGGTTATTACTAGCTTTTTACATTTTCTTAAAGGTTCTAAAGCTAAAGGGCGTAAATCTTTCGCGTTTGGCTCTTACGGTTGGAGTGGTGAGGCAGTCAAAAATATTGAAGATACCGTTTCCGATGTTACATCGTTTGACCCATCCTTGAGAGCTGTCTTTAATCCCAGCAAAGAAGAATTAAACAAATGTTTTGAAACAGGCAAAGAATTTGCTTTAAAAATAAAGAACGAAAAGTAAAAACCAATTCTTCTTTGTTATCGTTTCAAATCGTTACAATAGGTTTGAAATTTACAGTTATAGTTTTCCGCTCTCCAAATTTCACTTTGTTATTAATGTTTAAGCAAGTATTATTTGAACTTTAAAAGCAAAATTCATAAGACGTTTTTTTTGTCCGACAAAGGCAATCTTTAAGAAAAGAAAAGGGCCCCAGCGGAACAAAACTGCCAAAGCCCTAAGCGCGCTGCATGAAAAAAGTTTCTTTAGGCTACGGATTTTAGATCTAAGCAAACTCCATAGACCGGAATCCGTCATTGCCGTGACGACAAACCAAAAATCAAAAAAAGCTTTCATGCATTTGTCGTGCTAAGAAATACATGGTTAATCTTATTTCTTTTTACCTTTCTTCACAATCTCTTTAATCTTCACGGGTTTTTTAATAATTTTTTTTACAAGTTTCTTTTTAACAATTTTCTTGGCGGATTTTTTTGCCTTTTTCTTCCCGCCTCTGCTCATAAGTGATCTTGAAATATCACCATGTTTGTCAACAAAATAAAGAAAACCTTTTTCTTTATTTACGCTTGTTTTTTCTACTTTTGAAGGTTTTCCACCCTTCTTTCCGCCTCTCGCCATTAGGGCTTTTGAGATGTCACCCTGTTTATCGACAAAATATAAATAGCCGGGTTCTCTTTTTATTCCGGCTTTGTAAACTCTTTCCATCCGTACGCCCCCCCCCTCTTTAAATTCGAATTATTTTTATTTTTCTTCGTCAGTCTCTACTAAATCTGTATTTTACTTGGACATATTTCCTTTCTTTGTAATTATTTTATCCCCAAGCCAAGAGTCAACAATGTTTTTGGAAAATCTGTACTGTCTCCCTATTTTCGAAGCCGGAATCTCTTTCATTCTAATCAAACTGTATATCTTAGACTTACCTATTCCCAAATAATTCGATAAATCCTTGACATCCATTATCTGCTTGTCTAGTGCATTTTGTGTTTTTTCCATTTTTTACTCTTCTTTACTATCAAACTTTATTTTGTGTTGAGAATAGTACTAATTTTATTATATTTTGTCAATTTCTCGTGTCATATCGTGTAAAATGACACCGAAAAGGCTTCTAAAAAGAAAAAGGTCGTATTCTTGACAACATTTGTTCCTTATATGAAAAATATGCTATTAAACGCTTTGCCAAAACCCTATATAGTCAAATCGCTTGAAGTTGCACCGTAAAGAATAAGAAGATATATGAATGGAGTATACACCCACCCCTTAAGCTTGAAAGATGGTGCAACTTCAAGCGATTTGACTATAGGCGGACTTAGTAATGGGAAAATAACAGGAGTTGGACATTTTAAAGAGAATAACTTCCGTGTTTGGCCACAAGAGGTCTAATATAATTCTTTTTGATGAAATCTTCTTACCTTAAATTATTATCTCCTTTTGTCAAGTGGGTGTTTGTTTGAAAATTGCTCTGATTTTGGTGTTTGAGATTACAAAAATCCTCTAAACAAAGAGAATTTTTAATGCCGTAACCAAAATCAGAACAATGCCTGGCTTTGGAGAATATTTAAATCCTAAGTTTTTCGCTGGTATCTTGGATCTTTTGCGAGTTTAATAGATATGCGTTTACCTTTAATATCTCTTGAATGCAAAGCCCTAATTACATTATCTACATTTCCTTGAGGAATATCAAAAAATGAAAAGGTTTCTAAAATCTTAATGTTCTTTACTAAGTCGCTGCTTATTTTTGCTTCTTCTTCTATAACATTTACAAGATCTTCGGCTCCAACATTGTTTTTTGTACCTATATTTATGAACAGTCTTACCATACCGCGATTTGTCGTGCTGGTACCAGTATATTTGTTGTTTGATACATTGGCAAAAACATCGGCTTTTTGTTCTCTTTCTTTCTTTTCAGAAGCAAATATCATTTTGAAAAGCGCCGCCGCAACGCGCAAAGAATCAGTCTCTTTTGAAACTAAAGATTTTGCCATTTCTATATATTTTTCTAAATCTTTTTCTTTTAAAGTTTCCCTCACTCTATCGACCATTATGCCTTCTTTTGTTTTTCTAACCTCGTCAAACGTTGGAACTTGTATTCTTTTGATATTTGCTTTAGTATATTTTTGAATATCCATCAACTTATAATTATCTCTTCCCGAAGCAAAGCTGTATGCTTTACCAGTTTTCCCAGCTCTTCCTGTTCTTCCAATTCTATGAACATAATCTTCATCATCTTTTGGAATATCGTAGTTAAAGACCATGTCTATGTCATCCACATCGATACCCCTTGCGGCAACATCTGTGGCAATAAGAAGTTTTATAGCGCCGCTTCTAAATTTTGTCATTACTCTGTCTCTTTGGGCTTGATTCATATCGCCGTGAATTGCATCAGTAGAATATCCTATTGCTTGAAGAGAAGAGGTAACTTCGTCAACTCGTTTTTTAGTATTGCAGAAAACAAGCGAAAGTTTTGGACCGTACATGTCAAGACATCTTATAAGAGCTTCGAGCTTTTGGTGTTCTCTAACGTCAAAATAGTACTGTTCAATTAAAGGAACTGTTGATTGTTCGCTTACGATTCTTATGATTTCAGGATGACGTTGATACTTTTTTGTGAGAAATAAGAATTCTTTTGGCATTGTAGCTGAAAAGAAAACAGTTTGTCTTTCTTCAGGCATATTTCTAAGTATACGTTCTATATCATCTCTAAAACCCATATTAAGCATTTCGTCTGCTTCGTCTAAAACTACAATAGATGCAGCGTCAAGTTTTAATGTTTTTCGTTCCAAATGGTCTATAACCCTGCCAGGTGTTCCTATAACAATTTGGACCCCTCTTGAAAGGGCAGCAATTTGTCTATTAATAAGCTGTCCGCCGTAAACAGGCACAATACTTAGGTCTCGCTTATATTTTGAGAATAATTTTAACTCTTCGGCAACCTGTATTGCAAGTTCTCTGGTAGGACATAAAATTATTGCCTGCACTGCTTTTTTTTTCACGTCAACCTTCTCCAAGATTGGAATGCCAAAAGCCGCTGTTTTACCCGTACCAGTTTGCGCTTGGCCTATAATATCTATACCGCTCATCATTTTTGGTATTGCAAGACTTTGAATAGGCGTAGCCTCCTCGAAACCCAAATCTAGAATTGCTTTTACGAGTTCTTCTGACAAACCCAACTCGTTAAATTTTAATATTGTCATTTTTATATTCAACCTTTGACAAACCCAACTCGTTAAATTTTAATATTGTCATTTTTATATTCAACCTTTATGGATCTTGACATCTACTATCACTAAAGCTTTTGGTTGAAATATAATGCGTCTGTAATTCAACATTTATGATTTTTGTGAACAGATAATCAAGCTAGTGTATCCACTATTAATTTTTTACTTCTTCGTTTATCTATAAATCCACGCCTGTGCAAACTTGAGCCCAAGCTGCCCCTCGAGTTGCACTATTTATGGATCAGATGGTGGATCAGACGTTGAACCATGCCACAGTCTTAAAAAATGTAGATAAGCTTGGTATGGAGACCCTATATTTTGTGTTGTCCTTTTTAATAAATTCGGGATTATAAGATTTTTAGGTGGTTTAAAAAAATGTGGGCGAAATAGATGGGCTTGGCATGAAGATCCTATTTTGTTAAAAAAGACGGCAAAAAATGCCGTCTTTTTTAACAAAATTGTAGGCTCTTTAAGACCTAAGTCGTCGGCAACTGCTTTATTTATTTTGCTTGGAAAGTTTGATTTGCTAAATTCCAATGTTATTATTTTTTTTGTACTTATTTTTTCGCACATCGGAATTCTTATGGAGCATGAAATGAGCAACATATAAAATAGACGGACTCATTTGAACATTTTTGGGATTGGTCAAATGCTGCTTCTATTGTATCTATACACCCTCTTCTATAAACGCAACAGGTTGTACCACTGCATTTTTTCCAAAGCCTCCTTATATCGTTTTTTCTAACAGACACTTCTCTTTTTTTGTTAATGTGCACTTTGAACCGATTCGACTGTGTTATATTTCAATACCTTTGCCGTCTCTATTAAATCTGTATCCGTGGCTACGCATCCATCTTTTGTAAGCGCCACAAATTGCACCACTACATTTTCTTTTTCCAAGATCTTAAATGCCTGAGCGCCTTCAAAAAAGCATGCAATCCCCACTATAGCTTTTGTGGCTTGTTCTTTTATAATATGCTGTATTGCTCTGCCGCCTTTTACAACGTACAAAGCCTGATAGTTCAATTCTTTTACAAGTTTGCTTATTTCGCTTATCTTGCATCCTCCGCATTCAACACAAATATAACAGCTGTTTTTTTCAACAGCAGTGCAAACTGCAATATTGCGCATGCAGTGAGGAACAAAAACAACACGTTTGTTAAACGGAACAGCAGCAAACTTTTTTGTCTGAAGTTTATTTCTTTTACACGTAAAGGCTTTGCAAGAATCTTCACTATTCTTTTTTGGGATACATAGCATAAGGCACGTATTATATCAAATATTAACTCAAAAACCAAAAAGCGCATCACATATCGTGTAAGATGACATCGAAAATACTGCCAAAACAGTATATTCTAACCTTGGTTAATGCAAGAAGGCTAGAATGAAAAAGGAATTTAAAATGCAACTGCTTAAAACAAGAACAAGACAAGTACTTTAAAGCTAAGTTCAATCTTTCTGATGCCTCTATGCTTACTATTTCCTGCAACTTCGGATAGAAGATTATTAAAAGCTTTAACTAGAACTAACAAAAGAAAATTAGCTCATTGTGCTCGGATCGGCGTTATCTTAAAATTCTATCCCCATTGCCTCCGGCTACTCTTTTCCTAAGCAATAAGGCTCTTGTTCTATTGATCTTATTGCTCACTGTGGCGATACAACTATGGCGATTGTGGCTACTGCCTTAACTTAACTGACTGCTTTTCCGTCTAGACTTTTTCTTTTACCTTCATTGGCAAATCCCAATAAAATGTACCATCCTTGCTCTTAAACAACGTCATCTCTTCCCTTCCTTTTAACATCTCTTCTTTAAACTCTGATAACGGTTCTTGAACTTATCAACCATCATCTTCAAAAATTCTGTTCTGATTTTAACATTACCTTTGCTAGATTTGGAGAATATAAGAAAAATGATAACGTCTTTATTGAACAAAGAAATTTTACTCATATTCATAAGGTTCTTGATTACTTGCGTTATGATTCTCCTAATATTATCGCTCTCATTAACAATCTTTATAAAGACCTTAATATCTTCTACAACCTCTTTATCCCTTCTGCTAAATTTATTTTTAAAACCTGCATTGCATCTCTTTGAGATGGTGCAAAACGAGAATCTACTAACACCATTGGTTTTTAGAAAGACCCAGTTGTAATTCTTGGAACGTTTTTACTTTCCAGATTCTTTTTGAGGAGCTTTTATATATTCGGCAGTTTCCATAGCATCTTCAGCATAAGCATCAGCACCAATTTCTTTTGCAAATTTTTCCGTTTGAAGAGCTTTTATATATTCAGCAGTTTTCATAGCATCTTCAGCATAAGCATCAGCGCCAATCTCTTTTGCAAATTTTTCCGTTACGGCGGCGCCACCTATAATTATTTTTGTAGGTACATGTTCTGCATTTCTTAATTTCACAACCGTTTCCATTTCTGGCATTGTAGTTGTCATAAGAGCCGAAAGCCCCACCGCAATAGGTTTAACTTCGCGAGCTTTAGCTATTATTGCTCGAGGATCAACATTTATTCCCATGTCTACAACGTCAAACCCATAGCTTTCAAGTACCGCTCCCACTATATTTTTACCTATGTCATGCATATCGCCTTTGACGGTAGCCATTATAACTTTACCTACGGAAAAAGTTTTGTATCTCTTAAAAGTGGTTTTTACTATTGCAAACGCTGTCTGGGCAGCCTGTGCCGACATAATTATCTGTGGTAAGAAATATTCTTTTGAAGCAAATTTTTCCCCCACAATACTTAATGCTTCTAATACATTATCGCTTACCGTTTTAAAAGGATTTGTGTCGCACACGGCAATTTGATTTACAATATCGGTTATCGATTCTTGATTCCCGTTTAAAACTGCAAAATAAAGTTGTTTGTTCAAAGGCAGTTTTTCCGCTTTGACCTCAGGTGACAGCTTTTTAAAAGAAGAAAAAGCATCCATATATCTAACAGCGCCCTTATCTTTATTTTCAAGTAAATCTTTAGCAAGCGGGTCGTCTATTGTCCAATCTTCGTGAGGATTGATAATAGCAAAATCTAAACCAGCTTCTACAGCCATTTTTAAAAATGTTGAAGTTATTGTCTGCCTTGAAGGGAGCCCAAAAGAAACATTTGATACACCCAAAACAAGTTTGCACTCAGGATATAATTTCTTTGATTCTTTCATTGCTTTTAATGTTTCTTGTATTTGCTCAGGAGAAGAGCTGACAGACAATACAAGATAATCGAAAATAATGTTTTTGCTTTCCACACCATACCTATCTGCAAAATGCAAAATTTTCTTAGCTATTGCTAATCTTTCTTCCTTTGTTTTTGGTATCCCATTGTCGTCGGTAGTTAAAGCAATTAAAGAAGCTCCGTATCTCTTTACTATAGGTAATATTAAATCTAGTTTTTTTTGCTCGCCGTTGACAGAATTTATAATGGGCTTTCCCGCACAATTTTTTACAGCTTGTTCTAAAGCGATTGTATCACTTGAGTCTATGCATAAAGGAGTAGAAACTATCTCTTGTATTTGATTTACAGCATTTGTGAGAAGTTTTTTTTCATCCGCGCCCGGCACGCCCATATTTACGTCCAGAAGATTTGCTCCTGATTGCGACTGTAAACGCGCTTCGTCTTTTACCATAGAAAAACTACCTTTAAGCAATTCTTCTTGAAGTTTTTTTCTATTTGTAGGATTTATTCTTTCGCCAATTATTGCAGGTCTTTTAATTTCGTTAATATCAATAGCTTTTACTCTTGTAGAAATAAAATATTTATTTGTTGTTTTCGTGATTTTAGGAGGCTTATTTTTCAATTCGTCAGACAAAGCTTTTATAAATTCAGAGTTTGTTCCACAACATCCGCCAAACATATTGACTCCGTAGGAATAAGCTTTTAAACTAGACTCAATAAATTCTTCTTTTGTTTCAGGGAAGCAAGTCTCACGATTTATCAATAAAGGCATTCCTGCATTAGGCTTAAATGATATGGGAAGATTTGTGTTTTCGCGCAATATCTTTGCCAATTCCGCTAAATCTCTTGAACCGATGGAACAGTTTAGTCCAAGCGCATCAACACCTAAACTTTCAACCATTGCAATAAAACTTTTTAAATCGGTTCCGGTAACCGTAATACCATCTTTTGCGAATGTCATTTGAGCAATAATTGCTCCGCTAAAATTATCTTTTGCGGCAAGAATTGCAGCTTTCATTTCTTTTATTTCCGTCATGGTTTCTATAACTATAATGTCTGCGTTGTGTTTTTGCAATAAAGACGCTTGCATCGCAAAAGAATTATAGGCTTCATCAAAAGATAATCCACCCAAAGGCTCTATATACTCTCCTATTGACGATATATCGCCAGCCACAATTGTTTTAGGGGATATTTTTCTTATTAAATCTATTCCTGATTTTACTATGTCGTTGGCTTTGTCCAACAAACCATGCTGTTTTAATCTTATAGAGTTTACACCAAAAGTATTTGCAAGTAGTATATCGGCTCCTGCATTAATGTAAGAAGAATAAATATCTGTAATTCTTTCAGGGAATTTGATGTTTAATTCTTCAGGAATTACAACATCTTTAAGATATTTTTTCTTTTGCAATTCCGTACCAGTAGCGCCGTCCATTATCAATACACTGTCTTTTAATATGTTTAAAAATTTTTGCTTTTTCATTTATTGTGTTTCTCCTTGTTCTTCTTTTGCTTTTCGTTGTGCTTCAGCTTCTCTTTATTTTGCTCTTTCTGCTACTGCTTCTTCTTTTTTCAATAATCCTAAAAGATTGGCGTCGCTGCCTGCGACTTCGCCGCTAGAGTAGGTGCTTGTGCTACTTGAACTGTCTGTCAAAACACTTGAGCTGCTAGTTGGCGTAGTGTCATGGACTGCTACTGAAACACTTGTATTATCTGGTGGCGGTGGTGGTTTATGATCTTTGTCATCATCTTTTGGACTGCTAGTCGGCGTAGTACTTGAGCTTGGGCTGCCCTTATCAGAATCTTTTCTTTCTTCACTTCCGCTTTGCCTTTTTCTTCTTCTTTCACTCTTTCTGCTACTGCTTCTTCCTCTTTCTGCTCTTTCTCCCGTTCTTTTTTCAGCTTTTCTTCCAGCTCTTTCCGCACTTCCTGCGCCACCCGCTCTTTTCCAGTGCTTCCAGCTCTGCCTACTCTTTCCAATCTTTCAGCCCTTTTTCCCGCTCTGCCAGCTCTAAGGAATTTAACACAAAATTGCAAAAATGCATCACAATACAAAAAACCAAAAATCATCATAACCAACCCCCCCCCAGAAAATTTTAAAAACTTAAAAAAAAGCAACAATCTCTAAGCTAAGAAAAAGCGATTGCAACGACAACCGATAGAATACGTATCTTTCATGCGCTTGTCATCTCCCATCACCCCCTCTTTTATGTTATTTTGCTAAAAAGGGAACGTGTCTATTTTGACTCTAAATATACTCATTTATCTTATATTTTTGTTTTGATAAGTTTCAAGAGATTTTTAGAGAGACACTCCTATGCATATTGGGTCTGTCTAAAAGTCATGGTTTTTGGTAGGTTTTCGTATTTATTGTACTTTCTGTTATCTCATCGTAAAAACAACGTTAATTGTTAGAACAAGTTCAGAATTGACAGTGGCTTTGCTACCATGAGTTTTTAGAGAGATCCCTTTTTGATAGGCTCTAGGATGAGCTGAATTTTATGTAATCTAGCAAAATAAAAAAACGATTAGAAATTACTGGCTCTCGTGAAGTTCTCTGTACGGAGAGAGAGCGTTTTCTTCCTTAATCGTCTTTACTTGCTTTCAAGCAGGAAGGAACGTTCACGTAAGCCTTCCTGACGTTATTTAAATTTAGCACCGACAACGGCTCCATTAACGTTACGAATATTCTTTCCGCTCCTCCTTATTTTTACCGCCCCCCTAGTGGACAGAGCGTGTGATTGTACATTTGTATTAACAATTTGTCAAACCTTCGCATCACATTGTGTAAAATGACACTAGATCTCTTACATAGCTAACACATAAAAGTACAATAGAAGTACTATGAAACAAAAAAAAGAAAGCAGTTAGGTCAGATGTAATGGATTTAGTATTAATGGGAGTAAAGAAAGCATTTGATAAAAGAGTCAAGGATAGCAAGGAGAGAAGAGAAGAAGAGAAAAGAAGAGAAAAGAAGAG
>BNVT01000009.1 GCA_025998295.1 Endomicrobiia bacterium
GGATGCGGGTTCAAATCCCGCCCTCAGCATTTGTGGCATATTTTGAAGATACTGACAAAATAATAATTTTAGTAGCTTTTGTCGATTATATGATAGATATCGATTGTTTAAAGCTAACAACTTCTAATAAGCTTCAATAAGTTTATTTAAACATCAAAAAATTTACAAAGACTATGTTATCTGTGTCAAAAGGGACATTATGAAAAAACAAAAGCTACAAACAAAAAAAGGAGTATAACAATGAAACTAAAGCAATGTTTGAGCATTTTTATTGCATTTAGTTTTGTTTTAAGTTCTTGCGATAAAAAGAACGCTTTCCTTGTAAACAGAAGGACTGCTACTCCAGAGAAAGTAGAAGAAATAAAAAGAGCAAAAGCAGAACAAAAAGCGAAAGAAGCAGAAGCAGAAGCAAAACGAAAAGAAGAAGAAGACGCAGAAAGAAAACGAAAAGAAGAAGACGCAGCAAAAGCAGCAGCGGATGCTTCTCCACTCATACAAAGCTTGCAAGCCGAGGGGCGCCCTGATGCGGAAATAAGAGGATTTATGCAGTTAGAAAACGAGAGTGAATACTTAGATGAACGTCTTGGAGAAATTATACTCAGGACGAGTGGAGACAATGGACACTTTGTTTACAAAGTTAACGGAAAGAATTATGATGACGGAGCTCAAACAACAAATTCTTGTGGTATATGGGCATTGAGAAGAAAATTGCGTCACATGAGGCATCTTGGAATGGATGGAATACCTGAAAATGCTTGGTATAGATATTCTGACAGCCAAATGAGAGAGTTTGTAGGTGCTGCAGAGGAGGAACAGTTGGAAGTTTCACTTATAGTTCTTTTGCAAATGAAATCTGGGATTAAAGAAGATAACGCCCAAGTGCGTATCTTTGATCTTGAAGCGTGTGTCTTTAGACCTCTGCTCCGAAAAAACCAGAAAGATCATATCTATCTTGATGATCTTGCCCCCGCCCCCAAAGGCAAGTGGTTTTATAAAGAATTGCTTTGCGTGTGCGCTCCACAACACGGAGACGATTTGATGACTTGTCATCGGGGTGGTAAAATTCGTGGATTTGATTACGATGCCTGGACACCGCACAATCCTAATATACCGTCAGCGCCAGAAGGAAAATATCGTATTTATTATGAGAAAAAGTGTAAGGCTTCGTGAATCGGGAGCAAGAAAAGGATATAAGTGTAATATTTATTATAAGGGAAAGTGTCTTACTACACTGCCAGCCGCCCACGCCGAGGTCATCGCAGCCGCCATCGCTGCCTACAAAAGAAATGCCGACGACATCGCCAAAATAGTGCCCGAAGGCAAGAGGTGCGAGTGGTCTTATAAAGAAGTACTTTGGGCGTACATTCCAGAATACGACGAAAACGACTTGATGACTTGTTGTTTTGGTGGTAAAATTCGTGGATTTGATTACGACGCTTGGTCACCGACAGCGATGTCACAGGAAAAGGGGAGGTATATAAATAAATATCGTGCATATTACAAGAGATCACATTGTATGCCTTAGCAGGAAAGTTAGCACAAGAACACAACAGTCAAATGCGGCTATTGCACAATCAGAAAAACTAGCAAAAGCAATTGGGTGTATTGGCCTCTAGTTATTTGCAAACAGGTAAAAAAAACATAAAATTTAGTTATCTAATAAAATGGGGAGGGGTAGATAAAATGAATAAAGATATCGGTAAATTAGTAACCACAAAAGAAAAAGTTTGGTTTCTCATTGTTATCTGTTTAGCTCTTGTAGGTTTGTTTCTGTTTGTTGCTTATCATATGACAAGGTTTTATCCTGCATTATCATTTTTTTCGCCCGTTGCATTCGTTGCATTGATAGTAGCTGGATCGATACTGGTGGTACTTTGGTATCTTGGTTCATCATTAATATTAATGTTAATAACAAGCGGAATAACCGGTGGATACCTGGGACAAAACTCAGTCCAAGTATCGAGAGCACAGTTTGCAGATATATACGAGATAGTGCAAGATTATTCAAAAAAACTGGATCTAAAAAAACCCCTAAAGTTTATATTATGCAAAGCGGAGGAGTATTAAATGCTTTTGCCAGCAGATTTTTATTTAGGGATATTGTAGTTATTTTTTCTGATATACTAGAGTTGGCATATGCTCAAGGAGAAGACGCAGTAAGGTTCATTATTGCTCACGAGCTTGCTCATGTAAAAAGAAAACATGTGCCCAAGAGACTTATTACATTTTGGGGATCAATGATCCCGTTTGTTGGACAAGTCTATTCCAGAGCATGCGAGACCACATGCGATAATATCGCGGCGTATTTATCCGATAAGAATCCAGCAAGTGGGCTCTTGGTGTTATTGGCAGGAAAAAAACTATATTCAAAGGTAAAAATAGATACGTTCCTCCAGGAAGCAGAAAAAGAAAAAGGATTTTGGAGCTGGCTTTCAGAAATCATATCTAGTCATCCAAGTCTTAGTGCCCGCATACGAAACGTCAGCAAAACTTGAGAATACCATCTTGGGGATGTAACAACAAGCGTAGGGGTAAACTCAAAGACGTCGCCAAGTGCTGCTGTTGATATCGAAGCTTCTATGTTGTGTGACCCGCGACTTTTAAATGTCACAAGTCTTGAAATGACTGTTACTTGTTTCTCTTGCACTTCTTGTAATATGGGATTGTTCTGGTTCTGGTTGTGGAATTAAAAATTCTATATGTTTCCCGTGATGATTCCTGTTTTTGTATTTTGGTATATTTTGCAATAAGTAAAGTTTTTGTGTTCTTAACACCAAAACCTGAAAGTAATATCACTAAACCGTTGGAACTCCACGATTAGGAAATGGCCGCTTAAGTATATTAAAGATACTAGGGTTTTAGGAAAGATATAGCATGAGGAAGAAAAGATTTTCGTTAGAATGGTAATTTAGGGATGCAGACAAGAGAAAGCGAGGAGTATTTAAAAAGAAAAAGAGCTTTTTAAAAATTTGCTGTGATTTTGGGATATCTATAATTTTCTTTCATGTGCTTTGCCTGTTTTAAGAAAGCGGATCCCCTAAGCCAACAATCATTTTCTCGCAAAATGACAACTAGTTTTTTTATTCAAACTTTCTTTAATTTGAATTTAATATCCGGAGAAGAAATGGAAATAATTTATTCGCTCATAGCTGCAGGTGTCGCAATGATAGGTGCTCTGACAGTGTTAGCATTTCACGAATGGTCTGAAAAAAATTCTTTTCTTATAATTAATTTTGCAGCAGGGATGATGCTTGCTCTTGCGTTTACACATTTAATACCAGAAAGCTCGGATCTAAATCCCAACACAATGACTTACGTTCTCTTGGGGTTTTTAATTATGTTCTTTCTGCAGTTTTTTGTTTTATTTCACCCATGTCACGATCACGAATGCTTCAAGCACATGGACACAGTATCGATCGCAGGATTGTCTTTACATTCTGTTATTGACGGACTGATGATTGCGGTAGGTTTTGAAGCCGCCTCCGGAGTGGGCATTCTTACAACTCTTGCAATTTTATTTCATAAACTTCCAGACGGAATAACAATTTCAGGCATTTTATTGCACAGCGGTGCTACTAAAAAGAAAATTTTTAATTTCTCGCTTCTTACGGCTTGCTTTACCCCTATAGGGACAATCATAGGAATGTTTTTATTTAAAGATGTGTCTAAGTCCATGCTTGGATCTTTTCTGGGTGTAACGGCAGGATCTTTTATTTTTCTTGCAGCTTCAGATTTAATTCCAGAAACACACAAATCTAAAAATAAAGCGACATCTCTTATGTTATTTGCGGGGGTGCTTGTAAGTCTTGCCGCAAAACATATCATAGGACATTAATAAATATACTTTATACTGAGTTTTTTGTTGCAGCGTTTAGCTACATTGTAACAAGTTTTGATGTAATACCGTCTATACTTTCTTATTGTGAAGTAAGATTTTTGATTGCACTTTCTTGCACAAAAATCTCAAGTATTATAATGCCGGTATCGAAACAAGCATCTGAAGAACTGTCATGAATACCCAACCTTGTTTTTATTATACAGCCTGAAGAAGTTAAAACTTCCTGAACTTTTACTGCGCACTCTTTTTTTGAACTGACAGTATTAAAATATTTGTCATAAAATCCTCCGCTAACTATTTATAGTCGAGACCGTTAAGCGATTTTTGAGAGCAACTAACTTCTGCATTGAAGCCTCGGAATTAACTACTTTTTGCACCTTTTGCATTTTTGCAGTATATCTTAGTGCTTAAGGTTTAAAAGTTCGCTGACAGTAACTATTTCATAACCTTCTTTTTTGATTTCAGATATAAAAACGTCTAAAAATGACAATACTTTATCATTCTTTAACAAATCATGCATTAAAAATATCGCCCCGTTTTTAATAGCTTTTCTATATTTAGCATGCATTTCTTCAGCACTCATGTTTTCCCAGTCAGCACCAAAGCTCCAATTTATTACAGAGTATCCGTTATTTTTTGCTATTTTTACGGCATCAGGTTTTGCATATCCGTGAGGGAAACGCACTAGAATTGGTTTAACGTCAAGCACATCTTTTATTATTTTTTCACCTCGCAAAAGTTCTTTTTCTATTTGAATCGCTTTGCCTTCGCCTTTGTAAGCATAAAAATTTATGTGTGTGTAAGTATGATTTGCAATTTCATGACCAGACGCAAGGACTGCTTTTGCTCCTTCAGGATCATTTTGCACTCTGACTCCAAGCATAAAAAATGTAGCTTTAATATTGTTTTCTTTTAAAATTTCTAAGATTTTTTTCGTTGCTTTGCCAGGGCCGTCGTCAAAAGTCAACGAAACTTTCTTAATATCTTTGGAACCCTCAGCATAAAACGTTTTAGTCTGCGAAAAACACTCAACAGGAAAAAGAAGAAACATTAATACAATAATTTTTTTCATTTTACCCATACCATAAAAGTTGATATTAAAGTTAAAATTCCTGCATTAATTATCTGCATCCAAAAGTTGTCGCTTAATTTCCACGGTACAGCTTCAATTATCATTGCTATAACAGCACCTGTCAATGCAAACCGCCAATTAAAAAGAAAAAGACCAGACATAAAACACACCGCAAGACAAGATAAACTCCCCTCTAAACTCTTCCCCGCGAAAGCCTTATGCTTCCCAAATGTTTTGCCCACAAGAGCCGCAACCGCGTCTCCAAACGATAGGTAAAGAAAACTGGCAAAGACCATATACTTGTTGGAGAACATTAAAATAGCAATCAGTGCTCCTAGTAACGTCCATATTACTGCGCTGATTTTGTCTGCTTCTTCAAATCTGTAGAAACCCTTAAAATTATTTTTGAAGAAATTATTAAAAGCAGGCACTTTAAACCTACCATACTCAAGCAAAGCTACAATAATGATTGCAACAATAAGACCCAAAATAACAAAATTTTTAGGAAGATACCAATATCCAAAAACATATACCAGGGATAACAGGTGAAATCCCTTTCTCTTTATTTCGTCTTTTGGAATGCTAAACATATATCTAATACTCCACTACATAAAAATTTGTAAATGCCACTTATGCTATCATAGGATTGCATAAGAGTATCCTGTATACTTATAGCGTCGCGAAAAATCAAATATGCAAGTAAAGTAAATACTACTATATTTACCGCAAGAATCACAACGTAAGAAAAAAATGTGCCATAAACTTTTAAATCGGGCTGATCTATGGACAGAATATATATTGTAAGAGCAATATGAAAAGCTATTGAAAACCCTACAAAGAAAAGAAAGTATTCGTAAAACTGTTTTACATCTGTAACCCAACCAAGACAAATGTAAATTATTACTATTGCAATCGTATATATCGGAAAAAAATAAGGCGTAAGAGTAATCCATATGTTGTCTTTGGTTAAAACCACGCTTCCAGATTTTTTGCCGACGTTAAACTTTTTAATTTTTGCACCGCTCAAAACTCCAGCTATAGCATGAGAAAGTTCATGACCGAACACATACGTTCTCATAGGTTTATAAAAAACTACTTGAAATACGATATAGCTTAAAATTCCTATCCAAAAAGAAATATATCGATTGGCAAAAGCTGTAAAGCACAGTAAATTTCTAACAAAAGTATATGCCATGGCACAAACTGCCGGTATTAATAAAAATATAAAAATATTTTTTAAAAATTTCACTTTAAAAGATAACCATTGGAAGGGTTTATTTCTAGCATACCCTCTCCCTTTCAGACAGAATTGTTCAGTTTTTTCATAAAACTTTACTTATTGTAAAAACGTGTCAAAAGGTAAGTTCAAGCAGTTAGGCAACAGTAGAATTAAAGACCTTCTTAGACGCCAAAATAATTTATGTTAGACATTTTCTTGATTTGTTGTTTTAAACTAGCTTACTAATAATTGTAATGCCTGGTATGTTATCAAAACTAGTTCATTTAGGCAAACGGACCATTAAACACGACAAACGCGTGAAAGCTTTTTTTGATTTTTGATTGTCGCAGATAATACCAAATTGCAGTTTATGAAATTTGCTTTGATTCTAAAATCAGTCGTCTCAAAAATTTTTTTATGCGTTCGTCCTGTGAGATTCTATAAAAATTGACATCGTTCCGATAAATTTGGTACCTTGCTAATGTCGTGTTGCGAATTTTGTTTCGGGCGGTTAGCTCAGCTGGAAGAGCATTTCCCTTACAAGGAAGAGGTCGCAGGTTCAAGTCCTGCACTGCCCACCATATATCAGACAGTTTAAATATGATGGCAAGAACGAGATTCTTTAAATCGATTTTGATGACAAACACACGAAAGCTTTTTTGATTTTTAAGTGTCGTCGATAGAGCTAAATAACAGTCCATGGAATTTGCTCAAGTTTGAAATCAATTGTAGTCCGAGAAATTTCTTTCGTGCGTTTGTCATGTGAGATTTTCTGTAAAATCTAAAGACACATATTGGAGTGTCTTTAGTCGTTTAAAATTAGGTTTGTAGCAAAGATACGGCAGGCTGCAAAGAGATGATTTTTATATGTATAAATATGTCGTTTATTAGAAGCCTATAGTTGTTTTAATCCGTTTGTTTTTGTTTGTTTGATAAAAGTCCAAATACGTTATGAGATTCTACAGAAACTTGACAAAAGAATAAAAATTTTGTACATATGTCCATGTTTTCGAATTTAAACTGCCAAATTTTAAGACTGCAAAAAATAAGGGTTTGACAAGTTTTTAAAAGTTTGATTTAATAAGGTAGGTTGTTTTTGGGATAAGGTTCTTTTGTTCTAACATGATAGGGTGTTTAAGTGGTACAATCTGAAAATTTAAAAGATAGTTAGAAGGTTGTAAAGATTCGAAAAGAACACTTTAGCTGGAAGTGGAAGAACTGGAGAGCAAAGCTGAAGGTTCTTTCTGTTTCGGGGTTCTTTGAAAACTAAATAACACGCAGACAAGCGCCTCGCAAAAGAGGCAATCATGTAATTCAAGGGTCATTTGTAAAAATCAATTCAAATAAATAGTCGAAAAACTTTTATTTAGTTTGGGTAAAATGATATCAGTAATTAAGAGCTTATTAACAAATCTCTATAAATTATTTATGGAGAGTTTGATCCTGGCTCAGAGTGAACGCTGGCGGCGTGCCTAACACATGCAAGTCGCGCGAGATTTTACGGAGTATTGTAAGATCTAGCGGCAAACGGGTGAGTAACACGTAGGGAACCTTCCTCAAAATGGGGAATATCTCCGAGAAATCGGAGTCAATACCGCATGAAACCACAGTTTGGCATCAAACAGAGGTCAAAGCAGCAATGCGTTTTGAGATGGTCCTGCGGCCTATCAGCTAGTTGGTTGGGTAATGGCCTACCAAGGCTATGACGGGTATCCGGCCTGAAAGGGTGAACGGACACACTGGAACTGAGACACGGTCCAGACTCCTACGGGAGGCAGCAGTGGGGAATATTGCACAATGGGGGAAACCCTGATCCAGCGACGCCGCGTGGAGGACGAAGGCCTTCGGGTTGTAAACTCCTTTTAGAGGGGAAGAAAAAAATGACGGTACCCTCAGAAAAAGCCACGGCTAACTACGTGCCAGCAGCCGCGGTAATACGTAGGTGGCGAGCGTTACTCGGAATTACTAGGCGTAAAGCGTATGTAGGCGGTCATATAAGTCTTTAGTGAAATTTCTCGGCTTAACCGAGGAAGGTCTAAGGATACTGTTTGACTTGAGTGTGGGAGGGGGAGACGGAATTCCTGGTGTAGCGGTGGAATGCGTAGATATCAGGAGGAACACCGATGGCGAAAGCAGTCTCCTGGCCCAATACTGACGCTAATGTACGAAAGCTAGGGTAGCAAACAGGATTAGATACCCTGGTAGTCCTAGCTGTAAACGATGTTCACTAGATGTGGGAGGTATCGACCCCTTCCGCGTCGACGCTAACGCATTAAGTGAACCGCCTGGGGAGTACGACCGCAAGGTTGAAACTCAAAGGAATTGACGGGGGCCCGCACAAGCGGTGGAGTATGTGGTTTAATTCGACGCAACGCGAAGAACCTTACCTGGGCTTGAACTGCTAATGGTAAAAGCCGGAAACGGTGATGACCCGCAAGGGAGTTAGCAGAGGTGCTGCATGGCTGTCGTCAGCTCGTGTCGTGAGATGTTGGGTTAAGTCCCGCAACGAGCGCAACCCTTATCCCATGTTACCTGTAGTAATACAGGGTCTCTGAGGAAACTGCCATTGATAAAATGGAGGAAGGTGGGGACGAAGTCAAGTCATCATGGCCTTTATGTCCAGGGCTACACACGTACTACAATGGCCGGTACAGAGGGCAGCGATATCGCAAGGTGGAGCAAATCCCTAAAAGCCGGCCTCAGTTCGGATTGTGGGCTGCAATTCGCCCACATGAAGTAGGAATCGCTAGTAATCGCAGATCAGCAGGCTGCGGTGAATACGTTCCCGGGCCTTGTACACACCGCCCGTCACACCACGAAAGTCAGTTGTAACAGAAGTCGCTGAGCTAACCGCAAGGAGGCAGGCGCCTAAGTTATGGTTGGTGATTGGGGTGAAGTCGTAACAAGGTAGCCGTACGAGAACGTGCGGCTGGATCACCTCCTTTTTAAGGAGTAAACATACGTTTGGTTCGTTTAAAACGGGGTGTTAATGGTCGGTTCTTGATTTACAATGTTCCAGTTTGTTTGATTTTGCGGGGTGTTTGTCCGCGTGTTGTTTAGTTGTTTTTGTTTTTGTGCTGAAGGCGGAGACTTGTATCTTACAATGGCGTGAGTGAGTAGTTGTTTAAGCGGGCCTATAGCTCAGTTAGTCAGAGCGCACCCCTGATAAGGGTGAGGTCTGTGGTGCAACTCCACATAGGCCCATCAACAGTTTAACGATCTGCTTTTGTAGAGATGATTGTTGGTGAAATTGGGGATATAGCTCAGCTGGGAGAGCGCCTGCTCTGCAAGCAGGAGGTCGTCGGTTCAAACCCGTCTATCTCCACAAGCGGTTATTTCGGATGTTTTTTGCATCTGGTAATTATATAAAGTTGTTTGTTCATTGAAAACTTAATAGTTGTAAGGTAAATCAAGCGTCTTCAAATTAATTTTTGAAACAATGTACAATTAAGTAAAGTCATATTTAACATTTCGAAAGAAGTGGGATTAGATAATGTGACCAAGCTACTAAGTGCATATAGTGGATGCCTTGGCTAAGACTGTCGAAGAAGGACGTGGTAAGCTGCGTTAAGCGTCGGGGAGGTGCAAACAACCTTTGATCCGGCGATTTCCGAATGGGGTAACCCACTGCAGAGTAATCTACAGTATCCGAAAGGAAGGCAACCCAGGGAAGTGAAACATCTCAGTACCTGGAGGAAAAGAAATCAACCGAGTATACCGAAAGTAGTGGCGAGCGAAATCGGTGAAGCCTAAACCGTTGTGTTTACACAACGGGGTTGCAGGACCGCGTAAGTAGAGTTATCAATCAAAAAGTTAATCGAACGGTTTGGAAAATCCGACCATAGAAGGTGAAAGTCCTGTAAGTGAAAACTCTTGACTCGAAGCGGTATCCTAAGTACCATCGGACACGTGAAATCCGGTGGGAATCTGGGGGGACCACCCTCCAAGGCTAAATACAGGTCTTAGACCGATAGTGAACCAGTACCGTGAGGGAAAGGCGAAAAGAACCGCGGGAGCGGAGTGAAATAGAACCTGAAACTGTATGCATACAAGCAGCTCGAGGCTTATGCCGGAAACGCAAGTGACCGGAATGGCTGAGAGCGTGCCTGTTGAAGAATGATCCGGCGAGTTATTGGTAGGTGCGAGGTTAATTATTATGTTAACGCATATTAAGCAGCCGTAGCGAAAGCAAGTCTGAAAGGGCGATTAGTACCTATTATTAGACCCGAAGCCAAGTGATCTATGCCTGGACAGAGTGAATTCCTCTTAACCGGGGAAGGAGGCTCGAAGCGTCGACCGTTGAAAAGGTCTTGCATGAGCTGGGTATAGGGGTGAAAGGCCAATCTAACTTGGTGATAGCTGGTTCTCCTCGAAATAGCTTTTGGGCTAGCCTGGAGTGTTAAATCAGAGAGGTAGAGCACTGGATAGTTTAGCGGGTGTAACCCATCTTGCGATGCTAACCAAACTCCGAATTCTCTGACGTATTTCTCCGGAGTCAGTACGTGTGGGATAAGCTTCACGTGCAAAAGGGAAACAGCCCAGACCATCAATTAAGGTCCCAAAATATATGCTAAGTGGTAAAGGATGTGGAATTTCTTAGACAGCTAGGAGGTTGGCTTAGAAGCAGTCATCCTTTAAAGAGTGCGTAACAGCTCACTAGTCAAGTGATTCTGCGCCGAAAACACCCGGGGCTCAAGCATATTACCGAAATTATGGATTCCATAGTAATGTGGAGTGGTAGAGGAGCGTTCCTGTCGCGCTGAAGGCATACCGTAAGGAGTGCTGGAGCTGCAGGAAGTGAGGATGTCGGAATAAGTAGCGATAAGAGAAGTGAAAATCTTCTCCGCCGAAAACCTAAGGTTTCCTTGAGTAAAGTTCGTCTGCTCAGGGTCAGTCGATCCTAAGCCGAGGTCGAAAGACGTAGGCGATGGGTATCCGGTTAATATTCCGGAACTATCTTTAGTGCGCATAATGTGTTTGGCTACGCTTTTCAGTAGGTCATCATCCGATTGGAAGTGGGTGTTGCTCCGTAAGGGGGAGGACCTGAGGCAACTCGGGGAACTGACTGTATGGGGAGCCAAGAAAAACCCAGACACCTGTGCTAGAGGTAAACGTACCGCAAACGGACACACGTAGGTGGGGTGAAAAACCTAAGGCGCGCGAGATAACTTTCGTTTAGGAACTCGGCATATTGGCCCCGTAACTTCGGGATAAGGGGTGCCTATGGTAACATAGGTCGCAGTGAAATGGCCCTCGTGACTGTTTAACAAAAACACATGACTCTGCTGAAATCACAAGATGATGTATAGGGTCTGACGCCTGCCCGGTGCTGGAAGGTCAAGGGGAGGGGTTAGCGCAAGCGAAGCTCTGAACTTAAGCCCCAGTAAACGGCGGCCGTAACTATAACGGTCCTAAGGTAGCGAAATTCCTTGTCGGGTAAGTTCCGACCTGCACGAATGGCGTAACAAAGAGGGCACTGTCTCAACGAAAGACTCGGCGAAATTGTGGTACCCGTGAAGACGCGGGTTGCCTGCGGCTAGACGAAAAGACCCCGTGGAGCTTTACTGTATCTTAGCCTTGAATTATGGGAGTAAATGCGTAGCATAGGTGGGACCCTTTGAAGCATGGTTTTTGGATTGTGTGGAGGGGAAATGTGAAATACCACCCTTTTAGTTCTGTGGTTCTAACTCCTATGTTTGAATCAACAGGGAGGACATGGTTAGGTGGGCAGTTTAACTGGGGCGGTTGCCTCCTAAATAGTAACGGAGGCGTTCAAAGGTACCCTCAGGACCAATAGAAATGGTCTATAGAGCGCAAGTGCAGAAGGGTGCTTAACTGCGAGACATACACGTCGAGCAGATGCGAAAGCAGGAACTAGTGATCCGGCGGTTCAGTGTGGAATTGCCGTCGCTCAACGGATAAAAGCTACCCCGGGGATAACAGGCTTATTTTCTCCAAGAGTCCATATCGACGAGAAAGTTTGGCACCTCGATGTCGGCTCATCCCATCCTGGGGCTGGAGTAGGTCCCAAGGGTTTGGCTGTTCGCCAATTAAAGGGGTACGTGAGCTGGGTTCAGTACGTCGTGAGACAGTACGGTCTCTATCTACCGTGGGCGCAGGAAACTTGAGAGGACTCGTTCCTAGTACGAGAGGACCGGAATGAACATACCTCTGGTGTTTCGGTTGTTCCGCCAGGAGCATTTCCGAGTAGCCAAGTATGGACGAGATAAACACTGAAAGCATATAAGTGTGAAACTCACCTCAAGATAAGGTTTCCCTGAAGGGCGCTTGTAGACTACAAGTTTGATAGGTTGGGAGTGGAAGCGCAGTAATGCGTGTAGCTAACCAATACTAATTGCCCGCTTGGCTTGGTCGCATTTTCTAATCTTTGTGATACATGTTGTAAAAACGCAGGTTTACCTACACTAATTAAGTTTTCAATGTTGTTCTTTAGAATTGAAATTATTTCCGGTGGTTATTCCGATGGTGTCACACCCGATCCCATTCCGAACTCGGAAGTTAAGCCCATCAGGGCCGATGGTACTTGGACCGCAGGGTCCCGGAAGAGTAGGTCGCTGCCGGATTATATCTCATTTTTTTGAAAAATTGTTATTAACTCTATGGTTGTTAAAAAGACAGTAAGATGTCTATAGTCAATTAGCTTTATATTAGCGGTTTATCAGTAATAAGGTTAGTTGTCTATGATGGATATTAAAAAAGAACAATAGTTCTTTTCTTACCGAGACGAAGAGCTTGTTGTTTGGAATCTATAACTTCTCTCTCGAGGACTTTTTGTTTATATAGCCAAGTCACTTGAAATTGCATCATCTCGCAGCTTAGGGGGATGCAGTATATTTCTTCGTTATCTTCTTGTTCTTTACGGTGCAGCTTCAAGCGGTTTGACTATAGAAAGGAGTCTAATGGACGATTGGGTCTTTCTAAAAATTAAAAAACAAGTCACCGTTGCGTTGTGCCTTTGTTTTTTTTGGCACCTGATGTTATTTTTACGACGAAATGCTTGTAATAGGTTTAGCGTGATAAATACAAGAGCCTACAAAAATCATGAGGTTTTAGAGACACCCAAGTTTTTAAGACATATTTTGGCACTGAAAGCATAAAAGATCCTTATTATTTATCAAAAAAATCGTAAAAGTATATTTAAATACAAAAAAACAGGAATTATCATAGGTAAACGTCAGAGAATTTTTAGTGCCGTAACCAAAACTATAACAAGGATGAACCTGATTATGAAAAAATTAATTTTAAGCTTTGGTTTGCTATTTTGTTTTTCAGCGTGCTTATTAGCGGGTAGTGTAGAGGTTTCAGATTTTAATGCTTTGCAGTCGGCCTCTACACCGAAAGAGCCTGAAATAGAGTTTGAGGTCAGTAATTATTTATACAGAGAGCTGATACAGAAGACGCCACAGGGGCCTGATGAACAGTTTATGAAACTTACTGGCGTAAAGTATGGCGTTTCCAAAGAGAACATTAATCGTGAGCATTTACGTGATCCTTTCTTTACCGGTACGCAAATTCGTTTTATGGTTGGGCTTCTTGATTACGATGGCGGTCTGTATGTTGATGAAGATAATGGTGATTCCACCTCAATCACTTCCATCCCGTATAAAAATAAGGGGCGTCTGAGCTTGTACCTTGACGCTAGAGAATTAATATATTACCCGATCCAAGTGCTTGATACCACCTTGAGCTGTATCCCTTTTCTGGGTTAGGTTATAGGTTGCTTTTTACAGGTCTTTGTCGTAGGCTTTCTAGCTATTTCTATATTCCAGTTGGTGTTACATGCAAGTGTCAGTGCAAAGAGGGGTTATCGTTTGATATCCGCGGTGAATTTGACTGGATGCCATTAGGAGTACAGCTTAGTGGTGCTATTAATGCTGATGATACTGCTATACATGTACCAAATATACAGCAGAATGGTTACGGTCTAGGGTTGTCTGGTAAAATTTCTAAAAAGATTGGAAATGTTGAGTTTTCTGCGGGTCCTTTTTTTAGGTATTGGAATATACCTGATTCTAATACATATGAATACAAAGGAAAAATTAAAGTTGGCGGCAAAGTTAGAGACATGCTAGAGGTGGAACCTAAGAATTATACAGGAGAAGTAGGCATTAAATTGAGAGTGTCTTTTTAATTTAATGGGTTGATTATTTGAAATTAAATTAGGAGTAAAAAATGTCAAATTTAAAAAATCAAGAAACTGTAAAGAGTTTAGCTGGAAAATTTAAAGCCATGAAGGGGTTGATATTAACAGAATATCATGGTCTTACAGTTGAGGAAATTTCAGAACTTCGCTCTAAACTTCGTTTATTGGGCAGCGAGTATACCGTTGCTAAGAATACTTTAAGTAAAATAGCTCTTAAAGAAGCGGGTATTGAGGCAGGTGAAAATTTTTCGGGACCTACAGCTCTTGTTATTGAGAATGGAGATATAGTATCTCCGGCAAAAGTTGTTGTAGATTTTGCCAAAACACATGCTAAGTTAAAAGTAAGAGCGGGATTCTTAGAAGGTAAATTTGTGGATGCTGCAGTTGTTGAACAGTTGTCAGCCCTTCCCTCAAGGGAAGTTTTATTTGCAAAAATGTTGGGTAGCATGAATGCTCCAATAGTTGGTTTTGTAAATGTGTTAGCGGCAAATATCAGAGGTTTGGTGACGGTATTAATCGCAATCTCAAAAAAACAAGCAGCATCATAGTACTCGTCTTTTGGGTTCTTGTGTCGTAAAGACCTTAATCGTTTACATTGGATCCCCCGATTAATGTATTCGTGGGTGCCAAGCTTGGAGTGGCGGGCGTATAGCGAGGTCGTAGTCAAGCTGTACGACAAACGTACGAAAAGTATTTTACGACAAGGGATAGCCCATCACCATGGGCATTGTTCTTAAGATCACAAGAATCCTTGTTTATCAATATAAAACTTCAAAAACGTGCCAGAAATACAAAAGGTAGGAATCATCACGGGTAAACATTAGGGAATTTTTGATGCAATAACCAAAACCAGAACAGTGCTTTCACCCTGCCCTCTCCCGCAAGTGGCGAGGGAGCAACTGGTACTGACAACTAATAAAAACATGTATCTTTAATGCGTTTGCCGTGGGTCAGGCTGTCATTCTCGTGAAAATAGGATCTACGTTAAAGTATTAAGCAAAATGGATCTCCGATTTCTTGGACGACAACTAAGTTTTTGTGTGAGCGTACTCTGTAATCAAATTGCTTTAAGTTGTGCCGTAAAGAATTAAGAAGGTATGCGAAGGATACTTATCCCTTAAGTTACTAGATGATGTAATTTCAGGTGATTTTGGCTATAGGTGGCGTAAGTGTGATAATAAAAAAGAAGTTAATAATTGGGAGGATAGTAAAATGGCAGAATTATCAAAGGATCAGTTAATTGAAGCGATTTCCTCATTATCGGTTATCGAACTTTCAGAGCTTGTAAAAGCTCTAGAAGAAAAATTTGGTGTGTCAGCAGCAGCTCCGTTGGCAGTTGCAGCAGCAGCTCCGGTGGCAGGCGGGGCAGCAATAGTTGAAGAAAAGACTGAGTTCAATGTTGTTCTTGCAGCAGTTGGCGCAAGCAAAATCAATGTTATTAAGGTTGTAAGAGAAGTTACTGGTCTTGGGCTTAAAGAAGCAAAAGATTTAGTAGACACAGCTCCTAAAACGGTAAAAGAAAGCGTTGCAACAGTTGAAGCTGAAGAAATCAAGAAAAAGCTTACAGAAGTAGGTGCAACTGTTGAACTTAAGTAGACCTGGAAAATTGCGAATTCATATGAAATAGGCGCATAGCTTGGGCGTAGTCCAAGTTCAATGGGCCGCAGAAATCAGATGTAATTTTGGAAACGATATTACAAAAGCAAACATAAGACGCTTGACGTCATAAAAGGAGTTTGCATTTATAAAGAGTATATGCATAAGAACCTTTAAGGAAAGATAAAATTAATAGCCCGTAATAGGTGGTTTGCCGTTTTAAGAAAACTAGTTTTGATAACATACCCCACAGGCACTTGCAAATATGGAAATGTCAACTTGAAGCGATAGACCAACAAAATGTCTAAATTATCTTGTGCCTTACAAGATCTTTAGTTTTGCTGTTGTATTGGTGCTTTAGATTCATATTCGGTCATGACAAACGCATGAAAGTTTTTTTGATTTTTTACTATTGCCGATAGGGTTAAGTAGTAGTTTATAGAGTTTGCTTAAGTTTAAAATCAATGTAGTCCGAGAAATTTTTTTCATGTGTTTGCCGCGGGTATTTAGTAGTGATAGTTGACAAATAATATTTATTGTGTATAATGGTACTCACTTTGTGTGTAAAATAATAAAGGGCAGGTACAGGTTAAAATATAATGACAATGAACAGAGTTAACTTTGGGAAAATCGGGTCTCCTGTGGATCCGCCGTTTCTTTTGAAGATGCAAAAAGATTCTTTTGCCGAGTTTTTACAACGAGATATTGCTCCCGAAAAAAGAAAATTTCAAGGACTAGAAGGTGCTTTTAGAGATATATTTCCTCTAACAAATTCTGACGAGAGTCTGGTTTTGGAATATGTTTCTTATTCTTTTGATAAGCCAAAATATTCTATTGAAGAGTCTATTGCCAGAGATGCTACCTATGCTCTTCCTTTAAAAGTCAAATTGAGACTTATACATAAGAGGGAAAACGGAAAAGAAAAAGAACTTTCTGAACAGGAAGTGTATTTTGGCGATATTCCTGTGATGACTGATACGGCTACGTTTATTGTAAATGGAGCTGAACGCGTTGTCGTGAGCCAGATTCATCGTTCTCCCGGAGTAATTTTTGAAGAAGATGAAGAAAAAAGAGTTACCATTTCAGGTAGACCTTTATACTTTGCAAGAGTAATTCCATACAGAGGGGCATGGGTTGAATTTGAATTTGACCAAAACGATATTGTGTATGCAAGAATTAATCGTAAAAGAAAAATATTTGCGACAACTTTTTTGCGTGCGTTGGGTTTTGAAAATGATGAAGAAATTTTAAATCTTTTTAAAGAAGTTAAGGAGGTGTTGCTAGATGATGTTTTAACATCTCCTGGAGGATATCTTGCAGAAGATGTCTATGATAAAAGTACTGGTGAGATTATTGCTGATTCATGGGAGGAATTAAAAGAAGATTTAGTAAAAAAACTTCAAGCAAAGGGTGTTACTACTGTATCTGTTCTAAAAGATACTTCTATTTTCTTGACATTAAAAAAAGATACTATAAAGACTCAAAAAGAAGCCGTTAACTATATATATAAAGTTCTAAAAACCCAAGAATTTATTGTACAGGAAAGAGCGCAGGTATTTTTGGAAGAACTTCTTCTCAAATCCGTAAGAAGATACGATTTGACAGCTATCGGAAGATATAAAATATTTAAGAAGTTACATCCTATCTTTAAATATTATGAGAAGAATTTTAATCTGCTTGTTCCTTCAGATACCAAGAGAACTTTAACAAAAGAAGACGTGGTAGTTACTCTTAAGTATTTATTAATGCTTTATAACGGCGATCATGAGTTTACCGAAGAAGGCGAAACTATAAAAATATGTTTGGATGATATTGATCATCTGGGAAATAGGCGTGTAAGATCTGTCGGAGAATTATTGGAAAATCAGATTAGGATCGGGCTTGTCCAAATGGCAAGATTTGTAAAAGAACATATGAACAATCAGGATAAAGATAATGTTACACCGAGATCTCTTGCAAATGTTACCCAATTTGTATTGCAAATAAGAAAGTTTTTTGGAACTTCGCAGCTCTCTCAATTTATGGATCAGATAAATCCCTTGGCCGAACTTACTCATAAGAGAAGAATATCGGCTCTAGGGCCTGGCGGATTGAACAGAAAAAGAGCAGGTTTTGAAGTTAGAGATGTTCATCATACCCACTACGGCAGAATTTGTCCTATTGAAACTCCAGAAGGTCCAAACATAGGCTTGATAACATCTCTCGCCACTTTTGCAAGAGTAAATCCTTACGGTTTAGTGGAAACTCCGTATAAAAAAGTAGAAGACGGCAGAGCAACGAATAAAATTGAATATTTAACCGCAGATAAAGAAGATGAATTCTTTGTAGCACAGGCAAATACTCCTTTGGATGGTAAAGGAAATATTATTTCTGACTCAGTTCAGGGACGTAAGTGGGATGATTTTTTGTTTCAGCCTCCAGCCAAGGTTGATTATATGGATATTTCTCCAATGCAAGTGATATCTATCTCAGCCGCGCTGATTCCCTTTTTGGAACATGACGACGCTAACCGCGCTTTGATGGGTTGTAATATGCAACGTCAAGGAGTTCCTTTGTTGGTAGCGGAGTCTCCTCTGGTTGCAACTGGTATCGAGGAAAAAGTAGCGAGAGATTCCGGTGTAGTCATAGTTGCAGAATCAGATGGCGAAGTGGTTTCTGTTTCTTCTAATGAAATAATGATTTATTCAAAGTCAAATGAAATAGAAGTATATAATTTAAGAAAATATGCGCGCTCTAACCAGGATACATGTATCGATCAGAAACCTTTGGTAGTTTTAGGAGAGAGTGTTAAAAAAGGTCAGATAATAGCGGACGGTCCGGCGACAAGCCATGGACAGCTTGCTTTAGGCCAAAATCTTCTTGTAGCATACATGACTTGGAACGGATATAACTTCGAAGACGCAATGTTATTATCAGAAAAATTAATACAAGATGATAAATTTACTTCAGTCCACATAAGAGAATTCCAAACTGAAGCCAGAGAAGCTAAAGGTCGTTCTGAAGAAATAACAAAAGATCTTCCAAATGTCGGTTCTGAAGATCTATTGAATCTTGATGAAGACGGAATAGTCAGAGTTGGGTCGATGGTTCGAGGAGGTGATATTCTTGTAGGAAAAACAACTCCTAAAGGCGAACAACAGACAACCCCTGAAGAAAGACTCTTGAGAGTGTTGTTTGATAAAAAAGCGGAAGATGTTCAGGATGCTTCTCTTAGAGTACAGCCGGGAGTATCCGGTAGGGTTATAGCTGTGAGAACTTTTATAAGACTCGAAAAGCTTACGGAAAAAGAGAAGAATAGAAAATTAGAGGAAATGAGCGAAGTTTATGAGGCTGCAAAAGCTAAACTGTCTAAAGATAAAAAAAATCAGATTGTATCGGCTGAAAAATCTGAGATAGAAAAAATCAGGTCTCTTTATGCATCAAAAGAAGAGATATTGAAGCATAATTATGAATCTGAAAAAGAGAAGTTTAAGAAAGGTGATGATTTGCCTGTTTCTGTAAATAAGTGTGTAAAAGTTTATATTGCGGCTAGGATTAAAGTTCAGGTTGGAGATAAGCTCGCAGGCAGACACGGCAATAAAGGTATTGTGGCAAGGATACTTCCCGTAGAGGATATGCCGAGACTTCCTGACGGAACGCCTGTTGACTGCGTTCTCTCTCCTCTGTCAATTCCTTCTCGTATGAATGTGGGTCAGCTTCTTGAAATTATGTTGGGCTGGGCAGGAAAAGAGCTGGGATTACAAATGATTACGCCAGTTTTTGATAGTGCAAACGAAGAACAGATAAAAGATTATGTTGAAAAAGCAAAAGAAAAATTGTTAAGCGAAAAGAAAAAAATGTTGGTTGCGCGCGGACTAAAAGGCAAAGAGCTCGAGATATCTTTAAGTAAATTTGCAGAAAGTCTTCCTACAAATGATTGTAGAGTTACTCTTTATGACGGAAGAACTGGCGAGCCGTTTATGGAAAAAATAACTATCGGTGTTATGTATGTTATGAAGCTTAACCATCTTGTAGAAGATAAAATGCACGCTAGATCCACAGGACCTTATTCGCTTATTACTTGCCAACCTTTGGGCGGAAAAGCCCAATTTGGAGGACAGAGATTTGGAGAAATGGAAGTGTGGGCTATTGAAGGCCATGGAGCGGCTCATATGCTGCAGGAATTTTTAACAGTAAAGTCAGATGATGTTGACGGAAGAGTCAAGATGTATGATTCAATTGTCAGAGGCGAGTCGATATCCGAGCCTGGCGTTCCTGAATCGTTTAAAGTTTTAGTAAATGAGCTTAGAGCTTTAGGTCTTAACGTTGAACTTCTAAACGAAGAGCAGGATGACCAAGAAAAAACGGAAGGTGTTAATAAAAATAATGGCTAAAATAAACTTTCAAACTCAAAAGAAAAGAGTAGACAGTAACCCCAATTTTAAGAATTTTAACGCTGTTAGAATCGGTGTTGCAAGCCCTGAACAGATACAAGCTTGGTCTAAAGGTGAAGTTAAAAAGCCAGAGACAATCAACTATAGAACACTTAAGCCGGAAAGAGACGGTTTGTTCTGCGATAGAATTTTTGGCCCTACAAAAGATTGGGAATGCCACTGCGGGAAATATAAATATGTAAAACATAAAGGAACTGTTTGCGATAGATGCGGTGTAGAAGTAACAGAATCTAAAGTAAGAAGAGAAAGATTCGGGCACATTAATCTTGCCGTTCCTGTGGCTCATTTGTGGTTTTTAAAAAAACCTCCTTCAAGAATCGGAATTCTTTTGAATATGAAAATTTCCGACCTGGAAAAGGTTGTTTATTATACAAAATATGTTGTAATCGAAAGTTTGAAAGATCGCGCAAATATCTCTTCTACTGTCGAAAAAGGTACACTTTTAAAGGAAGAAGATTTCGATTTGTTTAAGTATGGAATCGACAGCCCTGTAGTGAAAGAAGAGTTTAAGGGTATTTTGGACGGTATTGTTGCCGAAGAGATAATTCTTGATTCTGATCGTGCAAAGGCTTTCAAACAACTTAAAACATTGGTAAAAAGTCAGGCGATTTTAGCTGAGATGTCTGCTGATGAAGCTGCAAGAAGAATAATTGCAAATATTGAAAAAGGTGATACGTACTATAAAGTTTACTTTAAGCCTCATGCCGTATATTACTACGGTGCTTTAAATTCAGCAGTTCGCGGCGAAATAAAAAAAATTCTTTTTGAGAATTTTGAAAAAGACAAATCGGTTTCAATAACGGAACCTGATAAAAAAATTAGAGTAGAGTTTTTTGATATTGGAAAAGACAAAATTTATAATGAGCTGAGAAAAAATCCTGAGATTCTTAAAAAGTATGAAGGACAGTTAAGAATTGAGGTATCAAAAAATGACATTCCTTTTATAAGGGATTTTTCAAAACCTGAAAGCGTTGTGTTACTTGAAGAAAGCGATGTAAAAAATATTAGAAGCGGGTATGGCGATATTTTAAAAGTTGATATCGGTGCAGCCGCAATAAGAAAACTTTTGTCAGAAATTAATCTGGAAGAAGATGCAAAAAATATTTATGCGGAAATTAAAAAAACAAAGTCAGAAACGGAAAGAGCAAGACTTGTAAGAAAGCTTAGAGTTGTCGAAGGATTTTTGGATTCTAAGATAAAACCTGAGTGGATGATTCTTACTGTCCTTCCTGTGATACCCCCGGATCTAAGACCTTTAGTTGCTTTAGACGGCGGAAGATTTGCCGCGTCCGATTTAAATGATTTATACAGAAGAATAATTAATAGAAATAACAGGTTGCGTCACATTGAACAGTTGAAAGCTCCTGCGGTTATGGTAAATAATGAAAAGAGGCTTTTGCAAGAAGCAGTTGATGCTTTAATAGATAATGATTCAAGAACAAGACCTGTAACCGGAGCCGGCAACAGACCGCTTAAATCTTTATCCGATACTCTTAAAGGTAAACAGGGACGTTTCAGACAGAATTTGCTTGGAAAAAGAGTTGACTATTCAGGAAGAAGCGTTATTGTTGTAGGGCCTAACTTAAGGTTGAATCAGTGTGGGCTTCCAAAAGAAATGGCTTTGGAGCTTTTTAAGCCGTTTATTATAAGGGAACTAATAAAACAGGAGAGCACAACGCTTAAATCAGCAAGAAAAATACTTGAAAGAAACGATGTGAAGGTCTGGAATATACTCGAAAAAGTTACACGAAATCACCCCGTTCTTTTAAACAGAGCTCCAACATTGCATAGATTAGGCATTCAGGCCTTTGAACCTGTTTTAGTCGAAGGAAAATCAATACAGCTTCATCCTCTTACCTGTGCGGCTTTCAATGCGGACTTTGATGGGGACCAAATGGCGGTCCATTTACCTATGTCTCTTGAAGCTCAACTTGAAGCAAAAGTGTTGATGATGGCTACAAGAAATATTCTCTCGCCTGCTTCAGGAAAACCTATTGCTGTTCCTTCACAGGATATGGTTTTGGGCAGTTGCTATCTTACAAAAGAGAAGATAGGCGTTCCCGGCGAAGGTAAGATTTTTTCATCGGTAAGTGAAGTTATAAGCGCTTATCAGTCTAAGAAAGTAGATTTGCAGGCAAAAATTAAAGTTGCGGGTATTACAAATATAAGAGACGAAAAACTAAAGGAAAAAGAACAATTAGATGTCACAAGGTGGAAAAGTTATAAATCTGAAGACGACAAAGAAATTATTAATTATACTACCGTTGGAAGAGTTATATTCAACGAGCAGCTTCCTAAAAATGATGACGGTTCTTATGTTTTTGGATATCAAAATAAGAGTATGACAAAGAAAGAACTTAGCAATCTTGTCGACAGATGTTATAAAGAGCTTGGTCAATATAGAACTGTAGTTCTTTTAGACGAAATAAAAAAAATGGGTTATAAGTATGCAACTCTTGCAGGGGTTTCTATATCTGTAGACGAAATGAAAATTCCACCTAAAAAAGAGAAGATGGTAAAAGAAGCAAAATTAAAAATTAAAGAAATTGAAAAACAAGCAAGACTTGGATTGATAACAGAATCAGAACGTTACAATAAAATTATCGATATTTGGACAAAAGTCACTGACGAAGTTGCGGATATTATGTTTGATGAAATGAGAAAAGAAGAAATAGAAAGTTACAAATGTGGCAAAAATCGTTTCAACTCGATATTTATGATGGCAGATTCTGGCGCTAGAAGTTCAAGACAGCAGGTAAGACAGCTTGCAGGTATGCGCGGACTTATGGCAAAACCTCAGAAGAAGCTTACCGGCGGTATTGGTGAAATTATTGAAACTCCTATTACTTCAAACTTTAGAGAAGGTCTTACTGTGTTGGAATACTTTATTTCAACTCATGGAGGACGTAAAGGTCTGGCGGATACAGCTTTGAAAACATCAGAGGCAGGTTATCTGACAAGAAGACTTGTTGATGTAGCTCATGATGCTGTTGTAAGAGAAGAAGATTGTGGAACTGTGAATGGAGTATTTATTGGTACGCTTCATAGTGGTGATGAAATAGTTGAAGGAATGAATGAACGCGTTATTGGTAGAATAGCTCTCGATAATGTTGTGGATGTTGTCCACGACGAGATTATAATAAAGCGCAGGGAACTTATCACTGCTGAAAAAGCTCAGAAACTTATTGGAGCTGGTATCGACAAAATCGGTATAAGAAGCGTTTTGACATGTGAGTCTAGACACGGAGTATGCGCAAAATGTTACGGTGTAAATCCTGCTACCGGGAAACAGGTTGAGGTAGGTGAAGCCGTAGGTATTATCGCGGCTCAGTCAATCGGCGAGCCAGGTACTCAGCTTACTCTTAGAACGTTCCATATAGGCGGAGCTGCAAGTCACGTTGTTCAACGTTCAGAAATCTATGCTGAAAATAGCGGCACGATTGAATACTACAACTTAAAAGCCGTTAAAAACAGAGATGGTGAGATTATAGTATTAAGCAGAAATGCGGAACTTATATATACGGAGTATCCTCTACACCGCGAACATGTTTATCAGGTGCCTTATGGTGCTGTAATTAAGGTTCAAGACGGGCAGAAAATAGAAGTTAAAGCTGATGCTTTAAAAGGAATAAAGAAAAACGTATTAATTGCAGAATGGGACCCTCATTCAAAACCGATTGTCTCGGAATTTGGAGGGACGGTACATTTTATTGACGTAAAAGATGGTTCAACTTTACATAGGGAAAAGTCAAGAATAACCGGACAGATTGAAAGAATTATTGTTGAACGTCATGCTGACAAAAAGAATCCTAAAATTGCTATTAGAAAAGATGACGAAATTATGGCGGAATATCCTCTTCCTGTAGGCACAACTCTTGTCGCCTATGATGATGATAGAATTAAAGTTGGTGATATTTTGGCAAAAATTCCTCAGGAAGTTTCTAAGTTAAAAGATATCACAGGTGGGTTGCCTAGAGTTTCTGAATTGTTTGAAGGAAGAAGACCTAAAAACGCTGCTATTGTTTCAGAGATTGACGGTGTTGTGCATTTGGATGGGGTCACGACAAAAGGTAGCACAAGGGTTGAAGTTGAAAATTCTGAAACAAAAATGCAGAAAAATTATCTTGTCCCTGCGGGACGTCATTTGGTTGTTTATGAAGGCGACGAAGTTAAGGAAGGCGAAGCTATTTCTGACGGCGCAGTGAATCCTCATGATATTCTTAAGGTTAAAGGACCAAAAGAAGTTCAGGAATATCTTGTTAACGAAATTCAGCAGGTTTACAGACTTCAGGGTGTAGTGATAAACGATAAACATATTGAAGTTATAGTAAGACAAATGCTGTCTAGTGTAAGGATAGTTGATTCAGGAGACAGTAAGTATCTAAATGGCGAAATTGTTTCAAGGCATAAATATGAAAAGGATAGAAAAGCTATTAAGATAAATCACGGAAAAGTTCCTGTGGCCCATCCTGTTCTTTTGGGTATAACAAAAGCATCGTTGTCTTCAGATTCATTTATTTCTGCCGCTTCTTTCCAAGAAACAACCAGGATTTTAACTGAAGCCGCTGTTTCAGGGCAAATTGATCGTTTGATAGGATTGAAAGAAAATGTTTCTATAGGGCGTTTAATACCCGCAGGAACAGGACTCGCTGAAATGAAATTGGGAAATGATAAATAAAATTTTATTCAAGGAAACAAAAAAACAATGCCAACGATTAGTCAGTTGATTACAGATGGAAGAAAAGATGTAGTTAAAAAAACAAAATCTCCGGCTCTTAAAAATTGTCCACAGAGAAGAGGTGTCTGCACAAGAGTTTATACAACAACTCCTAAAAAACCTAACTCTGCTTTGAGAAAAGTAGCAAGAGTAAGACTTACATCAGGGTATGAAGTTTCTTCATATATTCCGGGTGTAGGGCACAATCTCCAGGAACATTCCCTTGTTCTCATCCGCGGTGGTCGTGTAAAGGATTTGCCGGGTGTTCGTTATCACATCGTAAGAGGTACTTTGGATACGACAGGGGTTGATGGTCGTAAACAGAGTAGAAGTAAGTATGGGGCTAAGAAAAGTAAAGTATCCGCAAAATAGCAGCGCTTGTCTTTTAAATTTTTGCTTTGCAAGACCCTCGCTCATTTGCCTTTCTTTCGTAGTAATTCCTCTTTTTAAAAAGGTGTGACGCGTGTAGCCTTTGATCTAAGGCATTGGCCTTTCGTGGTGGTAATTCCTCTTTTTTAAAAAGGGGTGTCGGGCCGTAGCCCGATGGGGTATTTATTGTTAAACTATTGCCCGCGAAGCAAGCTGTGGCAAACCGCTCAAGGTAGTACAATTAGGCTATGGAAACGCTCAAAAAAGAACAGACAGCATAGTGCATATAAGATACACTATCATTTGTAACACCCAAAAAAGCATAGAAAAGCTATATTTGGAATTTAGAGCGTTGTAATAGCCTAATTCAAATAACAAAAGAAATTAAAATAACGCTACGAACATAGAGTTTGAGCAAGAACAATTACAGCTCTTCAATTTCTGCTGCTGATACCGCGCGTCTTGCTGTGCGGAGGTTCATTTATCCTTTCCCAAACTGTTCGTAAATAAGGAAATAGAACAACCATAAAAACAAAAGAGCGCAAACACTTTGAAGAGATTTAAGATTTAAAAAGTGATATCTAACAAATACAGGAATAGAAAAAAAACACTTTGGATTTGAAATTTAATTTAAAGCTTGAAATATATAATTTAAAATTGCAGGTTTGAAAAAAGAGGTCTGTTATAGTTTGTCGTTGTTGTGTTTTGTGCTCCGTGCAAACAAGGAGCTGCTCCAACAGCTAGTAATTGTAACAAAAAATATAAAAAACTAATTCAAAATCAAAACAGATACTTATCTTTATCAAAAGGAAAAAATGTATGAAAGCAACAAAGTGTTTAAGCAAACTGGCAGGAAAAATGGTGAGGAATGTATTAGCTATAATAGCAATGTTTGTTTGTACTAGCATTTGTTTGGGTGGGAATACAAAAATACTCAACTCTTCTAATGCTACTCATGGACGGAATGTCGCTGCTAATTCTGATAAAGCGAATGGAACTGTGAATGATGCTGGCATTTTTCCGCTAGACCCAAGGTATAATACTTTAATTATCGAAGAAGGAGCAATAGTTGGAGATACAAGTGGCGCTCGTATTGATGCTGGTAGTTTTATGTCAATGACAGGCAACAAAGTTATCGTAAACGGAGGCGATTTAATGATAGGAGCATTAGGGGGGGCTATTCTCTCTCAGAAGGAGTTGTTGATGTTAATGATAATACAGTTGAAATTAATGCAGGAAAGAACACACGCAGGGTTTATGGCGGATGGACATCAAATGGAACAGCTTCTGGCAATAAAGTATTTATAAAAAACAAAGTGACAATCAGAGAGCATGTTCGTGGTGGTTATTCTGATAAGCATGGAGATGCTAAAAATAATGAGGTTACAATCACTGGCGCAACTGTTGGCGGAAATGTTTCTGGCGGTCTTGTTAACAATGACGGAAACGCAGAAAATAATAAAGTCATAATTAATGGCGGAAAGATTGACGGAGGTGTTTGTGGCGGTGCTGTTGTAGGCAATGGCAATGCCACTGGTAATACAATAACTATCGCAGGAACCCCGGAATTTGGAGAAAACACAATATTATGCGGAGGTATTTGTGCTAACGAGAGATCTGACGCATTTACAGGCAATACATTAGTTATTAAAGAAACAAAGGCAATTGAAGTAAAAGGAATAAGTAATTTTGAAAATTATGAATTTCACTTATCAAAAGATCTAAAGCCCCAAGAGCCAATTTTGATAGTAAGGGATGGCGGTTGCAGTTTGGATAAAAGTAAACTTGCTGACATTGGACTTCGCGGTTATTACACTCAACCCTGCCCCGTAAAACTCTCAAAAACCAACATAACCGTATGCTCTAAGGAAGCAATGGAAAAAGAAACAAAATACACATTGATATGCAGTCTGCAAGGATTTGACGGACTATGCAAA
>BNVT01000010.1 GCA_025998295.1 Endomicrobiia bacterium
ATAATAGACATACAATAACCGTTGGTAGTAGTGGCAATTAAAGATAAGTAAGTAATATGTGCATAGATAATAAGGGCAAGGAACGATCTTAGTTTATTTGAAATAGACACTGATTTGTGCAAAGAAAGACAAAAAGACAATAAGATACATGGCAGAAGATCCATACGGGTTTTTAGCCCTATATGAGTGTCAATATCCAACACCCTTATACACCTTGATTATACTTGTTTCTTAAGGGACAATTTGTTAAAAGGTTCAAAATAGTCTAAAAAGACAGATATAGTAATTACAAAAGACCTTTTGGACTGCGATTTAACTTGGGTTGTGAGTATTTGTAATTCTAAAATTTAATACTTAAGTTGTGTGAGGGGTCTAATGTTAAAAGAACTTGTCTATTGCAATACCAATCCTTCTAACAACTTCTTCTTTTCCCATCAATTCCATCATATGAAACAAACTTGGACCTTGCGTTCTTCCCGAAATTGCTACTCTGATAGGATGAAACACCTGGCCTGTCTTAATATTTCTTTCCAAAGCTAAATCTCTTGCACACTGTTCTAAAGCATCAGAAGAAAAATTATCTTGATTGTTGAGTTTTAAAACACTTTCCGTTAAAACAAGTTTGGCGTTATCCTTTGATTTATCGGAAAGGAATATCTTCTGAACTGCTTCTTCCTTATAATCCACATCCTTTGTAAGAAAGAAATCTACAAGAGACGGAATATCTTTAAGAAGTTTTATTTTATCGTGCTCCAATGCCATAGCTTTTTTTAACAGTTCAATGTCCCAGCCATCTATAAGTTTTTCGTTATCTGTATATTTTAGCCAATCTATAAACAGTATATATACCTGTTCCAAAGTTTTTAAACGAATTTTTTCGCCGTTAAGCCACAATAGCTTTGCCGGATCAAAAGTAGACGGACTTACACCACATCTTTCTATGGAAAACTTTTGAATCATTTCCTCTATCGTAAAAACCTGCTGACTGTCTTCAGTTGACCAACCGAGCAAGGCAAGATAATTTATTAATGCCTCCTGCAAATAACCTTCTTTTCTGTATTCTAAAACAGACGTATGTCCGTGTCTTTTTGATAATCTGGTGCCGTCATGTCCTAAAATCATGGGCATATGTGCAAATTCAGGTATTTTCCAGCCTAAAGTGCTATAAATCTGTATTTGACGAGGCGTATTTGAAATATGATCATCACCTCTTAAAATATGTGTCATTTCCATAAGGTAATCATCAATGACACACGCAAAGTTATACGTGGGTACGCTGTTTGTCTTCATAATAACAAAATCGTCAAGTAAAGAATTATCAAATTCAACTCTACCTCTTATAAGATCGTTTAAAACCACCGTTCCCGTCTTAGGCATTTTAAATCTTATAACAGCTTTTTTTCCTTCTGCTTCTTTTTGCTTTCTTTGTTCAAACATAAGATTTCTACATTTGCCATCATACTTTGGGGGAAGTTTATCAGTTTGCGCTTTTTTTCTCATTTCATCAACTTCTTCAGTAGTACAGTAACAGGGATACGCAAAACCTTTGGCAACAAGTTCATCAGCATATTTCTGATATATTCCATGATTTTTACGTTCCATTTGATAATAGGGAGCATATTTAGAAACTTCATTACCGGGACCTTCATCCCAACTAAGATTTAGCCATTTCATAGCATCTAATATAACCTGGACAGACGCTTCTGTTGAACGAACTTCATCAGTATCTTCAATTCTTACAATAAGTTTCCCGCCTTTGTTCTTGGCAAAGAGCCAATTAAACAAAGCAGTACGCACTCCACCTATGTGCAAATCGCCCGTCGGAGACGGCGCGAATCTTACTCTTACATCACTCATTTGTTTTTACCTTTTTTAAAAATAAAATTTTCCTTTTTTCAATTTTTATTCAACAAATATCTTTTATTTTTGTCATTTCACAACTTTCCTTTCAAGCAAAGGAGGTACATAATCTGTAAATATAGGAATTTTTGGCTGTATTGTATCAGAAATAGCGGTATAAATCGTACTTGTTGATTTGTCCAATTTATGAGTCCCGTGTATTGTAGGAATTAAAATATTTATAGATACAATAAGCCAAACACACACACTTAGTAATGCGCCACCCAATCTATCCAAAATGTTAAGATAAAAAAAACTAACTATCCTTAGAATTAAAGCTCCAAGCATAATAACAAATAGCGCTGTTACTAAAAAGATAAGATAGACGTTCAGACCTTCTTGATATGAACACTTAGCCGAAACAAAAGTTGCCATAAATCCTGCAATAACAGCAAAAAAAGCTCTTACAAGACCGGCAGACCAGCCGAGCCAAGCTATTAGGACTACACTAATTACTAAAAAAATATCTATTACCAACCTACATCCTCTATTTTATGCAGGCCATAACTACTCCGCTGGCAAGTTTAGGATAAAAATATGTTGATTTTTGGGGCATCATTTCATTCTTCAAACTGATTGCCTTTAAAGATTCAACTGGAGTTGCAGGAACTATAATTGCAATTCTTCCTGTTTTTTTCGCATTCAACACAGCTTCTTTTTCATCTTTTGCATAAGTAAATTCTGAAGCATCAACATTGGGAATAAGTACATAATGCAAAGCGCTCACTGCCAGATTTCTATAAGCCTTGCATTTATCACGCATAGCTTTCTTTAGAAAAGATTCTTTTTTAATTGTCAAAACTCTATATCTATTATCTTTAAAAATCATCATAGGTTGTATTTCTTTTTTAGAAAGTTCCTGAAAATCGTTCGCAGAATGTACATTAAAATATTTTTCAATATTTGATTCCAAATCCTCAGGCGCTTTGATAACCCTATGCGTAGGCCAAATTGAAATACCAGGATCTTCCATCGAGCACAAATAAGCTAAAACGTAATTGTACTCTTTATCTTGTGAATAGTTGTTATCTTTTTCTTTTCTTTCCTGCAAATAGTTCCACGCAGTTTCGTACCTATGATGGCCGTCTGCTATAAACACTTCTTTTATTGACAAATATTTTTCTAATGTTTCAATTATATCTTTGTCGGTAACAACCCACATTTTATGAAAGACTCTTTCTCTATCTTTTGCAGCTACCGATGGAGTTCTTCTTGTTATTTTTCTACAAATACCTACAGCCGTACGATTTTTATCTTCAAACAAACCAAAAATAGGGCTTATATTTGTTTTCGTGGCCTTTAAAAGATTTAATCTGTCGGACTTAGGTTTTGTAAGAGTTTTTTCATGAGGTTTTACTGAACCTTTACAAGAATGAGGGTTATCTAATTTTAAAGAAGCAAAGAAACCTCTTCTGGTCATTGCAATTCCATGATCTTCAAAAATCTGCTCATAAAAATACAAGGCTGGAGTTTTATCCCGTTCAAGAATGTGTTCATCCCGCCATGATCGCAATAAATCGGCAGCATTTTGATATTTATTTCTCTTGTCTCGAGAATCAGGTAGTTCAACATTTACAATATTGAAAGGAGAGAGTTTTTGAAGTTTTGCTTTTTCATCATCATTTACAACGTCATAGGGGGGGCAGATGAAATTGGTAATTGTTTCCTTTGAATATCTAAGCGCACGAAAAGGTTTTATGTCCGCCATAGGTAGTCCCTCCAAAAATCTATATTTTCCGGTATGTATGTACGTACAACCGAATGGCCGATTTTACAAAAAAATTCTGATATTGTCAACGCTGTGCAGAATCTCTGTCAGGCAAAACGCATTAAAAAGATTTCACGACGAGGACGAGATTGATTTTAGCCATGGGCTATTATTTAGCGCTACCGACTAAACTTAAGAATCAGAAAAACTTTCATACGTTTTGCCTGCTATTACCCCATTACCCGCGTTAAAAAAAATCAATAGGATGCTCGTATAGACTGCTTATAGTTGGAGACAAAAGCCTGTTATTGCATATGAAGTAAGTGATGAGGATATAAATAGTTGTATAAAGATAATCAAGAAAGTAAAAACAAGAGTAAAAGCAGTAGAACGTTTTTATGGCGATGGCAATAGTTGCTATAGGGCAACATTCTAAAGAATATTTTCCGAAAGGTAAGTTAACGATAACAAAAGCGCAAACGTATTTATGGTCAAATCGCTAAAGAATAAGAAGATATAATGAAGGGAGCACACTCATCCCTTAGGCTTGAGAGACGGTGCAATTTCAAATGATTTGACTATATAAACTATTTTTTATTATTTCAGGGATATGTTCTTCTGTGCCAATTGCCATAATGTGTACGCCGTCCGCAAAAGACCGTAGATCTCTAATAGTTTCGGAGCATATCTTTATGCCTTCTTCCAACGGGTTTGAAGCGAGATTGATTCTATCTTGTATTTTTTGCGGAATGTTTATACCTGGTAAAGCCTGCATAAACTGCATAAATTGAGGTGATTTAATAAGAATTATTCCCGGAAGTGTTTTTACTTTTAAATGTTTTGTTTTGGCAAAAAACTCTTTATACTGTTGCACATCGAAAATTGCCTGCGTTTGAAAAAATTCTGCTCCTGCTTTTATTTTTTTAGCAAACATTAAAGCCTGCAAACCGTTAGGCTGCGCAGATGGATTTACAACTGCCCCTACACAAAATCTTGGATTTCCAGATAATTGCTTTCCTGCCAAATCAACACCTGTCTCTAAGAGTCTTGCAGATTTTATAAGTTGTACAGTATCTAAATCATACACCGCTCTTGCTGTAGGATATTCTCCTGTTTTGGGGTGATCTCCGCTTAAAAGTAAAATGTTTTCTATACCTAAAATATTTGCACTCAACATTTCAGACTGTAAAGCAATTCTGTTTTTATCTCTTGCGACAATCTGCACAATAGGTTCTATCCCATGATCAACCAATACCTTGCTCATCGCAAGAGACCCTGCTCTCATAGATGCCCTTTGATTATCCGTAACATTTACTGCGTCAACATCAGTAAGACAGTCTGCCCTGCGTAAAAAAGAAGAAACATTCACTCCTCTTGGAGGGAACAACTCCGCCGTTATTAAAAACTTACCTGATTTTATTTTATCTTTAAATTTCAAATTCTGTCATCCTTTGAAAAACTTGCAGACTGACAAGTGCTGCGACTCTTACAATAGACTATTTCTTTGGCGCTATATATTGGTTAACAAATTTTTCAAAGGCATCGTTTTGTTTAAGTCTTTTGTAAACCAATACCCATACGCAATCTTTTGTATAATCTGTCTCGCACTTACCATCAACAAAACTTCCGCAAGATCCGTTAACAAACCCTTTGGCACAACCTGTCTTTGGATAGTCTTTCTGCAAAATTTCTTTACTATGTTTCTCTTCTTTCATTGTCCCTTCTTATCAACAAATATAAAAGCAACTCTGTCTACCCCTGATTTATGCACTTCTTTAAAGAATAGAGTTATTCATTTTCGAGTACAATATTTTAACAGGATTTAGCTTATTTTTTGTTTGCTCTGTCGTATCTTATTTTTAAGTTAACTTGAGTAACCGAAAGAATAAACCCAATTATGTTTGCAATATAAATAGGCGGCTTATTAGTTCCTATACCATAGGTTATCCATAACAAAGTGGTTATTATAGAAATAATAAACATTTGAATTGAAACATTTTTTGCGGATTTTGTTTTCCATGTTTTATAAACTTGTGGAACAAAAGTTGATGCAGAAAGACAAGCGGCAACACTACCTATAACATCTGAAACAATAGAACAAGCCATTTTTATCTCCTTATTAGTCAATATCTTGTGTGTTTTTCCTATAAGGAAAGATTCCACTTGCTATATGTTGTGAACAATAAGACGCATATCTCATACACAACCGACCTCCATCTCCGCCCAAAACACGATACTCTTTATCCATGAACAATATTTTAAGGGTATAGCTTATTTTTTACTTGCTCTGTCGTATTTTACTTTTAAAACAATTTGCGCTATTGAAAGAGCGGTAACCATTGCGTTTGGTATGTAAATGTTCCCATCCGGTTCGACAAGCACTATACCGTAAAATGTCCACATTGAAGCATTTATCGTAGAAATAATAAACATTTGCATTGAAACACCTTCGGCGGTTTTCATTTTCCATGTTTTATAAACCTGCGGAACAAAAGTTATTACGTTAAAGATACCGGCAAGAGAACCTATAATTTTCATAAAAAAACCAGAATCCATTCCTATCTCCTTTTATTAGTCAATCCTTCTGTATGTTTCCCCATAAAGAAAGACTTTATTGCATACGATGGACGACAATAAGATGCACGTTTAACGCATAACTAACATTTTTTGTCAAAAAGATGAAAGATGAATTTAAATTAATTCAAAATTGCAAATCGACAGTGAAATCAAAGACCTCCTTTAAGATATCAAGATAATTTAGACATTACCTTGATTTATTTTTAAGCCAAAACTCCAATATTTTGATTTCAATTTCGACAATATCATCAAAATCTGCATCCCTAGCAAAGAAGTACCAATAATACCATTTGCATTTTAGCGGTCCTTTTTTTCAAGGAGCAATACGGTTGACAGGAACAAGGGCTAACATTTAAGAGACGATCGATTTCAATATATTCTTGCATTCTCAGTTCCATCATCGTAAGTACAAAGTACAAGCATTGCGTTAGTAATTTGTACTTGAATGTCAATACCAAAAGTACCTAAGACGCAATTTATCAGCACAGTAAAACCTAAATCCCTGACAAACCTTCTACATGCATATTATACCAAATTGAATATTTTGTCAATCGTCTTGATTTGCAATAAATTTTTTTTTTTGATATAATAGCGGAGTAAAGCGTACTATAGATAGGGACGTTTTAAATAAGCACACAAACGGATTTGCCAAAGGTCCCATTCAAGCCAGTTAAACTTGATTTTTGGGTTTTGGAGATTGAAGATTGTGGAGGCCGTGAGATGGGAAACCATCCGAAACGGAAACTGCATTGCAAATGCGGTAAAAAACCAAAGGAGACAGGTATGGCCAACATTACAATGAAGGCTTTGCTGGAAGCCGGTGTCCATTTCGGACACCAAACCAGAAGGCGGAATCCAAAAATGACGAAGTTTATTTTTGAAGCAAGAAATAAAATTCATATAATTGATCTTCAGAAAACACTCAAAGAGTTGAAGAAAAGCTTTAATGTTATCAGAGATTTTGTTGCTGAGGGAAGAGAAGTAATATTTGTAGGAACAAAAAAGCAGGCCCATGTTCCGTTAAAAGAAGAAGCGTTGCGCTGCGGAGCGTATTTTGTTGTTGAAAGGTGGCTCGGCGGAACTCTCACAAATTTCGAAACATTAAAAAAATCAATTGCAAGATACAAAGAAATTGAAGCAATGAAAGAAGATGGTGTCTTGAGAGTTTTTTCAAAGAAAGAACAATCTCAAATCGAAAGAGAGAGAGTAAAACTCGAAAAATCTTTGGAAGGTCTTAAGAACATGGCAGCTCTTCCGGGTCTTATGTTTGTTGTGGATTCTCATGAAGAAGCGACGGCTGTTTCAGAAGCAAGAAAACTTAATATTCCTGTGGTTGCGATTTGTGATACAAATTGTGATCCTGATTTGGTAGATTACCCTATACCTGGAAATGATGACGCTATAAGAGCAGTAAAACTTTTCTGTTCTGTTGTTGCGGAGGCTGTTTTAGAAGGTAGATGCGTTATGGAAAAGAAAAAAATCGATGAAGAAATGGTTGCGACTACTGAAGAAGAATCTAAAGAACCTAAAGAAGTAAGAGACAAAGAAGAAGAAAAAGAAGGAGAAATACAGTAATGTTAACTGATCTCATAACAAAATTAAGAGAAATGACAGGCGCAGGTATAATGGACTGCAGAAATGCATTAAAAGAATCTTGTAACGATATAGACAAAGCATGTCGGTGGCTTAGAGAAAAAGGTATGGTGTCGGCTGTTAAAAAAGCTGGAAGATCCGCAAGACAGGGGCTGGTTTATTCGTACATACACGGCAATGGCACGCTCGGTGTTTTGGTTGAAGTAGATTGCGAAACAGATTTCGTGGCAAAAACTGAAGATTATCAGTCATTGGTTAAAGAAATTGCCATGCAGATTGCCGCAATTGCTCCCACTTACGTTTCTCGTGATCAGGTTCCTTTAAGTATTCTTGAAGCAGAAAAAGAGATTTATAAGGCTCAGCTTAAAGAAGAAGGTAAACCTGAAAAAATGTGGGATAAAATTATTGAAGGCAAAATCGAAAAATTCTACGGTCAGATATGTTTATACGACCAGATTTATATGAGAGATGCTTCAAGTGATGAAACAATAAAAGATTTAGTAGCAAAAGCTATCGCAAAAATAGGCGAGAATATAGTAATAAAAAGATTTGCAAGATTTAAGGTTGGAGAATAGTAATAATGCGTGCAAGGAGAGTACTTTTAAAGCTTTCTGGAGAATCTCTCTCCAAGGGTGGCGGTTTGTCGCCAATAAGTGTGAAATGTCTTTCTAGAACTGCAAATGAAATTAGATCTGCTGTTGCAGATGGCAGAACACAGCTTGCGGTTGTTATTGGTGCAGGTAATCTTTGGAGAGGCGCGGGAAGCAAATTTATAGAAAGGGTAGCCGCCGACCAAATGGGCATACTTGCAACGATTATGAATTCTCTTGCTTTAAACGATGCTTTGACAAAAGCCGGTATGCAATCAAAGATTTTTTCAGCAAGTGGCGTGGTAAGTAATTTTGTTGAAAATTTTAACAAAGAAAAAGTTATAGAATGCATTGAGCGTGGTAATATAATCATTTTTGCAGGCGGTACGGGTAATCCTTTTTTTACAACAGATACAGCTGCTGTTTTAAGAGCTGCGGAAATAGAGGCCGATGTTTTGCTTAAGGCTACGCAAGTTGATGGTGTCTACGATGCAGATCCTAAAAAAAACAAAGCTGCTGTAAAATTTGACTCTTTAACTTTTCAGGAAGCCTTGGATAAACGTTTAGAAATAATGGACTTCGAAGCTTTTTCCTTGTGTATGAGGATGAATAGATCTATTACCGTGTTTGATTTTTATAAAGATAATAATTTGAAGAAAATTTTAGATGGAGAAAAAATAGGCACAATTGTAGGGGGCGTGAAATAAATGCAAGCGCAAGGTTTTTTTTCAACGTCGGAAGAAGCCATGAAAAAAACTGTAGGTAGGTTAAAAACAGAATTGTCTTCTATAAGAACCGGCAGGGCTAGCAGTTCTGTAACAGATGGTATAAAAGTTGAGAGTTACGGTTCTGTTATGACTATCAATCAAATTGCGGGCATTAGTATTCCTGATGCAAAAACAATAGAAATAAGACCTTGGGATGTTTCGCAGCTAGGAGTGATAGAAAAAGCGATACTTAAGGCTGATATTGGAATGACCCCTATAAATGATGGGAAAATTATACGTATTCCAGTTCCTCCTCTTACCGAAGAGAGAAGAAAGGAAATAGCAAAATCTATAAACAGAATGGCTGAAGATTTTAGAGTTGCCGTAAGAAACGAGAGAAGAAATTTAGTCGAAAATATAAAAAAACTTGAAAAAGATAAAGTTATAACAGAGGATGATAAGAAGAAGTTTGAAACTGAAGCTCAAAAAGTTACTGATGGCTATATAAAAAAAATAGATGATGCTATAGCTTCAAAAGAAAAAGAAATTATGCAAATATAATTAAACTAACACGATAATTTCGCAAAATCTTTAGGCAAAATAAAGCCAAGTTATACCAGATCATTGGCAGTTGCGGTGTTGCTGTTGTTGCAGAAAGTCGTGCCCTTTAGGGCGTAGCTGTAAATCTACTTTTATATTTGGAGGGTTTTACATGGTATCGAAATTACAAAAAACAAGACTGTCTATAGACAGAGTTGATAGAGAGATATCAGAACTCATAAATAAAAGAGCAAGACTCGCTTTGGATGCTGCAAAAGCAAAGAATAAAATGAGCAAGAATGGTGACGGCATTATGTATGTTCCGTCGAGAGAAAGAGACGTTCTTAAAAATATTTCGTCGGCAAAAAGTGTTTTAGGGGAAGAATCTCTTAGATATATATACACCGAAATAATAAGTGCCTGCAGAAATTTGGAAAGTCCTTCAAAAGTGGCATTTTTAGGTCCTTGGGCAACATTCAGTCATCAAGCCGCAATTAAAAATTTTGGTTCTTCATGTTGTTTTGTGCCTGCGTCAAGTCCTCAAGAAGTTCTTGCTGAAGTTGAAAGTGGTAGGGTAGGTTTTGGTGTTGTGCCTGTAGAAAATTCAAATGAAGGAACTGTAAACGTTACTTTGGATATGCTTGTTGAAACAGAACTCAAAGTATGTGCTGAGATAAGCTTGAAAATAGAGCAGTGTTTTCTTGCAAAAGATCAAAAGTCTAAAATTTTGAGAGTTTATTCTCATCCGCATGCTTTGGGGCAGTGCAGGAATTGGATAACAAAAAATTATCCAGATATAGAAGTGATATCTGTTTCTTCAACGGCAGAAGCGGCAAAAATGGTTGCCAAGGAAGATTTTGCGGCAGCGGTAGCATCAGAAGTGGCTGCAAAAATTTATGATTTGTATATTTTGCAAAAGGGTATACAAGACAGCAGAGAAAATTTTACAAGGTTTTTTGTGATTGGAAAAATTTTGACAGAACCAAGCAATAATGATAAAACAAGTTTGGTTTTTATAGTTAAAGATAAAGTTGGATCTCTGTATGACGTTCTTAGCATTTTTAGTGAGAATGGTGTAAATTTAACAAAAATTGAGTCGCGTCCTACAAAAAAGAAAGCGTGGGAATACATGTTCTTTGTTGATTTTAATGGACATGTTGAAAATCAAAACATAATGAGAACAATAGAAAATTTAAAACGCAAAAGTATTTTTGTAAAGATTCTAGGTAGCTATCCAAAGGCTTAGCTAAAGCTGAAGGTAAATGAAATAAGAGTGTTCGTAATCTGTATTACTTGCATTAGCTAAAAAGTAGAGATGTAAAATGTTTGGTAGCTGACGAGAAAACAGTTAAGAAGTACAGCGATCAGCGTTTTTTAAGCTGGCTCTTGCATGTTGCGCATATTTTTAGTAAACCCAGTCTGTTTTATTTGGTAGATATTTCAAAATATTATGCCTCTTACAAAACAGCCAAAGTTCCCTCTCGGAAATTTAAAGTAGCAAAGTCTACAACACTTAAGTTAAAGGAGGGATTGTGATAATAACTTTAAAAAAATCTTCAAAACAAAAAGATGTTATGGCAGTGACGGATAAAATTAAAGCTTTTGGGTACATGCCTCATGTTTCTGAAGGAAAAGATGTTACCATTATAGGCATGATAGGCGAATATGCAGAAAAGCATAAAGACGCTTTTGAAGCTATGGATGTAGTTGAACATGTAAGCGAAATTCAACAACCTTACAAACTTGCTTCTAGAGATTTCAAAAAAGAAAATACAATAGTTAAAGTAAGCAAAAATGTTGAAATTGGTGGTAAAAAAATACACGTTATCGCTGGACCCTGCGCTATCGAAAGCAAAGAGTTGATGTTCAATACTGCTAAAATAGTGAAAGATGCGGGTGCTAGTATACTTCGCGGTGGAGCGTACAAGCCTAGAAGTTCGCCGTACGCTTTTCAGGGTCTTGGCGAAAGAGGACTAAAGTATCTTAGAGATTCAAGTTTAAAACTGCATATGCCTACTATTAGTGAGGCTATGACGGTAGAACAAGTTGATCTTTTATCTAAATATTGCGATATTATCCAGCTTGGCGCGAGAAATATACAAAATTATGATCTTTTGAAAGCTGTTGGAAAACAGAAAAAACCTGTTCTTTTAAAAAGAGGAATGGCTACGACTATAAAAGAACTTTTATTGTCTGCTGAATATATTTTATCTCAAGGCAATTACAATGTTATTCTCTGCGAAAGAGGAATAAGGACATTTGAAACCGCCACAAGATTTACAATGGATTTAAACGCAATTCCTGTTCTTAAAAAACTTTCACATTTACCTGTAGTTTTAGATCCGTCACACGGAATAGGTATAAGAGAACATGTAGGAACAATGGCTAAAGCATGTATCGCTGTTGGCGCAGATGGTCTTATTATAGAAGTTCATCCACAACCTGAATTGGCGCTTTCAGACGGTCCTCAAAGTTTATTACCTGATCAGTTTAAAAATATGATGAAAGAACTCGATTTGATTGCTAAGGCCGTTGGCAGAGAGTTATTGGACTAACATCAACAAAATATAAGTACAGGCCACGGTCATGTACGTATGTGATAAGTTAAAATCAAGTACAGCGCAATATATAGTCAAATTACTTTAAATTGTGGTTTCAAAGATGTGTGGGTGAAGTTTGGTATGAAGGTCTTCTGTTTCTTGCCCGCATAACTAAATCCACTGCAATGCCCCAACTGCAAAGCTGGGGAGAGGTTAGCTCTTGCAAATGTCCCAACCGTAAGGTCGTGGGAAATACTCCTTTAAATTTCAATTCGCCCAAAATCTTTGACAACATTTCAAATAAATATTTTCAAATATGATTTCTTGCACTTAATTGTTAAACTATTGCCCACAAGCGAGCTGTGCACAAACCGCTTAAAGTAGTAGAATTAGGCTGCGGAAATGCTCAAAAGAACAACGGACAGCATAGTGCATAACTATCATTCTGTAACACCCATAAGTATAGAAAAGCTATATTTGGGAATTTAGAACGTTGTAATAGCCTAATTCAAATAACAAAAGAAATTTAATAACGCTACGAACATAGAGTTTGAGCAAGAACAATTACAGCTCTTCAATTTCTGCTGCTGATACCGAGCGCGTCTTGCTGTGCGGAGATTCATTGGACCTCCTACATAACTAACCTACAAAAGTACAATAGAAGTACTATGAAACAAAAAAAGAAAGCAGTTAGGTCAGATGTAATGGATTTAGTATTAATGGGAGTAAAGAAAGCATTTGATAAAAGAGTCAAGGATAGCAAGGAGAGAAGAGAAGAAGAGAAAAGAAGAGAAAAGAAGAGAAAAGAAAAGATAGGGCAAGTAGGTGAGCAAAGAGAAAATTGAGTATAGAAAAGATAGTAAAGATGATGTTTGAATACTTTAGGGCAATACCCGGACGTATTACCAGATAGAAGACAGTTACAATACATACTACTAGATTAGACATCCAATGTCAGTAAAAGTTGTGGACAATAGACATAGGGTATTCGAACATATTATCACTTGAACATCCAATGTCAGTAAAAGTTGTGGATATAGACATAGGGTATTCGAACATATTATCAGACTTTAAGACAGTTACAATACACACTATTAGATTAGACATCCAATGTCAGCAAAAGTTGTGGATATAGACATAAAGTATTTGGACATATTATCACTTTAAGACAGTTACAATACATACTACTAGATTAGACATCCAATGTCAGCAAAAGTTGTGGACATAGACATAGGGTATGTAAGAAGAAGTATTAACAAGTAGTGGGGAATATGCGAGATGAGAATAGGTATTGTTAAACAAAGCGCTAGAAGTAGAAGTGGCAGTGATTATGCTACAATTAATACAAAGACTTCAAAAACAGCGAAAGTGGCAAGCTAAAAGAATAATAGACATACAATAACCGTTGGTAGTAGTGGCAATTAAAGATAAGTAAGTAATATGTGCATAGATAATAGGGCAAGGAACGATCTTAGTTTATTTGAAATAGACACTGATTTGTGCAAAGAAAGACAAAAAGACAATAAGATACATGACAGATACAATTTATTAGGACTTAGGCAAAATACATACAAACACACTAGTTCTAAAAAAAGAGATCAAATAAGCACTTAGAGCTGACAAAAGAAGATAAGAAGTTCAATCAAAGAAGCACTCAAAAGCTGACAAAAGAAGATAAGGAGTTAAATAGGGAGATTTCATCAGATGATGAGGATTTAGTGAAAAATTCATAGTATACATACGGGCTTTTAGCACTATTTAGTGTCAATATCTAATACCTTTATACACCTTGATTACTTGTTTCTTAAGGAACAATTTAGTAGGACTTAGACAAAATACATACAAACACACTAACCCTAAAAAGAGATCAAAGAAGTACTCAAAGCTGACAAAAGAAGATAAGGAGTTAAATAGAGAGATTTCATCAGATGATTATAGTGGAAAATGTCGAAGTATTTGTTAAAAGGTTCAAAATAGTCTAAAAAGATAGATATAGTAATTACAAAAGACCTTTTGGACTGCGATTTAACTCCAAGTTGCAGTTATTTGTAACTCTAAAATTTAATACTTATGTTGTGCGGGAGGTCTAATGCATTTCCTATTTACTCCCCCCCCTTTTTTTTATAAGTCTTTTTGTTCTTTTTTCGAAAAGGCGGCTAAATTAGGAGAGGGAGGGATTTGAACCCTCGATACGGTTTCCCGTATATTAGTTTTCGAGACTAACTCCTTCAGCCAGCTCGGACACCTCTCCACTATCTTCTAAGTTATAAAGCTAAAAAACCAAACTTTATCTTATGCAGTAATGTGACAAAGAAAAAGTACAAGCAACAAATAACTGGGTCTCCATAAAACCTGTGGTTTTTGCAGATTATCGTGCTTAACTTTAGTATCTTGTCGTAAAAATAACCATCAAGTACTTAAAAAGGCATGGAGTTTTCCCGATTTATAATACAAATTACTTTAAATTGTGCCATATTGTATTGTAGCTTAAAAGATGTGGGTGAACTTGGTGTAAAATCTTCTGTTTCTTGCCATCCTTTTTTAACAAAAGTTACCTTATCTTGTCTACTCCCACATTGTTTGTATACATCTGCAATGCAATGGTCGTTATTCGTCGTTTGGGTTCAGAATTCGTAGGTTTCTGTCTAAACTGGCACACATGCTCGCATGAATTGCAGGGACGCCAACTTTTCGACTGAGTAACCCCTGCCAACCACTCTTCAAGGTTCACCGCTTCCAGCCACTCCGACCCGCCATAACCAACCATACAGCCACTTCCACCCGCCATCCTCAGACCTCAGCCATGTCTCTCCATCAGGCGATCTCAGCCACACCCACCCACACCATGTGACCTTTTCCATGAACCCTCCGAATATAACCTATTGTATGCTCCGGCTCTGCTACTGGCGCTGGTTGTGTCGTGTTTGCTCTTCTAATTCTGTTTTTGTTCTTTATGCTTCTTTTATTTCTTCTGGCGCTAATGGAGCTGCTGATTTTTCCAATAGATCTCCTTCTGCCTTTGCTCTTTTGTGCTTCTTTTATTTCTTCTATTTTCTCTGGGGTAGCAGTCCTTCTGTTTACAAGTCCAGCGTTCTTTTTATCGCACGAGCTTAAAGCAAGGCTAAATGCAATAAATATGCTTAATGCTGCTTTTAGTGTTTTTGTTTTCATAGACTTTTCTCCTGTTGTTTTGTCATATAATCCCTTTGCTACCTAGCGAGGTTGTATTATAGCTATAAATCTTTTATTAAGCAACTATTTGGATTAGAGTTTCTTGTGGAGTCTCATAACATATTTGATATATTTGGACCAGTTGGCATTAAAGATAATCAAAGAATAATGAAGCGGCGTTTTGTAATTCAAGCTTTTGTGGCGCCGCTTGGTGTTATGCCATTTAAATAATCCCGTATCTGCTCGTTTTGCCTTGCTGCAGTGCTATATACAATTCATTCCTATAAAGCTGCTTTTTTATTGTCCTATTAAATCGTTCCATATAAGCGTTACCCTTTGGACTACACGGATAATTCCAAAATGCGTTAATTTATTTGTTTTTAGATAGCTGTCAACTTGTTTAAATCTCCATGCTTTTTGGACTCATATTTGTTTTCGACGTTCTTTTTCTTTCTTTAGCCCTCTTAACACTCTTTTGTACGATGACAACATGTAAAACTTGTTGTTTTAAACCTCATATAATTTATTCCAAAGGCATATAGGGACTTAAGTCTCTGTACACCTGCTTCATTATACTACTTCAGTCCAATGTGTGTTTTTAGATTTTGCACAGCATCGATGCACTAAAACAGCAATGCTTACTTGTAATATAGTATTTTGTTGGCTCAAAGAAATTTCTAGCCTAGATTTCTTAAAGAATAAAAAAGTATGCGGCACACAAAACAGAGGATATTTACAATGGCTTATCTTTTTTATTTAGTAAATTTGCTACAATACTCACTATTACCGGGTAGTTAGCTCAGCGGAAGAGCACTCGCCTCACACGCGAGTGGTCGCAGGTTCAAACCCTGCACTACCCACTTACGATAGTGCGTAGACTCCGAGCAATCACTGATCACTACAAAAACACTAGCCATGGTGCGCAATTAATTATGGCTAAAAAATCGAGGTGATACATGGCAAATTTAGAACAAAATTTAGATCTGTTAAGAGAATTGCAGGTTTATGATATTAAAATTGACGATATTAAAAGGCAAATCAGTAAGGCTCCATTGTTAATCGAAGAAAAAAACAAAGCATGGGGAGCTAAAAAATTTGAAATGGATGCAAAAAAGAAAAATTTTGTTGAGTTAAACTCACTAAAAAAAGAGAAAGAATCCCTGCTTGATGCAAAAGAAAAAGCAATAGATAAACATTCCATGGAATTAAATACTGTTAAATCAAATAACACATATAACGCATTGCTTGCCGAAATAGAGAAAGCAAAGGTCGATAAAAGCGTTGTTGAAGATGAACTTTTAGAACTTATGGATAAAATAGACAAAGAGTTTGTTGTAGTTAAAGAGATGGAGAAAGAATTAAAAGATTTTGAAAATAAAATAAAAATTGATATAAGGGAAGTTGAGGATTCATTAAAGAAGAAAGAGGAAGAGATCTCGGTACTAGAAAACGTAAGAGAAGGGTATAAATTAAAAGTAAATCAATCTATATTATCCCAATATGATAGATTGCGTTTAGGTAGTAGCAACGGTTTAGGGATAGCCCTTGTTGACGATGAAAGCTGTGGAGTATGCGGAATGGAACTAAGACCACAGTTGATAAATCAAACGCGTAAGTGTCATGAACTTGTGTTCTGTGATAATTGTTCTAGAATATTATTAAAAAAATAGAAAACTTTTATAAAGATGGATACGCAATCGCTTTACATTTACTGTAAAGAGGAAAGTCCGGACTTTAACTGCAAGTATTGCAGTAAACGGTAGCAGGCAATTCCTGTCGCTTGTAAGAGTAGAGGTGCGAGCAGAGACGCTTTTACCGGAAAACGGGAAAAGTATCCTTGCAAGAGGATAAGATTTTGCAGTAATGCAAAGGGTGAAACGGCTAAATCCTTACCGGAAAGCAAGGCTGAAGTATAGTCGCTTGATCGTTAAAAGTGATTTTAACGGCAGAGAAATGATTGCACTTTTAAGATTTTTTAAAAGACAGAATCCGGTGTATAATCCGTCTTTATAGAAGTATTACATTAAACGCATGAAAGTTTTTTTATTCTTGACTGTCGTCTATAGTGCAAGTAAATCTATAGAATTTGCTTTGGGTCTGAAATCAATCGCCCGAGAGATTTTTTCATGCGTTTGTTGTGATATCAACTCTGTTGTTGTTTACAGCTGTAAAAATATTCATTTCCAAGCAGGATTGTTAATAATAAATGTATCATATTCCAATAATGCCTTTAGAGGTATCGCACTATTTAATCAATAAACCTGATGGTTTATATGTTGATTGTACATTTGGCGCTGGTGGCCACACTTCATATTTACTTAATAAATTTAAAGACATTAAAATAGTGGCTTTTGATTGGGATGAATACGCTTCAAACCAATTTTACGAATCCGAAAAAGAAAAAGATTTTAATGGAAGAGTGACATTTATAAGAGATAATTTTAAAAATATAAAAAAAGCTTTAATGGACATTAACATAAGTAAAGTTGATGGTATTTTTGCTGATATCGGCGTTTCTTCAAAGCAGTTTGACGATTTAGACAGAGGTTTTTCGTTTAATTCCAATATTCTTGATATGAGAATGGATAGAAGAAACGAACTTACAGCAAAGGAAGTTATTAATTCTTACTCACATGATGATTTAGCTGATATTTTTTATAAATATGGCGAAGAATATAATTCGAAGCAAATTGCAGATGCAATTCTTAAACGCAGAAAAAGAGGAGTAATAAATACAGCGGTTGAGTTGCAGTCTATAGTTGCTTCTGTAAAAAAGCCTAGAGGGAAAATAAACCCCGCCACAAAAGTTTTTCAGGCATTGCGAATTTTTGTGAACAACGAACTTGAAAATTTAGAAACTTTACTATCCGATTCTTCTGAATTATTAAATCTTGGAGGAAGAATTGTGATAATAAGCTTTCACTCGTTAGAAGACAGAATTGTTAAGCGTAATTTAAAGCAAAATTCCCAAGGAGGAATATATAAAATACTTACAAAAAAAGTCATTACAGCTTCCCGTGAAGAGATAAATATTAATCCTAGGAGCAGAAGTGCAAAAATAAGAGCAGCAGAGAAAATAAATGTATAAACCATTTTTACTGATTATATTTATAGTTTTTAGCTTGTTTGTTTATCTTTGGCAGCAGAATACTTCAATGAGATTTGCTTATAAAGTAAGTAGCCTTCAAGCTGAATACAATAAAATTAATTCAGAAAATGATGTTTTAAGATCAAAAATTAATTCGATACTCGCGCTCGAAAAAATGGATAAAATTGCAAGCGAAAAAGGCCTTTCGCGTCCTGATGAAAAATCTGTAATTTATATTAATTAGAGTTGTCGTAAAATGATAAGAAATAGCAAAAAAACAATTCACAGAAAGACTGCGTTGGCTCTTATGACGCTGGCAGTCTTTTTTCTTTTATTTGCGAAACTTATATATGTGCAAATATTGCTTCACGATAAAATAAGTCAGTCTGTATCAAAAATGGTAAACCGTGAAGATATAGAGCTGCCAAAACGCGGAAATATAGTAGATTCTTGTGGCAAGGCCCTTGTTACAAGTATAAAACAATACACCGTTTTTCTTGATCCTAAGATTATAGAAGATTTTAATAAGGTAAAATCTATTTTGCTTAAAAATGGAATAAAGATTAAAGAAGAAAAAATAAGCGACTTTAACAACACATCTTACGTGCCCGTGGCTTTTCATATTGATTCGGACATAGTTAATAAAATAAAAAATGAAAAATTAAGAGGCATTGGCTTTGAGAGCAAATATACAAGAAGATATCGTGAGGGAAGGTTTCTTTCGCATGTTCTTGGTATAACGGATTGTGATGGCAATGGACTTGAAGGTATTGAAAAACTATACAATGAATCTCTCTCTGGAAACAGTGTTGTTACCAAAACCCACAGGGATGGACACGGACATATAATACAAGATAAACTTGTTGACCAATCAAAAGTATGCGGACAAGATATCAAGCTAAGCATAGATAGCAATATCCAATTTATAGTAGAACAGGAGTTAAGAAACGCCTTTAAAAAATATAAAGCAAAAAGAGCTGTGTGCATAGTGCAAGATCCACAAAAAGGCAGCATCCTTGCTATAGCTTGTCTTCCTGATTGTGATCCTTCAGATAAAATTAAAGATACAACTGCTTTAAGAAATTCAGCAATAAGCGATGTATACGAACCGGGATCAACTTTTAAGATTGTTCCGATTGCAGCCGCATTGGAAATGGGTAAAGTAAATTTTTCTAGTACCTTCTACCTAGAAAACGGAAAATTAAAAATTGCAGAACATACAATAAAAGACGATCATAAATCAGAAGGGCGAGCATCTTTAAGCAGAATTATGGAAATGTCGTCAAATATAGGTATGGTAAAGATTGCGCAGAAATTAGGAAAAGAAGATTTTTATGAATATATACGAAAATTTGGTTTTTATTCTATGACAGGCATAGATTTAACGGGAGAAGCAAAAGGTATTTTAATGGATATAAAAAACTGGAATGCTTTAACTTTGCCTACGGTTTCTTTTGGGCAAAGTATAGGAGTTACAGCTATACAGATGATAAACGCTTTTTCCGCTATTGCAAACGATGGAGTATTGCTAAAACCTTATATAGTGCAAGAAATAGGAAAATTTGAATCAAAAAATGAAAATAAAAAAGAAATAAGAAGAGTTGTTTCAGTTCAAACCGCTCGCGCAGTTAAGAAATTGTTAAAAAGCACAGTGGATCTTGGAACTGGAAAAAGCGCTAAAATCGATGGGTACACTGTCGGCGGAAAGACAGGTACTGCGCAGAAAGTTGACCCGACGACAAAAACTTATTCCACAAAGTATTATACTGCATCGTTTTGTGGTATGGTACCAGCAATGAATCCTAAGTTTGTGATACTCGTTATTGTCGACGAGCCAAAAGGAAGCAGTTACTATGCTGCTTCTGTCGCTTCGCCTGTTTTTGCAAATATTGCTAAAAGAACGGCTGAATATTTAGATATTGAAAAAGACGATATAGCCAACTAAGTTTGGTACTGTTGCCATTTAGCATGGATACTCGCTTTCGCGAGTATGACAAACAAAAACAAGTAAGAAAATTCGTGCTGTTCGTCATAACATTGATAAAGTTTTAATAAACATCTACAGTGACCTTATAGAAGAAAGAGATTCTTTTGTGATTGCGGCAGAAAAATGTCTGAATTATCAAAAAA
>BNVT01000011.1 GCA_025998295.1 Endomicrobiia bacterium
ATTGCCTGTAAATGCGTCTCCTTTTGCAATGCCTCCGCATAATATTATGTCGTCTCCAAATTTCGGGGTTCCTGCGATAGTTATTGTATTACCAGTGGCATTGCCATTGCCTACAACAGCACCGCCATAAACATCTCCTTTAACTATTCCGCCATCAATTGTAACTTTATTATCTTTTGCGTTTCCGTTGCCGCAAACAAAACCGCCACAAACATCCCTGTTAGCAGTTGCGTCAGTGATTGTAACCTCATTACTTTCCGCGTTTCCGTTGACGTTAACAGCACCGCCAGTAACAAATCCTCCAATTGTCGCTTTGTTTATAAATACTTTATTACCAGAAGCTGTTCCATTTATTGTAAATCCGCCATAAACAGTACCTATATTGTCTCCTGCATTAATTTCGACTCTATTATTATTAACGTTAACGTCTGATCCTACACCGGTAGCAGCAGCGCCACTGATGGAGCTATTATTAAAATTACCTCCGTTTACGATAACTTTGTTGCCTGTCATCGATGAAATAGAACTACTAGCACCAATACAAGCGCCACTTGCCCGTCCAACGCTTGCTCCTTCTTCGATAATTAAAGTACATTTGTTTGGGTCTTGCGGAAAAATGCCAGCATCATTCACGGTTCCATCATCTTTACTAGAATTAGCAGCGACATCTTCTTTATGAGTAGCATTAGAAGAGTCGAGTATTTTTGTATTCCCTCCCAAACAAATGCTAGTACAAACAAACATTGCTATTATTGCTAATATATTTTTCATGTACGGTCTGCTTCTTCTAATTTTTGTTTTTTCATGGTTTCTTCCTCTTTTTAATTAAAATTTTTAAAAGTTGCAGATTTGTAACATGCATTTAAAGGATGCTTCTGAAAGCCAAAGACTTGAAAAATCTATCTTTACACTTCTTAAAGCAGACAAGAATTTAAATCTTAGCTTTGCGCTTTTGTCCTTATATTTATGACTGTATCCTTGGCTTTGGGCAACATGAAAGGGTAATCGGTGTTAAAATGTAGCCCTCTGCTTTCTTTTCTAAGCATTGCAGAATCTACAATCATTTCTCTGTATCTCTGCTTCTCTCCACTTTACCACACTAACCCTGTTTTGTCGCAAAAACAACATCACTCACTAAAAAACAAAGACATGGCAACAACGACTTACTTTTTAGTTTTAGAGAAACCCGTGATATACACACCTTCCATACATTTGTTATGGTCTGCGACTAATACTACAATCATCTAATCGGAGTCCCGGTTAACATCACAAGGCTTCTAAACTCCTTTATAAGTTTTAATGTAGTTTCGCCCGGCTTACCATCTCCAATTTGTCTTGAATCAGCGACTACTACAGGTATTATTTCCGCCGCAGTACCTGTTAAAAAGCATTCATCCGCAGTATAAATGTCATAAGTGCTAATGCGTTCTTCTTTTACAGGAATTTTCAATTTATTTTTTGCAATTTCTATGGCAGCACCTCTTGTTATTCCTGCTAACGCGCCATCTGATGGCGAAGGCGTATAAAGAACGTCGTTTTTTACCAAGAAAATATTATCACCCGTACATTCAACCACATATCCTTCAGAATTTAACATTATAGCTTCCATAACACCGCTTCTTGTTGCCTGTATTTTTGCAAGTATATTATTCAAATAATTTAGAGATTTTGTATTTGGACTTAAAGAATCTTGTCTTATTCTTCTGATAGAAACTGACACAATTTCCATGCCATTGTTATAAAGTTCTTCAGAATACAACGAAATACTATCCGCAATAATTATTATTGACGGCATAGTGCAATTTCCTGGATCCAGACCTAAATTTCCACAACCTCTCGTAACTACAAGCCTCATATAAGCTTCAGAAAATTTATTTGCTAAGAAAGTTTTGATAACAGCTTTTTCCATCTCCTTTTTATCAATTGGTATTGCAAGATTAATCGCCTTTGCTGAATCCCACAATCTATCCAAGTGTTCTTTTAATCTAAAAACTCTTCCATTATATGCTCTTATTCCTTCAAAAATACCGTCTCCATAAAGCAAACCATGATCAAATACAGAAATTTTTGCTTCTTCTTTTTCTACAAGCTTCCCATCAAGATAAATTTTCATATCCATCTCCCTTTATATCAAATCAATAAACGTATATATTTATATAATCGGTTGACACTATAGTCGCTTGTTGTATCAAAAAAAACGTCGCAAATCAACAAATTATATCCAGACCACGGGAAACATATAATTAGATTGTTGTCGCAATTGTTCCCTCAAATGTGAAGCGAAGCTAACAGCAATAAATATTTACGCAAGAGGCCTATTATTTTTTTTTATAGATGCAACTGTCATAGAAGCTATACCTTCACCTTGACCGAGAAATCCTATTTTTTCGTTTGTAGTTGCTTTTATTCCTATTCGCTCTTTCTTTAATTTGATAACTTTAGAAATATTTGTTTTCATTTCAGCAATAAAAGGATATATTTTTGGAGCTTCAGCCACCACTGTAATATCAACATTATTAATAGAAAACTTCTTTTTCTTTAACTCCTTACAAACTATTTCTAAAAGACAAACACTTGAAATATTTTTATATTTGGGATCCGTATTAGGAAAGAAATGACCTATATCGTTTAATCCTGCTGCGCCAAGCAGTGCATCCATCAATGCATGTACAAGGACATCCGCATCACTATGCCCATCAAGCCCTTTGGCATTTTTTATTTTTACGCCGCCTAAAATAAGTTCTCTGCCTTCTTCAAACCGATGAACATCGTATCCAAATCCTACGTACATTTTTCTTATCCTCAAACAATAAATTTTTAGGATTTTAATAATTTTTCAGCTAATGCAAAATCTTGCTTTGTTGTCACCTTAAAATTTGGAAACTTTGTTTCAACAGCAGAAACTTTAATTTTTAGATTTTCTATTAACTGCGAATCATCAGTAATATTTGCAGATATTTTTTTAGAATAAGCTTTTTTAAGAAGAGTACTTTTAAAAATCTGTGGGGTTTGAGTGTTTCTTAAAAAAACTCTGTTTAAAGTTTTTAATATTTTATTGTTATTTGTAACTAATTTAATGGTATCTTTGGTTTTTTCAACCGCAGTAGCCGCTTCTGTTTTTTTAGCTTCTTTTAGAACAGCTAGGATATCCTTCTTCGATATTAAAGGCCTTGCGGCATCATGCACGGCAATAAAATCAATATCATCTCTAACGAGCGCGAGTCCGTTTTTGACCGAATCAAATCTCTCTTTGCCTCCTGATATGCATTCAAAACTTGTTTTATACTTTGCGATCAAAGATTTGAGAATATTTGAAGGAACAACCACAATTATTTGTTTAAAATTTTTTATTGACAAAAACGCGTTCACGCTCCACAAAAACATAGGTTTATTGTTAAGTTTTAAGAATTGTTTGGGAACTTTGTTTCCAAGCCTTTTGCCCAAACCTGCAGCTACTATTATTGCAGCATTTCTCATATAAATTCCCCTATAATGTTTCCAAAAATTACTCTTCCTGTTAGCGTAAACGCTGCAGATGTCGTTAATACAAAGACAAAAATCCATCTTCACCACATAATAAATACAACCGCTCAAATCAACCATGACTGTTGTGCCAAAAACAAAATTATAAAATAAATTTCTTGAAAAGTTGTTCTGCAATTTTAATGTCAGGATGCTTTCCTGTCCATATTTTAAAAGCACAAGCGCCTTGATGAATTAGCATTCCTTCCCCCGTAAAAATTTTTAATCCATTATTCTTTGCAAACTTCACGAAAGGAGTTATCTTGTTATAAATTAAATCGTATATAATCAAACTATTTTTAACTTTACTCGCGTTAAACGGCAAAATATCATCTTTTTTCATACCACAAGAAGAACTGTTAACAAGCAAATCTATTTTGAGGAGAATATCTGCTACTTTACTCATATCGACCCTTTTTATTTTAAATGTCTTTGCAAGATACTCAGCTTTGGCTAACGTTCTGTTTGCTACGTATATATTCTTTGCCTTAACGGTTTTTAACGCATACGCTATTGCTCTTGCAGCGCCACCAGATCCTATTATCAACACGTTTTTATTTTTTAAATTAACTTTTTTTGAATCTAAATCACAAATAAATCCAAGATAATCGGTGTTGTATCCACAAAGTTTACTATTTTTAACTGCAACTGTATTTATGCTTCCTATTTTTTTTGCAGATTTATCTATGGCATCGACGTATTTCATTACAGTAACTTTGTGCGGCACTGTTACATTAAAACCGCTAAACTTTAGAATCTTTAAGGATTCTATCGTTTTTTTAAGATTTAACATATCCGGTTCAAAAGCAAGATAAGCACAATTTAATTTCTCTCTCTCAAACCATTTATTCTGCATCTGCGGTGAAAGCGAGTGTTTTACTGGACACCCCAGAATTGCAAATAGTTTTGTTTCGGTATTTAGCATTTAAATCCTTACATATATTCAGAGGCATTGCTCTGTTTTTAGTATTAAGATCCATAAAACATCCTATCACTTCGCTAGTTCGCCTAGTGCTTGCATCTATTTTCAAGCGATCACAAATGTACCAATACAGAAACTAGTTGGCTATATAATCTAGCATTTTTATTTTTGTTTTGGGATAAAAATGCTCTAAAATTTTTTTATATGTTTTTCCTTTTTCAGCCATGCCTTTAGCGCCCCATTGGCATAAACCAAATTTATGTCCATAGCCTTTGCCTTTAAAATAAATTTTACCACCTTTTACCTCGATAGAGTCGAAAGCATGGCTTTTTATTTTATATTCGTCAATCGCAAGACGAAATTCATAGGCATTTAACATCGTTTTACCTTTGGAATGTATTATTTCAAGTTCTTTTGCTGCGCCTGCTGGGGTTTTTCCTTTAATTTTTATCTTCTTTATTTTGCCGATGTTATTATTTGCAAGCTTTTTGCTTATTAGATTTGCGTCTACCTCTTGCTCCCATTTTGTATGTGGAGCTTTACAACAATAACCGCATTTTACGCCTTTTAAGTAGGGCTTTTCCCAATTCCACACATATTTTGGATTGTCTGTACGACCTCCGCAATTAGAGTGAAAAAGTGTTTGAGCAAATTCACCGTCATATGTTAAAACTTCTCCTTGAGTTTCTCGAACGGCTTGATCTGTTGCGTGAACCTCATCGCTTAGCCCTCCGTAAACCTGACAATGTGTCGTAGTGCACACATTAAAACCCTGATGCGCATGTCTGCTTAAATTACTAAGCGCATATGTTCTGCTTATAACAGCTTGTGCTTTTAAGGCTTCTTTACCAGAGGCAGAGCCCATCTCTTTTGGCAAAACACCTTTTACATAGTCTTCTATACTTAAAATATTAATGACATTTATTTTGTTACCCGATTTTATTAATTTTAAATACCCCTGATATGGCTTAGAGTTAGCAAAAATTATACCGTTAGAAGGATTGATCTTTACAGGCAAAAACAATCTGTACTTCTTCATCTTAACACCTTTTGCCGAACGAGAAACATTAACGGTGCCTTTTGTAAGTTTCAATTTTCTGTTTGACGCGTCCAAAACATAGAAATCTTTTGAACTTCCCAACTCTAAAGATGTTGCATCAACCATTATGCTTACAGCTATATTCTTTTGAACTTTGTCTACACTGTATGCGCTTGCGCACAACAGTGATACTAATAATGCACATGTAAATACTTTTTTCATTTGTTATTGGTTCTCTAGGCATTAGTACTATACATGATTTTCCCCATTTTGCAAGCAATCTTTGTAAGTTCTTATTATAACCAAGCAACAAACTAAACCATCCCTTCATTATTACTCTATCATCAAACAAACCTTTAAGATATTTTTCATTGTATATAATTTTATCACATAATCCAAGACTATAAATTTGTTTATTTGCAAACATTTGTTAGGAAATTTGAACAGAATAGTTGTAAATAGTGCGTATCCAGATATAGGGCAATGCTCTTTGTGTCCCGTAACCACATAACCGTAAAATTTGTTACAATTTTGTCTGGAGATAAATACTATATGCAAAAACCTATTTTTATAAATAAACTTGGCTTATCCTTTCAAAATAAAATCTGTTTTGAAGATTTTTCGACGCAAATACAACCCGGTGCCCATATAGCAATTATTGGCAATAATGGGTCTGGTAAATCGTCTTTGCTAAAAATTATTAAAGGTGACCTAGCTACATATAGTGGCGAAATAGAAAACAATAAAGATGCTGTTTTTGGTTATGTACCACAGTTAATTTATGAATACGAAAATTTAAGTGGCGGGGAAAAATTTAACAAGGCTTTAAGCGCTGCTTTTGCAATCAAACCCGACATCTTACTTTTAGACGAACCGACAAATCATCTAGATTTAAAAAACCGTAAAGCTCTCATGAAAATGCTAAGTTTTTACAAAGGTACGCTTATTGTTGCATCCCACGATGTTGAACTTTTAAGAAATTCTATTAGTACGCTATGGCATATAGACAATAGAACTATAAATATTTTTAACGGAAAGTATGACGATCATCTTCAAACAATATCTCAAAAACGCCAAAGCATTGAGGACGAACTCTATTCTCTTGTAAAAGAAAAGAAAGAAAACCATAAAGCATTAATGAAACAACAACAGCGCTCAAAAAAGAGCAAACAAAGAGGTGAAAAACTTGTTGAGCAAAAAAGATGGATCCCTGCCGTAGGAGATTTGAAAGAAACTTCCGCAAAAAAAACTGCAGGCAAAAAACAAAAAACAATTTTAGATAAAAGGATTTTTTTAAAGACGCGTCTTTCAAGCTTAAGAATTCCTGAAGTAATAAGCTTAAGTTTTTCTTTAACAGCTAAAGATATAGGAACAAAAACAGTTGTTTCAATAAGCAATGGCGCCGCAGGTTATGAAGGTAAAACAATTTTAACAAACATAAATTTGTCTGTTACAGGAAATGAACATTTGGCAATAACAGGTGATAACGGTTCCGGAAAAACAACTTTGATTAAAGCTATTTTAAATTATCCTCAAGTTATAAAAACAGGCACTTGGGATTTACCGCACACTGAAGATATAGGCTATTTAGATCAAAATTACAGTTCTTTAGACCCTTCAAAAACAGTTTTAGAAACAGTTATCGAGTCAACCTCTAAAAAAACACATTCTCAAACGAGAGATTTTTTAAATGACTTTTTGTTTAGAAAAAATGAGGAAATAAACAAGTTTATTTCCGTTTTATCCGGCGGAGAGAAAGCAAGGCTTTCGCTTGCCAAAATTGCGTTACAAACGCCAAAAATACTGCTCATAGACAAAATAACAAACAATATTGATTTAGAAACAAAAGAATATACTACACAAGTGCTAAAAGAATACCCCGGAGCAATGATAATAATTTCTCATGACACTGCATTTTTAGAAAATATAGGAATTAACCACACCTACTCCATTAAGTAGGTGATTTCCCACGATCTTGCGGTCTGGGCACTTGTAAGGATACAGACGTTGCTTTAGCAACATCTGCCCTATATCATTTTTCCCTTGATACTCTATGTATCATTTCGGGTTTCTCTAAAGACCCATTCTATCATTTCCCCTTCGGGAAAAATGATGCAAGAGCTAAACTCATCCCCCCAACCTTGCGGTTGGGGCATTGCGGTGGATTTAGTAAACAGTTAAATACATAATCTTATTTTGCTTCTCTTGTTTGCAAAAACTTATAAAATATGTAAACAAGCAATATCCAAATTGGTAACACAATAACTTGCTTGACCATTCCAGATTGCGGTAGTGTCATGACAACCAAAATAAAAAGTATAAATGCAAGTGTTATGTAATTGGTGTAAGGATAAAACGGCACAGGAAACAACGTTTTGTGATTTTTATGTTTAAACTTTATGTGAGATAGTGTAATCATCCCCCAATTAATAAGAATACACACAACAACAAAACTCATAATCATTTTAAAAGCGTCAGACCAATTTGGAATAAAATAATTTAGAGGAACCACTAAAAACGTTAAAGTTCCCGAGAGATAAATTGCGGACGCTGGGATACCTCTTTTATTAGTTTTAGAAAAAATTTGCGGAGCATTTTTCTGCAAGGCAAGCCCATAAAGCATACGACTGTTGCTGTAAATACAACTGTTATAAACAGATAAAGCAGCAGTTAAAACAACAAAATTTAAAGTAAAAGCGGCATATTTTAATCCTACTTTATCGAAAATCATTACAAATGGACTGTCTGATGCACTTAAGTTGCTCCAGTGATACAACGATAAAAGCGTTATAAGAGAACCTACGTAAAAAACTATAATAAGAATTGCAACTTGATTTATAGCTTTAGGTATTGTTTTTGTCGGATTTTCAGTTTCTGACGCAGCAATGCCTATAGATTCAAGCCCACCGAAAGCAAAAGTAATGACAGGAAAAGCAGCGACAAGCCCTATGAGCCCATGCGGGAAAAATCCACTAAAAAGCTTATCTCCAACATGAATTCCTACGGTTGAAGTCTGCCATAAGTTTTTAATGGTAGCGCCTGCAATTAAATCAGGATTTATAAAAAGTATATACGTGCCTGCTAATATCATTGCACAAATAGCAAATACCTTTATGGATGAAAACCAAAACTCTACTTCGCCACATGCTTTTACGGTTGTTAGATTTACGATATTTATGATTGCAAAGAAAAGTAAAGCTGCTTTCCAAGTGGCCAAACCAGGGAGCCAATATTGTGTATATGCGGCGACGGCGGTAAGTTCGGTAATACCCACCAAAATCTGTAAAATCCAGCAGTTCCAGCCGGCTAAAAATCCCGAGAACTTTCCCCAGTATTTATAAGCAAAATAACTTGAAGCGCCAGCGGACGAATCTTGCGTAGTCATTTCACCAAGCTGGCGCATAACTAAAAACGTCATTATTCCAGCAATCAAATATCCAAGTATTACAGAAGGTCCTGCTACAAAGATTGTGTTTCCTGCACACAAAAACAAACCTGTTCCGATTGCTCCACCAAGAGCCATAAATTGAATGTGCCTACTTTTTAAATTACGCTTTAAGTGACTTTCTTGAATCTGGGTCATTGACTTTTTTCCTGTTGATTTTTTTCTCGTTTACTGATTTTGTACCCAATGTACACAACCAATATCCAAATCGGCAGTGCAATCGCTTGTTTTAGCATACCACACTGAGGCGTTGCCATAATAATTACTACAAAGGCAAGAAATGCAAGTGCAATATAATTTGAATACGGATAAAGCGGAGAGTGGAATATTGTTTCGCAATGTTTAAGCTTTTTATTTTTTTTGAATTTTAAATGAGCTATCGACATAATACTCCAATTGATAATGGAACCTATAACTGAAAAATTTACAATTATTTTAAAAGCATTCGTCCAATTTGGAATAAAATAATTTAGAGGGACTACTAAAAATGTCAAAACTCCCGATAAAACAATTGCATATGTTGGGATACCTTTTTTATTAGTTTTAGAAAGAATTTTCGGAGCATTTTTCTGCAAGGCAAGCCCATAAAGCATACGACCGTTGCTGTAAATACAGCTGCTATAGACAGATAAAGCGGCAGTTAAAACAATAAATTTTAAAGCAGAAGCAGCATATTTAAAACCAAGCTTTTCAAACACCATCGCAAACGGGTTATCCGTTACGCTCAAACTGCTCCAATGAAATAATGATAAAAGCACAACAAATGCGCCTATGTATAGAATTAAAATATAAAGCATGACTTGGTTTACAGCTTTAGGGATAGCCTTTTCAGGGTTTTTCGTTTCTGCAGCTGATAGACCAATAAGTTCTAGACCGTCAAAAGCAAAAATTGCCATAGCAAAAGTTAGAGCAAACCCCATAGCCCCGCACGAAAAAAATCCACTGAACATCTTATCGCCAGCGTGAGGCCCAACGGTTGCCGCAAGCCATAAATTTTTAATGGAAGCTCCAGTAATCAAATTAGGGTCAAAGAAAAGTATGTATCCACCAATTAAAATTATTGCTATTATTGCAATTATCTTAACAGACGAAAACCAAAATTCTATTTCTCCGTACATTTTTGCAGTTACGAGATTGGTTATGTTTATCAATGCAAAGAAGATCAAAGCAAACACCCAAGTAGGCGTACCATGAAACCAATATTGAGCGCATGCCGCTACAGCGGTAAGCTCTGCCATACCGGAAAGAACATATTCAAGCCAATAATTCCACCCTGCTAAAAATCCCGGGAATTTACCCCAGTACGTATAAGCAAAATGGGCGGAAGAGCCTGCGACAGGTTCGTTTGCGCTCATCTCGCCAAGTTGACGTGCAACCAAAAATGCTATAGTCCCTACCAATAAATATGCAAGAATGGCAGATGGTCCAGCCGAAGTAATCGCATTTCCAGCACCTAAAAAAAGACCGGTGCCTATTATCCCCCCAAGTGCAATAAATTGAATATGACGACTCTGGAGATTGCGATTTGAATGAACTTTTTCTTCCATAAATACCTCTTTAGTTTAAAGAGCGCACTCATGCGAATAACAGTACTCTGCAATTATATAACAAACATAATAAATCTCGTAAATAAATTTATACAATATACCTACCATGTCTCTAAAATATCTTGCAAAAGTGTTGCAAACGCAAGAAGTATCGCTCGATTTCGTATAAATCTTTGTACAACATTGCAATGTTTACCGTTTTTTATGGTACAACAACGCTAGACATGCACTCCTATGCCCTTGGCTATGTGTCTTCTATTATCTATCAGCAAAAAGCAAGTTTTATGCTTTATGTCTGGTGGGCGATTTACATCCCTTATGCCAACCGCGCAATCCTCGACTGAAAAATGAAAACATTACAGCTAAGCAGTTATAGAGGATGTAGTGGACATTTTCTAAGCCCATGTTCCATCGGAAAAAACTTGAATGCTTGCAGTTTTGTACCTCCTTATTTAAATTTTTATTACTTACCTAAAACATAGTCAGCTAGTCCCAACTATTGCTATTTGGAGTAACCGTAAAGGTATAGCTTGGGCACGATATCTTCAGGTTGCAACAAGACGGCTCCTAGACAAAATAGAAAAGGAGCCAGTCTGCACAGCAAATCTAAAATGCAACTTTAAACTTGCTATGCAAATAATACCGTGAGATGATATCATAAATAATTCTAACACTCAAGTCCATGCAGAATCTCATAACACATTGGACTAATTAGCATTAAGGGATAGTCAAAGAATGATGAAATGGCGTTTTGTAATTCAAGCTTTTGTGGCACCTAACTTGACCATTTTAGCTCCTGTGAAATCTAAAAACCCATATTTGAACTGCTTTTGTCGCATTAGAATTAGATTTATAGCAAAGATATGGCAAAACAACAAAAAGATGATTTTGTATATAAAAATATGCCGTTTATTAAAAGCTCGTCATTGTTGTTAGTTCGCTTGCCTTTGTTTAACAAAAGTCCAATATTTATTTTTAGATCTTGCGTTTGACTTTTTATAAAACTTATGTTAGCCATGCTCTTGATACTTCTTTCATGTATAGGCGGACATCATGCTCCGCCTCCAGTTAGAATCACCGCAGGATGTGTTAAAATTCATCCTGCAGATTCCTTCTCTTTCGATTCTCGAAGTTCAATTTTATGTGCTTGCGTAAAAGTTCTGTCGTTGTTTAAATCTTTTTTTTGCAAATGTCGTGCAGACTATCTCGCTTAACTTTTGTGATGTCAAAATAAAGTCACATATAAAATGAAGGTACCGTGAAAGCTTTAACAATTCAACTTGGGATATTTGGCAGAACAAATGTTGGCAAGTCGTCTCTTATGAATTTCATAACAGACCAAAATATATCCATTGTTTCTGACATAGCAGGCACTACGACGGATGTCGTATACAAACAGATGGAACTTAATCCCTTAGGCCCCATAACTTTATTTGATACTGCTGGCATTAATGATACTTCTGTTCTTGGAAGCGCAAGGATAGAGAAAACGCAAAGAGCTTTTGATTCTTCAGATGTTGCTCTTTTAATGTGCGAACAAGGAAAATTCGATAAATTTGAAAAAGATATTGTAGAAGAAGCTGATAAAAGAAAAACACCGTGCATTATTGTCATAGGCAAAACAGATTTACATCCTGTTTCCGAAAGGTTTTTTGAAAAATTAAAAAAATATTCAAAGCATATTCTGTTATTTTCAAGCGTTATAGTAAGTAGAGATAAATTCCTCAATGCCTTAAAAAAGATTCTCGTAGAAGTTCTTCCTGACAATCATATAGAAAATTACTTATCTTTAAGAAATATAGTAAAAAAAGGTGACGTAGTTGTTTTAATTATGCCTATAGATTTAGGGGCACCTCTTGGAAAAATAATAATGCCTCAGATTCAGACAGTAAGACACATTCTAGATTTAAACGCCGCTTCTCATATAGTTCAAGATACAGAATACGAAACAGCGTTGCAAAACTTAAAAACGCCTCCTGTAATTGTAATAACAGATTCCCAGACGATTAAAAGAGTAGCTGCAAAAACTCCCTTAAATATTAAACTTACAACTTTTTCAATAATTTATGCAGCTGATAAATCCGATATTGTGGAGATGGCAAAAGGTGCAGCTGTTCTTCATAATATTAAAGACGGCGATAATATTTTGATTTCCGAGGCTTGTACTCATCATGCTACTGGAGACGATATCGGCAGAGTAAAGCTTCCAAAATGGATTAGAGAATATTCTAAAAAAGATTTGAAAATTAAATATGTTTCAGGACAAGATTATCCTAAAGATATTTCAAATTATAAGATTATCATACATTGCGGAGGGTGCACTTTAAACAGAAAAGGTATGCTTGCAAGACTAAACAAAGCTACTGAAGCAGGCGTTTCAATAACAAATTATGGCATCGCAATATCTGTTTTTCATGACGTTATAGAAAAAGTTCTTGAAGTGTTTCCGGAAGCGTTGAAAGCTTACAAACAAGCGTTGAAAAATCGATAACAAATCTGATATAATCAGCAGCGGTGAGTATGCGAAATCTGTAAATAAAAAGGAGCTTACACGTTATGAGAAAACCGTTAATGGCGGGAAATTGGAAGATGAATAAGACTATTTCAGAAGCTGTAAGTGTTGTTAAAGCTCTGAAAAGTGCGGTTGCTGATATAAGCGATGTTGAGATTTTGCTTTGCCCGAGTTTTACGGCTCTTTACGCAGTAAATAATGAAGTTAAAGGGTCAAATATTAATACTGGAGCTCAGAATCTTTTTTGGGAAACTAAAGGTGCTTTTACAGGCGAAGTTTCTCCTGCAATGGTGAAAGATATAGGTTGTTCTTATGTTTTAGTCGGTCATTCAGAACGCAGGCAGTATTTTGGCGAAACAAACGAAACAGTCAATAAAAGAACAAGAGCGGCTCTTGCAATAGATCTTATCCCTGTGGTGTGTGTAGGAGAAACCCTTGCAGAAAGAGAAAGTAATATTACTTTTCAAATTATAGAAAAACAGATAAAAGAAGGTTTGGCAAATCTTACACCCAAACATGCATCTTTGACAGTTATAGCTTATGAGCCCGTATGGGCCATAGGTACGGGTAAAACCGCAACTCCGGACCAAGCGCAGGAAGTGCATGCTTTTGTAAGAACAATATATGCGCAAATGTACAAAGAGGCTGCTGATAAAGCAAGAATTCTTTACGGAGGTTCTGTAAACCCGGGAAATGTTTCAGAACTCATGAAACAACCCGATATTGACGGTGTATTGGTTGGCGGAGCAAGTTTGGAAGCAGAGTCTTTTGTAAAACTTGTTAAGTATTTCATAGCTAACTAACTTTATATTAGTGCATTGCGTTAGCGCAAATTGGAAATGTGATTTATGCAGGAAGTCTGATAATAATACATGGCGGGAAATATATGGAGAAAATAAAAAAATTGGCATTTGGTACTGATCATACGTCAGTCGAAATAAGAAATACTGTAAAAAAGTATTTAGAAAAAATGGGCTACGAAGTTGAAGATTTTGGTTTTAGCGGAAGCGAAAGTTGTGACTATCCTGATTATGCCTTGAAAGTTGCAGAAGCTGTTGTAAATAAGAAAGCAGATAAAGGTATTCTTATATGCGGGACGGGAATAGGCATGTCAATTGCCTGCAATAAGGTTAAAGGTGCGATTGCGGCTGTTTGCTGGAATGAAGATACCGCAAAACTTGCTGCCCAGCATAACAGAGCAAACATTTTATGTTTAGGATCAAGAACCGCAACCATAAGCGAAGTTTGTCATAGGATAAAAATATTTCTTGAAACTCCATTTGAAGAGAGACATATGAGGAGAATAGCAAAAATAAAGGAAATTGAGAATAATCAGCACTAAGGATAACACGAAAGACACATCGGCCACAGAGAACTTGAACTGATTTCTCTGGAAATGCGTGATTGGTTGCAGCTGGATCCGGGAGGGTGTTTGTGATCATGGATGTGATAAAAATTCGTGGGGCTAGACAACACAATCTAAAGAACATAGATATTGATATACCAAAAAATAAACTTGTTGTTATTACAGGTTTGTCAGGTTCGGGAAAATCTTCCCTTGCTTTTGATACGATTTATGCCGAAGGTCAGAGAAGATATGTTGAATCTCTATCCACTTATGCAAGACAATTTTTGGCAGTTATGGACAAGCCTGATGTGGATATTATTGAAGGTTTGTCTCCCGCGATATCAATAGAACAAAGAAACTCATCTCGCAATCCACGCTCTACAGTGGGAACGGTAACAGAGGTTTATGATTATCTTAGACTTTTGTTTGCAAGAGTAGGCGTTCCTCACTGTCCAAAATGCGGTAAAATAATCCAACCTCAATCTGCACAGCAGATAATTGATGCAATTATGGAACTACCTAATTCAACAACGATTCATATACTAGCGCCCCTTATAAGAGGAAGATCTGGTACATATGAAGAGCTTTTTTTACGTCTTGCAAAAAAAGGATATTCCAGAGTAAGAGTTGATGATAATATTTACATGCTTGACGAAGATATAAAATTAGATAGGTATAAAAAACACACTATCGATATAGTAATAGACAGAATAAAGCTTGACAAATACTTGCGCTCCAGAGTAGCAGATTCAGTTGAAACTGCTTTAAAAGGGTCGAAAGGCACAGTAATTGTTATCGTAATGGAAGACTCTAAAGCTGTATCAGAAACAGTTTACAGCCAACAACACGCCTGTATAGACTGCGGAATAAATCTTGCTGGAATAGAATCGAGATTATTTTCTTTTAATTCCCCGTTTGGAGCTTGCTCTGAGTGCGGCGGACTTGGAAATAAAATAGAAATTGATGAGGATTTAGTGGTACCTGATAAAAACCGTTCTGTAAAGCAAGGTGCGATTATTGCATGGTCGGAACCGATAACAACAAGAACCAGCAGATGGAAAAGTAGCTGGGGCGGATATTACTGGAAACTTTTAACAGAAGCGGCAAAAAAGAATAAAATTCCATTAAATATTCCCTGGAAAGAACTTGCAAGGAAACAGCAGGAAATTCTTTTATACGGACATGATGATTTTGAAGGTGTTATAACAAATATGCAGCGAAGATATAACGAAACAGAATCTGCTTTTGTAAGAGAAGAAATTCATAATAGATATATGGGAAAAAGAATTTGCCCATCATGTAAAGGACAAAGACTTAAAAAAGAAGCGCTTTCGATTTTAATTGATGATAAGTCAATTTCAGATATTACAAAAATGTCTATTGAAAAAGCATTAGTTTTTTTTAACAACATTAAGTTTAACGAGAAAGACAAAATTATAAGTAACACTATTTTAAAAGAGATATGTGAAAGGTTACAGTTTTTGAATAATGTTGGTTTGGGATATTTAAGTTTAGGGAGAGAAAGCGGCACTCTTGCAGGCGGCGAAGCGCAGAGAATACATTTGGCTACTCAAATAGGCTCAGGTCTTACAGGTGTTTTGTATGTGCTTGACGAACCGTCTATAGGTCTTCATCAGAGAGATAACAATAAACTTTTAGAGACTTTGATAAGACTTAGAGATCTAGGAAACACTTTAATTGTCGTTGAACATGATGAAGATACAATGAGAATCGCCGATTACATAGTAGACTTAGGCCCTGGAGCGGGAGTACACGGTGGATATATAGTGGCGCAGGGGAATGCGAAAGAAATAGTTAAATATAAAAATTCTTTGACGGGTCAATATTTAAAAGGAACTTTAAAAATACCTATACCTAAAAAAAGAAAACAACATTTGGATAAATGGCTTACTATTGAAGGTGTTCAACAATTTAATTTAAAAAATATAAATGTCAGTATTCCTCTAGGTCTTTTTGTATGCGTTACAGGCGTATCAGGCAGCGGAAAATCCACTTTAGTGCATGAAGTGATATATAAAAATTTAGCTCATAAGTTCTACAGAGCAAAAGAAGAACCGGGCAAATTTAAAAATATGGAAGGGCTTGAGAATATAGACAAGGTTGTTATTGTTGACCAGTCCCCTATTGGAAGAACACCAAGATCAAATCCTGCAACTTATACGGGTGCGTTTTCTATGATAAGAGATTTATTTGCACAAGTTCCCGAAGCGAAAGCAAGAGGATACATGCCCGGTAGATTTTCTTTTAATGTAAAAGGTGGCAGATGCGAAAACTGTCAGGGAGACGGAACTTTAAAAATTGAAATGCAATTTTTGTCTGATATTTACGTCAAATGTGATGTTTGTGATGGCAGAAGGTTTAATGAAGAAACTTTACAAATAAGATATAAAGGCAAGAATATAGATGAAGTTTTAAATATGACAATAGAGGAAAGTGCTAGGTTTTTTGAGAATATCCCTACGCTTAGAAGAATTCTATCCACTCTTGAAGACGTGGGGCTTGGATATATAAGAATAGGACAGCAAGCCACAATTCTTTCGGGCGGTGAAGCCCAAAGAATCAAACTTGCTGCAGAACTTTCAAAGAGAGCCACAGGGAGAACAATATACATTCTTGACGAGCCTACTACCGGTTTACATTTTGCGGATGTAGAAAAACTTCTTGAAGTACTGCAGAGACTTTCATACGCAGGTAACACAGTCCTTGTTATAGAACATAATCTTGACGTTATTAAAACTGCCGACTGGCTTATTGATTTAGGTCCTGAAGGTGGTGAAAAGGGCGGCAAAATTGTAGCAGAAGGAACGCCTGAAGATATAATGAAAAACACTAAATCATTTACAGGTCGTTATTTAAAAGAGCATATTAATCGTCATAAATAATTTTTTTGTCAATTATAAATGTTTAAGGGGAATAAAAACAAAATATTCTGTGGTAATTCCTCTTTTTTGCAAAAAAGGAGCGGCAGGCAAGCCTTGCGGGGTATTTACTATTTGCCTTTTCCAAACTACTCATAAGTAGAACTACATGCTTTAAGAGAGGGTGTAAAATGTTATTAAATTTAATAGTAAATGCGATTATTTTTGGTGTTTTTTATACATTAGTATTTTTGCTGGTTTTTAAGATAAAAATGTTCAAAATAAATTTTGTGCCTATGTTTTTTTTTACTTCAATCATGTACGTTGTTATTACTTTGCTTTTAAGGAGATTCGTTAGATTTTAAAATGGAAACAAATTTGACAAAAGCCCTTTTAGAAGATTTAAGACATTATAAAGACGAAGTTTTTGCAAGATATAATGCAAAATATTTTCAGACGTATAAAGGTGGTTACGGCGAGGGCGATTTTTTTTGGGGAATTAAAGTTCCACAACAGAGGGTTATAGCAAGAAAATATTGGGGAAGTATAGATTTAGAAGAGATTGAAGAATTGTTACAATACAAAATCCACGAAGTAAGACTTACCGTGTTGATGATTCTAGTTGAAAAATATAAAAAAATTAATGGTAATGGCAAGTCTAGTATTGTGAAAATGTATTTGAGAAATTCTAAATACATTAACAATTGGGATTTGGTTGATTTGTCTGCGCCTTATATTACTGGAGACTATTGGAATAATAATTCTTTAAAAGATTTTTGGATGTATGCAAAATCCGGATATCTTTGGAAAGAAAGAATTGCAATGGTTTCTACTTTTTGCTTTATAAAACAAAAAAGATTTGACGAGACTTTAGTGCTTGCAAAGATGTTTTTGAATAATAAACATGATTTAATACATAAAGCGTCCGGATGGATGCTTAGGGAAGTTGGAAAACGCGATATAAAACCACTTGTTTTGTTTTTAGACAAATATTCTCGCGTTATGCCCAGGACAATGTTAAGATATTCGATTGAAAAGTTATCTCCGGAAAGAAGAAAACGTTACATGGAAAAATAATAAGTCTCTTTTTCAAGACTAAGGAACACAATACCAATGGATTGATTTGGATTTATATATGGTTTTGCCACTTTTTCTAAGTCCTTATTGCAAACCATAAATAAAAATTTTATGCATAATTAATTACATAATCGAAGCAAAAAATGTCAAAAGTTAGACACTATTAAAGAGGTTTTACGGGATATTGAAAAAGACATAATCATAAGAATCTCTATGCAAGAGATGTCCATGTAATGATAAATGAGCATAAAGAAGTTTCCAACAAGAATGAATATCAAAAAACATTTGAAAGATGCAAAAAGGCAGCGGAACAGGGAGATGCTGCCTCTCAATATAATTTAAGGCTGATGTATCGCAAAGGAGATGGAGTATAAAAAAATTATAAAGAAAGCATTAACTTAAGTACCTAAAAATAGACTTTTAACAAAGTTCTTTGCTTGGGAACATACCTTAGTAGAAGAAAACGCTTTGGCTTTGAGATTTAATTTGATAACTGGAATGTATAATTTTAAAACCTAGGTTTGAAAAAGAGGTCTAATGATAACAAAAGATTTAATTTTAAGAATTTTTTCTGCCGCAAATATTTTAAGATGGAATGATCATATACGTCCGTTTGATTTCTTTGAGCTCGATAAGCAAGCCCATAAAATGATAATTGCTTACATAGTTGCAAAATTTGAAGAAGAAGATGGTAACCCAGTCGATTGGACAAAACTTATTGAAGGCGGAATTTTCGAATTTTTTCAGAGAATAATGCTTACAGATTTAAAACCTGAAATTTTCCGTGAAATAATGTCAAAAAAAGAAAAAGAATTAAACAAATGGGTAATAGAAAACTTAAATAACGACCTATCGGCTTTAAATGGAAACTTTGGTAAGAGGTGTTCGAGATATCTTTTGGATACAGATTATGCCTTACACGAAAAAAGAATTTTAAGTGCAGCTCACTGCCTATCAACGAAATGGGAATTCGCTATAATCTATCCATGGAATTCGATGATTTATGGTATAGAAAAAACAAAACAGGAAATAGAAGAAAGTATTGCTGTTTTTGATGATTTATCAGGTATAAAAAAATTAGTAATAAACAGAAAATATTATGGATTTTTAGATCTGTGCGGTCAGCTGCGGTTTCAACAAAGATGGGCGCAGGCTTTTAGAATACCAAAGACAAGTGTGTTGGGTCATATGCTTACAGTAGCATTCTTTTCATACATGCTGTCAGTGGAAATGAATGCTTCAGAAAAGAGAAGGTATAATAATTTTTATTCTTCGTTATTTCACGATATCCCCGAGATTCTTACAAAAGATATAGTGTCACCTGTAAAATCTTCAATATCGGGATTGGAAGATATTATAAAACAATACGAAAAGAAACAAGTTGATGAAAAAATCCTCCCTCTAATTCCGCCGGGCTGGCATTCGGAAATGCAATATTTTATAGAAGATGAATTTTCAGATAAAATTGTTGAAAACAATAGCGTAGAAAGAGTTGACAACGCAGCATGTTTTGACAATAATAAATATAATGCTGTTGATGGAACTTTAACCGAAATATGCGATAAATTGTGCGCATATATTGAAGTTTCAATGGCGTTGGAATACGGTATAAAATCTCCAGTACTAATTAAATCTAAGCAAAAACTTTATGATAAATATGCTGGAATTCGAAAGAACAAGCTGGATTTTAAACAATTGTTTGATTATTTCTGTTAACAAAATAATATCTAGAAAAATAGTATTAGACCTCTTTACAAACTGTTCATAAGTAATTTTCCCACGGGGGGGCATTTGTAAGAACACAGATCTTGCTTTAAAGTCTACCCTATATCATTTTTCCCTTGATACTCTATGCATCGTTTTAGGTTTCTCTAAAAACCAATTCTATCATTTCCATCTCGGGAAAAATGATGCAGGACTAACTTCATCCCTCAATCTTAGGCATTGTTCTGGTTTTGGCGCTGAAAACATAAAAAATCCTTAGATCATTAAACCTCCTACATAACTAACATACAAAAGTACAATAGAAGTACTATGAAACAAAAAAGAAAGCAGTTAGGTCATATGTAATGGATTTAGTATTAATGGGAGTAAAGAAAGCATTTGATAAAAGAGTCAAGGATAGCAAGGAGAGAAGAGAA